>CAZNNH010000010.1:69013-77898 GCA_964574335.1 uncultured Acidobacteriota bacterium | reverse complement strand
GCGAACGACTGGCACAGCAGGCACGAGTAGAAGGTGTCGACCGACTCGTCGGTCATGGTCTCGAGCCGCCGGTTGCGCTCGTCGTAGACCTTGCGGGCGATGCCGATGCGCCGCTCCACCTCGGCGGCGTCGGTGATCAGCGTGACCTTGACCTTGTCGACGATGGCCGGGTAGTCGGCCAGCAGCCGGGCGTGGAGGACCTCCCCGTAGTGGCGCAGCCGCAGCCCCTTCTGGAAGGCCTCCTTGGAGACGCGGGTCCAGACGATGTCGCGCTGGCCCATGTGCCACAGGCCGGAGGCAGCGTTCAGGAAGTGGTGGATCTGGCGCTCCAGGATCGGCTCGAAGTCGGCCTGCATCTTGCGCCCGGCCACCTCCACCCAGATCCCGAGCGGCAGCGTGACCGGTGCCTCGCCCTGGTCGATGTCGGGGCCGATCAGGACGATCTCGCCGTCGTCGATCTCGGAGAGCTCCACCGAGGTGGCGAACTCGAAAGCGGTGGTGCGGTTGCCGCCGAACTCGGCGTGCATCTCGGACTTGCGGATCCGCTCCCCCTCGAAGGCCGGGCCGTAGGGGACGGGCACCGGCACCTCGGTGACCCGCACCTTGCACCCGCGCACCTCGAGCGCCTTCTCCACCATCCTCTCGTGGGGGACCTGGGAGACCACGTGCTCGTAGGTGCAGACGCCGGTGGGCAGGATCTCGGGGATGTCGGTGTCGGCGATCACCGGGAAGCCGTAGTTGATGGCGCCGGCGGCGGCCGCGTACTTGAGCGGGCAGACCTCGCCGAGGGCCAGCACGAAGGCGAAGACGCGGTTCTTGTTGTAGCGGAGGTTGGCCTCGAAGTCGGCGGGGGCCACGTTGCCGAACGACAGCGCCACCCGGTTGGCGAAGCCGAGGGCGTAGACGAGGGCCGAGACGTCGCGCCCGAACGGGACCAGCCGGGTCTCCCAGCCGAGCTGGACGCCGGCCTCGGCGAGCTGCTCGGCGAACTGGGTGCCGTTGGTGGTGCCGGCCATGAAGACGTAGAGGTTCTTCTCCTGCAGCTCGCGGGCGATCCGGACCGCGATCTCGGTCGAGGGGGCGGCCCCGGTGACGGCGGCGAAGCCGGGGGCGGTGCCGTCCACGAACTCGATGCCGCGCTCGCGGATGATCACGTCCGAGGCGGCGCCCAGCCAGATCCCTTCCTTGGGCGTCGGTCCGATCAGGTACTTGCAGGCCTCCAGGACCTCGCAGGCGAACAGAGCCGCGGCGCCGGCGTCGAGGGCGCCGCCCAGGTAGGGGAGCCACGTGCTCTCGTCGGGGCGCCGGGGGAGCAGCTCCTTGGCGTGGCGCAGCACCTGCCGGCAGTCGGCGAGCGTCCTCACCTTCTGACCGGTCAGCGAGTAGGTGATGGGGAGGAAGTAGGCGGTGTCGGGGAAGCCGACCACCTGGTCCTCGCCCCTCTGCCCGACGGCCTCGGCCAGCTTGGCGTCGGCCTGGGCCACCCACGAGGCGGCGCCGTCGATGGCGCTGGCGCAGATCAGCTTAGACATGGAGCTCCCGCCGGTCCCTCATGTCCATCAGCTTGCGCTCGGCGCGCTTGTTGATCCCCAGCCGCTCGCGCCGGGCGTCCAGCAGGGCCAGGACCTTGGTGGCGGCGTCGTGCGGCTCGGGGTGGACATGGAACGAGGCCCCGAACAGCTCGGCCGCTCCCTGGCTCAGGAAGCGGCTGACCTCTTCCGAGCCCTCGATGTGGAAGGGATGGCCGAGCACCACGTCGATGCCGGAGGCGACGAAGTAGCAGCCGATGGCCACCGCCTTCTCGCTCATCCACTCCGGCGCCACCCCCACCGCCGGCACGTCCGAGAGGTCCTCGCCCAGGCCCCCTTCCGCCACCACCTCGGTGGCGGCCTCGAGGATCCGGGAGTTGTCGACGCAGCTCCCCATGTGCAGCACCGGCGGCATCCCCACCGCCTCGCAGACCTCGCGCAGGCCGGGGCCGGCGTCGGCGAAGGCCGCCTCGGGCCGCAGCAGGCCGGCCTTGCCCGAGGCGATGGCGGCGCAGCCGGTCTTGAGCACCAGCACGTTCTGGCGCAGCAGCTCGCGGGTCAAGGTGGTGGTGAAGTCGTCCATCCGGACCTTGGGGTTGCTGCAGCCGACGATGCCGCACACCCCCTTGATCCGCCCCTGGATGATGGCGTCGTTCAGCGGGCGGAAGGAGGCCCGGTAGCGCCCCCCCAGCATGTACTTGATGGCCTCGACGCTGAAGCCGCCCACCAGCGGGCTGGTGTGGCTGGGGATCGCCACCTTGCCGGGGTCCCGCTTCGGGTAGCGCTCGATGGCCCGCAGCACCAGCGCCTTGGCGCCCAGGCAGGCGTCGTCCTCCCGGAAGACCTGGTGGGTGGCCCCGGTGGTCTGGGCGATCTCGCTGGTGGCCACGATCTCGGTGTGGTAGGCGGCGGCCACCTGGGGCAGGCTGGGCATGCAGCACTGCACGTCGATGATCATCATCTCCACCGCGCCGGTGACGATGGCCAGCTCCTGCTGCAGGAAGTTGCCGGCTACCGGGATGCCGTGGCGCATCAGCACCTCGTTGGCGGTGCAGCAGATACCGGCCAGGGTGATGCCGTCGGCCCCGACCGCCTTGGCCGCCGCCAGGACCTCCGGGTCGCGCACCACCAGCGCCAGCATCTCGGAGAGCGCCGGCTCGTGGCCGTGGACCAGAATGTTGACGGTGCGCGCGCCCAGCACCCCCAGGTTGACCTGACTGCGCACCGGCCGCGGGCTGCCGAAGAGGATGTCGCTGACCATGGTGGCGTAGCGCGAGCCACCCCACCCGTCGGCCAGGGCGGTGCGCAGGGCGTGCCGGAGCAGGTGCTGGTAGTCGTGGTCGACGCCCATGGTGGTGCGGTGCATCGACTCCACCAGCATCCGGTCGATGCCCAGAGGCTCGACCTCGTGCCTCTTCCAGACCGCCTGCCGCCGGGCCGGCGCCAGCCCGAGGCCGTACAGCACTTCCTCCTGGCGGGTGTACTCAGAGAGGCAGTGCTCGGCCAGCCGCAACGCCACCGCCTGCTTGGTCTTTCCCGGCTCCTCGAGCCCGAGCTGGCGGGCGCTGCGGCGCAGCGCCACCTCGTCCCGGATCTCGTAGCCGCCGCCATCGCCTTCTGCCACCCGCTTCAGCAGCAGCACCAGCCGCCGGCCGTGGTCGGCGTGGGCGGCGGCGCCCCCCACCACCTCGCGCACGTAGTTACGGGCCACGATGGTGTGGGCGTCGGCGCCGCAGACGCCGAGCGGGACGGTCTTGGTGATGCGGCAGGGGCCCATGTGGCAGATCCGGCAGCACAGACCCTTGGTGCCGAACCCGCATTGCACCGCCTGGGTGTCGGCGCGGCTGAAGCAGGTGCTGGTGCCGTCCAGCTCGGCCTTGCGCAGGGCCTCGATCGAGGCCAGATCGGTGACTCGCTCTTCGGGACGACGCTCCGCTCTCGGCTTCGGCATACGGTAGCTCTCCAGCAGGGACCGTGCGGGGCCAGGCCCCGGCTGGCTGCCGGGGCCGGCAGGGGCCCCAGTCTACCTCATCCAGGTCCAGCCTCGGCCAGCAGCCGGTCGATCCGTCCCACGATGGGCCGGGTCCCATCCAGCCGAGCCAGGCCCTGCCCTTGCTCCGACAGCTCGCTGAGGGAAGGGTCCTCCGGGATCCCCACGAGCTGGCTGGCGCCGGTGCGCTGGCCCAAGGCGGCGGCCCGCTCGGGAAGGACGTCGGCCCGCAGGCGGTTGACCACGATGGCGAGCCGCCGGTAGCGCACCTTCATCTCCTGGGCCAGGTCGTGGAGCCGCGCCACCGTCTCGAAGCCCCGCTCCGAGGGGTCGGTGACCATCACCAAGAGGTCCGGCTCCTGGACGATCCGGCGGGAGAGGTTCTCGAGGCCGGCCTCGTTGTCGATCACCACGTAGGGGTAGCTCTCGGCCACCTGGAGCAGCACTTGCTTCAGGACGTTGTTGGCGTAGCAGTAGCAGCCGGGACCCTCCGGCCGGCCCATGGCGATCAGGTCGAAGTCCTCGGCCTCGACCAGCGTCTCGGCGATCTTGAGCTCGAGCAGCTCCTGCTTGGAGACGCCCACCGAGAGCCCCTGGGCCGAAAGCTCGCGGGCCTCCTCGCGGATCCCGCCCAGGGTGCGGGTGGCCGTCACTCCCAGGGCGGCGTCGAGGCAACGGTTGGGGTCGGCGTCCACCGCCAGCACCGGACGCCGTCCCCGTGCGATCAGCCGCAGCACGCAGAGCGCCGCGATCGTGGTCTTGCCGACGCCGCCCTTTCCGGTGACGGCGATGGTGAAGCCGGCCACCGGCTCAGAAGCCGTGCTGGGCGCGGAGCGCCCGCGACAGCTCGCCGCTCAGCGCGAAGACCCGCTCGGCGTCCTCCACCGACAGGGTACCGGTGCCGCAGGAGCCGGTGACCAGGGTCTGCTCGTGGATCAGGGCCTTGGGCAGGCCGCTCTTCTCGGCCAGCAGGTCGACCAGCTTCTGGTAGTGGGCAGAGAGCGTGGCGACGGTCTGCTCGCGGACCTGGGCCGAGGTCGGCACCAGGCCGAAGGCCAGCGCCCGGCCCTCCTCCAGCAGGCGCCGCATGTGCTCCGGGTAGATGGCGATGGTCTCGCCGTACTGGAAGGCGTCGAAGCTGATGATGTCGGCGCCGGCGTCGATGGGGATGCTCCACTCGGTGTTGCCGCAGCAGTGGACGCCGGGGATCGCCCCGTCCTGCCGGATCGCCTCGATCACCTCGGCGATCGAGGCCACCACGTCCTCGCGGCTCACCGAGACGTAGGTGGAGCTGCCGAAGCCGGCCAGGATCGGCTCGTCCACGAAGCAGATCACCCGCTCCGCGTAGGGTTTGAGGCGCTGGATCTGCCAGCGCGACTTCATCGCCAGCGCCTTGACGACCAGGTCCCGGAACTCCTCGTTGTAGTAGAGGGCGCGCTTGTTCTCGTCGACGATCGAGAGCGCAAAGGAGCACGGTCCCGTGGTGTGACATTTCAGGAACGGCCGCTTCTCTCCCGCTGCGGCCAGCCGCTGCTCCAGGGCCGGGATCCCGGCTGCGTAGTCCGGCGAGATGGCCAGCGCCGAGCAGTCCCCGCTCCCCGAGTCCGGGTCCATCGCCTGCATGTAGGCCTCGTAGAGCTCGGCGAAGGCCTCCGAGTAGTCCCCCGAGGTGTCGAAGTACATGCGCCCCTTCTCGCGGTCGATCACGCGGCGCGGCAGGCCCTCGGAGTACTGGATCTCCATCTGCTCGTTGAGCCCCCGCTTGGGGAGCTGGGGCCAGATCGGCGCCTCCGGCAGCGCCTCGAGCGCCACGTCGACGGCCCGGGCGGGGTCCTCGTGCGGCATGCTCCCCACCGCCGTTGCCAGGAACCTCGGCTTGAACTCCATCACCACCACTCCTTGTCTACGCCCTCACCCCTCGCGCTTGACGTGGATCTTCTGGCACCCGTCGGTCAGGCGCGCCAGCTCGTACATCCGCTCCTCGAGCCGCTGGTTCAGCGAGCGGAGCTGCTCGGCCGGCGCGTGGGCCGCCGCCAGCGCCTCGATCTGCTCCTCGAGGTCGTCGATCTCGGTGATCACCCGCTGGTACTTGTCGTGCCCTACGTCGGTCATCGGCTCACCTTCTGGTCCAACCTCGCCAGCAGGGCCTCGAGGCGCCGTTGCGTCTCGACGTCCAGGCCGTCCAGGACCGACTGTCCCTCCCGCTCGGCCCTCCGGACGGCAGGCGAGTCGGGAAGGGCGGCCAGGATCTCATGTTCCGGGAGGCGGGCGCGAACCCAGGCCTCGTCGTCGTCCGAGGTGACCCGGTTCACGACCACCCGGACGTCTCGAAGCCCGATCTCGCCGGCCAGCCGGATCACCTGAGCCGCGCAGTCGATCGACATCCGGGCCGGCTCGGTGACCACCAGCAACACGTCGACCCCCCGCGCTGTGGCCCGGCCCAGGTGCTCGACGCCGGCCTCGAAGTCGATCACCAACGAGTCCTGGTCGTGGAGCACCAGCTCCGAGACCAGCGCCCGGACCAGCGTGCTCTCGGGGCAGGCGCACCCCGAGCCGCCGGCCTCGACCGCCCCGAGCACCAGCAGCGCCACCCCGTCGTGGACGACCGCGTGGTCACGGGCGATGTCGGAGACGTCGGGGTTGAGCTTGAAGATCTGGCCGTACTGCTTGACCTTGGCCCCGGTGCGCTCCTCGATCAGGGCGGTCTGCTCCGAGATCGGCACGATCCGGCGGCGGATCTCCGGGGGGATGCCGAGGGCGGTGGCCAGGCTGGCGGCGGGATCGGCGTCCACGGCCAGCACCCGCCGGCCTGCCCGCGCCTGCAGCAGCGACAGCGCCGCCGCGATCGTGGTCTTGCCCACCCCCCCCTTGCCGGCCACGGCGATCTTCATCGAGGGGAGTCTACCGCGATCTCCGACCCCAGCCGCAGGTGCCAGGGCCCCTGGTGGTTCAGCGAAGCTCAGCGAGAGGCGGAGGGTTCGACGAACGGGTTCACGATCCCGATCCCGTCGTAGTCTTGATCGGCCGAGAGGTCCTCGGTCAGCACGACCTCACAACCCAGGCGCCGCGCCGCTTCGATGACCGCGGCGTCCCAGTACGAGAGCTGGAAGCGCTCCTTTGCCTCGATCGCGGCCTGCAACAGGTCGACGGTGATCTCCTGCACCGGGAATCTCAGCAAAGCCTCGACGAGGGCCGCGGCCTCTTCGTGAGTCAGCCGTTCGGCCTTGGTCGGCCTCGTGGCCTGTACGTAGAACTCCTGAAGGACCTGGACGGACAGGGCGAGATCGTCCGCTTCGAGCACCTCCCGTGCCGCTCGCGCCTTCCCTTCCTCCTCCGGGGCGGTGCTTGCCGCGTAGAGGAGAACGTTCGTGTCAACGAACCGCATCGCGCTCGTGGAGGCGATCCCGGGTCAGGCGGTCCCCGGCACGGAACCGCGCAATGGCCCCCAAGGTCTTCTCCTGCAATCGCTTGCGCCGCTCGAAGTCGGATTCTCCTCTGTCCAGGCCGATCAGGTAGTCCCGGACCAGCGCGCTCAAGGACGTGTCCCGCTCGGCGGCCTTGATTCGGGCGCGACGGTAGACATCGTCGGGCAGGGAGACCGTAACGTTCCTCATGTGAATCACAGTATCACAGTCTCACGGTCACATCCGGCATCCACGGCTGCGCACGAGACGAGGTCCGAACGGGCTGGCGCGGGAGCCGCCCACCTTGTGCGGCTCTGGATCATCCGGCTCATGGAAAGCGACAAGGGCCGCCGTCTAAGCTCACTTCCCGGTAAGGTCCAACCACACGGCATCGGCTGGCCTGCGAGATCGCGGGCGAACAGGAGGAACCATGCTTCGATCGCGGCGGACGGCGGCGCTGGTGTCGCTCGTACCCCTCCTTCTGCTCGCGAGCTGCGGCTGGTTCCAGCGTCGCGACATCGGGGACGACGACCTGGCCGGCGAGGAGGGCTTCGCCTCGGCCACACCGATACCGCCGCAGCCGATCCCCGCCTCACCCGACGCCCGGACGTCTGCCGAGGACAAGAGGTTGCTGGGGGCCTGGCTGGAGCGCAACATGGCCGAGTCCTACGACAGGGTGGGTCTCAAAGACCCGACCCGGGACGACGCCGCGCGGCAGTTCATCCGCGCCGCCCAGTCGATCGTCACAGGGTTCCCCGCTGACCGGATCGACCTGCGACGTCAGGCGGAGCACCTGCTCGAGCTAGGCTGCTCCGACCCGCTGGTGCTCTACCTCCACGCCCTGAACCTGGTGACGCTCGAGAAAGACTCCCGGGAGGTGACGCTGCTCTTCCAGCGCGCCGTCGAAGGCATGCGGACGGTGGCCTATCCGCGTGGGGTGGCCCGCTTCGCGGCGTCCGGTCTGTATCGGGACTACGCGCGCGCCGACGAGGCCATCTATGATGAACCCGAGACGTTCGACCTTCTGTCGCAGCTTTTCGAAGGCTACCTGTTCGAGCCGGCCCAGAGCGGCAGCCGCAACCGCTGGGAGTCGCTCTATGCCGTCTCCGCGTACAAGGCCGGGCGCTACCCGCAAGCCTGGCAGCACATTCAAGCGGTGGAGGGCCGCCTCCACTACGGTGCCGTGGCATGCGTGGACGAGCCCGCCGATTGGGTCGTGATGCGATCCGCGGCGCTGGCGGGCCCCAGCGCCGCCCAGGCGCTGAAGGCGGAAGCGTTGTTCGAGGAGGGAAGGCAGAAAGAAGCCCGCACCCTCTTCCTCCGGGCGTCCCGTTCGGCTCAGACCGACGAGGCGCGCCGCTACTTCGACCGGAGCCTGGCCCGCGTCTCCCTCGAGCTGGACCTCGAGAAGGGCGGCTGGGTCGACTTCCTCCCCACCCAGGACTTCGTCGGCTGGGACCGGGAGCTCGGGCAGTGGAGCGTGGAGGAAGACGGCTCGGTGCACGGCTCGACCGGCTCGAAGGGGATCCTGCTGGTCAACTCCGCCCGGGTCGGACCGGACTTCGAGATCCAGGGCGAGGTCGAGTTCCTCGAGAGCACCAACGGTATGTACCAGGCGGGAGTCGTCTTCGGTCACCCAGGGTTCGAGAAGTACGACTGGATGAGCCTCCGCCTGATCAGGAACCCCGCCGGTGCGACGGCGGCGGTCCTGGCGCCCCACTTCGCGCGCCCCGAGGCCCAGGGGTGGGTCGAGGCCAAGCGTCGCCTCTCGTTCCTCGTCCAGGCCTGGCAGGGCCGCATCAGCGTCTACGTCGAAGGCAAGCCCGCGATCGAGGATCACCAGCCTGGGGAGGCCTTTGTCGCGAGCCCGGATGCGCAGGTCGGCTTCGGTGGCTACATCCACCAGAACAGCTTCGACGTTGCCTTCTACCAGGTGAAGCTGCGGAAGCTCAAGGCGGCCCC
>CAZNNH010000010.1:55569-68913 GCA_964574335.1 uncultured Acidobacteriota bacterium | reverse complement strand
CGCCACCACGCGTTCGACCAGGAAGGCCAACCCCAAGTAGAGGACAAGGACGAAGGCCTGGGTCTCCTGGGCGCCGGCCGTGGTCACCAGCACCGGCAGAGTCAGCGTGCCGAGGGTCAGGCAGGCCAGGACGAGCAGCGTGCCCGTCTCCCCGGCGCCGCGCCAGCGGGCCAGCCCGAGCCGGGTGAGGAGCTGCAACAGGATCAGGGCGGTGGTGGGGGCGAGCAGCAGCAAGATGGGCAGCTCCCACTGCCAGGGGCCGAAGCCGATCCAGTCGGCCGTCGCCGTGTAGCCGTAGTACTTGTCCATGTAGCCTTCGTTGGGCGAGCTGCTCAGCCTCATCCAGAGACCGTCCCGCAGGCCCCACGGCCACAGGCGGTGCAGCGTCACCGTGGCCAGCAGGCGTCGCCCCAGGATCCCCAGGAACCAGGCCGGGTCCTCGCGGATGTGGGTCACCACCAGGCGTCGCAGGACCGCTTCGTTGTCGGGGGCCGACAACGCCGCCACCAGCGACTCTCCGCGCTCGGGCTCCCGGCCGCCGTTCTCCAGCACCACCTCGAGCGCGGCCTCGTCCGTCCATGTGTGGCCCTTGGTACGGTCGAAGTCCCCCAACCCCTCCCACAGCGCCGCCCAGGTCGCGTGGCGGCGTGGGACACGGGTGGCGAGATAGGGGCCCAGGAACAGGGCCGTGGCCACGGCCGTGGCGGCCGCCACGCGAAGGAGACGACGATGCCCCGGCCGCGGTCGGAGACGAAGAAGGCTCGCCAGGAACAGCGCCACGTAGCCGGGGAGCAGGAACAGCGCGCCGCTGCGGCAGGCGACGGCGGCCGCGAAGAAGGTTCCCGCCACCAGGACACGCAGCCAGAATCCCGGGAGCGTCGCTCCCGGCCGCAGCAGGCCATAGAAGGCCAGGGGTACCAGCCCCAGGACGCCGACCAGGTAGAAGCCCACGGCGTATCGGGTCAGGGACAGCGTCTCCACGACGTAGGGGGAAGAGGCCAGCAGCAGCACGAACAGGGTGGCCGCCAGCCCGTGGCGGGACTCGAACCCCTCCCACACGATCCACAGCAGGAGCGGGGCCGAAAGCAGCGGGGCCAGCCACAGGACCAGCACCGGCGCCACCCCACCGAGCAGCCGGAAACCCTGCCCGAGCAGGAAGGCCCGGCCCGGATCGTCGAAGGGCTCCGGCTCCACCTGGCGGCGGTCCTCGCGGAACGGCCGATCGGGGATGGTGCGCCAGAACTGGTAGCGCTCGATGCCCCGCTTCCGAGCCCGATCGACCAGGACCCTTCGATAGAGGCGGGTGCCGTTGCCGCGCAGCCCGGCGGTCTCCTCGGGTGTGAGTGGGCGCTGCCTCTGAAGGTGCGCCTCGATCGCCAGCGCCTGGTCGGTCCACAGCCGCCTGAAGCTGTCGAGCCCGGCCAGACTGAAGCCGGCGTTGAACGCGGCCGTGTCGTAGGCGAGCAGCCCGCAGGCTACGAGGCCCACCGCCCCCGCGGCGACCCGTCTCTTCCATGGACCCTGAGTGGGACGGATGGGCATCTCGCTTCGAGCCGTCGGCGACACCCTACGGCCCAGGCCAGCGGACGTCAAACCGTCCACTCTGGGGGCGCCCTCTGATCTCATGCCAGGACACCCGCCGCCCCCACCCGCCTCCAGGACGGTGGCCGACTTGTGGAAGGATGTCCCCTATTGAGGCATGATTCCTGCATCAGGCCCCGGCATGAGGACCCCGATCGACGGAGGCGGAGCGTCTGGGTGGCGAGTGGTGGCCCGGGTCGGCCTGGCCTGGGCGGTGCTGCTGCTTCTGCCGGCGGGGGCGCCCGCCGAGGAAGAGCCGGCCCGCACCCCGGATTTCCTGTTCGGCGAGCCGAAGGGCTCGGTGGGCCTGCGCGGCGGCTGGGGCTTCGCCCGCGCCGGGAGCGACTTCTACGACTTCATCGGGGAGCAGCTCACGGTGGGCCGCCGGGACTTCGACGGTCCGACCTTCGGCATCGACGTCGGGTACCAGGCCCTGCCCTGGCTGATGATCCAGGCCCGGGTCCACAACACCCAGTCGAGGGTCACCTCCGAGTTCCGTGACTACGTCGACCAGGACGACGCCCCGATCTTCCAGGAGACACGCCTGATCCGGACCCCGATCACCGTCGGTGTGAAGGTCTACCTGAAGCCCCGCGGGCGGTCGGTGAGCCGGTTCGCGTGGGTGCCCGGCTCGGTGGCCCCTTACGTGGGTGGGGGCGGCGGCGTGATCCGGTACGAGCTGGTCCAGGAGGGTGACTTCGTGGACTTTGCGGACCTGTCGATCTTCAGGGACACGTTCCGGTCCAAGGGCTGGTCGGGGACCGCCAACATCTTCGCCGGCCTGGACATCAAGGTCCACCGGCGGGCCTTCGCCTCCCTGGAGGTGGAGTACCTCTGGGCCGACGCCGAGCTGGGCCAGGACTTCGTCGGGTTCGATCCGATCGATTTGTCCGGGTTCCAGGCCACCGTCGGGATCGACCTGGTGTTCTGAGGCATGATGAGGGACGGGACACTCGCAAAGGAGCCGACCGTGAAGACTCGAGCGTGGCTGTCTGGCTTCCCCTTCCTGGCGGTTCTGCTGGTTGCGGGCGGTGCGTCCCGTCCTGCGTGGGCCGACGGCCCGCCGGTCGACACCCGCTGGCTGCCCTGGCTCGGCTGCTGGGAGCTCCAGTCCGAGAGCTACGAAGAGGAAGAGCAGCCTCCCGCGGACGTGCTCGTCTGCCTGAGCTCCAAGGCGGCCGTCGATGGGGTCCAGATCACCACGCTGGCCGACATGGAGTCGGTCATGACCGAGACCCTGGTGGCCGACGGCGTGAGGCGGCCGGTCGACGAGCACGGCTGCTCCGGCTGGCGCTCCGCCGAGTGGTCTCAGGATGGCCGGCGGCTCTTCCTGACCAGCGAGCTCGTCTGTGACCAGCAGGTCGAGCGCTCGCTGTCCGGGGCCGCTTTCGGGGACGCCTCGGGGGCCTGGGTGGACGTGCAGGCTGTCTCGTCCGGGCCGCGCCGCGGGCTGCTGGTCCGGAGGTACCGGCGGGTGAGCGAGGAAGAGACCGAAGCGGCGGGCTTTGCCGACCCCGCCTCGTCCCGGCCCGAGGCCCGCTGGGCCCAGGCGTCTCTCGGCGCGCCGCTGCGGGTGCCCGACGTCATCGACGCCGCCTCGCGCGTGCGGCCAGAGGTGCTCGAGGCGATGCTGGTCGAGTCCGGCGCCGGCTTCGAGCTGCGAGGCGCCACGCTGCTCGATCTGGCCGAGGCTCGGGTCCCCGCCCCGATCATCGACCTGATGGTGGCCCTCTCCTTCCCGGACAGCTTCCGGGTCGATCGGCTGGGCGCGCCGGAGCGGATGAGCGCCCCGGGCGCTGGCCTCGGCGGGGGCGGGGGCCAGTACGCGTCCTGGTACCCGCTCTTCATGACGCCGTTGCTGTACGGCTCGTACGACTACGACTACGACTGCGGCTACTGCTGCGACTACTGGGTCCTGCCGCCGAGCTCGAACGCGCCCCCGACCCCCCACGGTCGGGTGGTCCAGGGCCAGGGCTACACCCGGGTGTCGCCGCAGCCGCACTCGGGCTCCTTCTGGGGCGGGTCCGGAGGAAAGGGCGGCTCCAGCTCGGACTCCGGCAGCTCGGGCACCGCCAGCAGCGGCGGCTACAGCCACGGAGACAGCGGCGGCTCGACCGGCCGCACGGCCCACGTCCGGGACTAGACGAGCCTCCGCGTTCGGGTCCGGGCGGTCGGGGGGCGGTAGCCCCCCGCTTGATAGCGGCGACCGAATTCACTTCGGGCGCCGCGGACGACTACGGCTTGGGGTACCCGACCGACTGCGCCGCCAGGATCACCTGGTCGGGGCGCAGGCCGAGCCGTGCACCCAGGGCGTCGCGGTCGATGAAAGCCCGCACACCGGTCACCAGGCCCTCCGAGGCGCAGTGAAGGTAGACGTTCTGGGAGATGCAGCCGACCGCGATAGCGGCCCAGGTGGTCTTCTCAGAGCGGGGCGTGTCGCCCATGCGGGCCAGGTCGGCCACGAAGACCAGGGTCACGGGGGCGTCGCGAACGAACTCCTGGCTCCCGCCCAGCCGCCGGATGTCCTCGGCGACGACCGGCTCGAGGTGGTGTCCCTTCGGCTCGTAGCGATAGGCGCCCTGCCGGAGCAGGACGTAGATGTCCGTCTCCTGGAAGTTCATGGCCGACGGGGCGGTGCGCTTGCCGTCGGGACGATTGATGCCGAAGGCCGCCCAGAGCAGGTCGGAGAGCTGCTGCTGCGACAGCTCCCGGGTGTCGAAGGCGCGCGAGGTGGACCGCTTGGCCAGGGCCTCCATCAGCGGCATCCCCCCGGTCTTCCGGGCCGCGGGCAGGTCCAGGGAGGCCTGGGTCGCAGGCTCCGCGGCGAGCAGCAGGGCCGTCAGCACGAGGAAGGTCGTCGTCATGTCTCCTCCATCCGAGGCCGGGCCCAGGGGCTGCCCCTCGCATCCGGGCGGGCCTCGACCGGATTATCCCCGGAAACGAGAGGATGCCGTCCGGAGGAGGGGGGTCAGGACGACTTGCGGAGCTGGATGCCGCCGTTGACGGTCTCGAGGTTGAGCTCGCCGCCGCCGTTGCCGATGGTGCCGCTCAGGCTGTGCCGGTTGAGCTTGCCCTTGACGGTCAGGGGGAAGTCGGTCTCGATCCCGCCGTTGACGGTCTTGGCGCGCACCGCGGCGCCGGCCCCGGACGGCAGCTCGACGGTGATCCCGCCGTTGACCGTCTTGAAGTCGAGGGGGCCCTGCCAGTGGGCGGCCCCGAGGGTGGCGCGGACCGAGCCGTTGACGGTCTCACACCGCGCGGAGCCCGAGGTGGAGACGCGGATGCCACCGTTTGCGGTCGTGGCCCGCACGTCGCCGGGGATCTCGTCCGCCTCGATGCCGCCGTTGACGGTCCGGCCCACGAACCCCGCCCCCTTGGGCACCTCGACCGTGAACTGCACGCTGACGTCGTTGTCCTTGGCACCCAGGGTCCCGCCCTCGCCGGGCAGACACTGGTTGGGCTTCCCGCTCTGGCTCGGGTAGACCGCGCAGACGGTGACGCCGCCGTCGTGCTCGACCACCTCGATCTTGACCGAATCGGGGTCGCTCCTCCGGGCCTTCTTGTGGGCGCTGACCCGGACCCGGTCGCCGGATCCGGCCCGGGCATCGATGCCTCCGTTGACCCCCTTGATCTCGACGGTCTTGCCGGCGCCGAGCCGACCCTCCCAATGGAAGTCCTCGGCGAAGGCGACGCTGGTGGCGAGCGCGGCGGCCAGGATCAACGATAGGCGAAGAAGACGCATGGCTCGTTCCTCCAGAGAGATGGTCGTCCGATCGGCGACGGCCCGCTCACTTGTTGCTCAACGTCACCGTGCCGCTCAGCGTCTCGACGCTCACCCGGGCTCCCCCGGAGCCGGTCGAGAAGCGAAGCTCCTTCTCGGAGGTCCAGCGGCTGGTCTGCTTGGCCTTGGGCCCGAAGTCGTTCTCTATGTCGCCGCTGAAGGTCGAGATCGAGAAATCGGCGGCCACGTCCTTGGGCAGCACCAGGTAGACCGAGCCGCCCACGCTCTCCACGCTCAGCGTGGCCGTCTGTGCCAGCGCGCCCACGAAGCGGACGCTGCCGTTGACGGTCTCGAGCGAGGCGCGGCTGAAGGTCGTGCCTTCCACCGTCAGCGTCCCGTTCACGGTGGTGGCCTCGACCTCGCCGCCGGCACCGCGGATCGTGACCGCCCCGTTGACCGAGTCGGCCTCCACCTGACGGGCCGGCCCCGAGATGTCCAGGCTGCCGTTGACGGTCTCGACGCTCACCTTGCTGGCCTTCCCCTCGACGCTGATGCTCCCGTTGACCGTCGAGGCCTCCACCGTACCGGTGACGTTCGAGACGTCGATCTGGGAGGCGAAGCCTTCGATCTCCAGGTGGGCGCCGGCGGGGACATGGACCTCCAGGTCCGACTCGACGCTGAAGGGGACCCGGCTCCCGGACTCCACGTCGATCTCGAGGTGCTCGCGGCTGCCGTCGAAGTCCAGCCCCTCGGCGCCCTTGCCGAGGGTGCCGGTGACCCGCACCTCTTGCTGGTCCCAGCCGATCACGCGGATCGAGCCGGCCTGGTTGTCGATCTCGATGCGGGCGTTGGGTGCGGCCTCACGCCGTTCGTCGACCTTGAGCTGGGCGCTGGCCACCGCAGGGGCCAGGGCCGTCGCCAGGACGAGTGCTCCGATGATCTTCTTCATGACTCCGTCTCCTTCTTCATCCGATCAGTGCGCTCCGGTGGCGGACCACCCGCTGCAGGACGTCGATCTTCTTCTGATGGGTGGCGGTCAGCATGCGGATCAGGCTGGCATTCCCCGGATCCTTCACCAACGCTTGCCGGACCTGCTCGAGGGCGGCGTCGATGGCTCGGAGGTTGTCGTCGACCACCCGGAGCGTCTCCGGCGAGAGATGCTCGCCGCGCTGCTCGAGGCTGGTCAGGAGCGCCTGGGCGGCGCGGTCATACTCGGCTTCGACACCACGCAGGGACGAGGTGGCCTGCTCCACGGCTGCCGGCACCACCTGCGGTGTCTCCGCCTGCGTGGGGGCGGTCGCCACGGCTGGGCGCACGCTCCTGTCGCCTTGCATCAGGAAGGCGGTCACCGCGGACGAGACGGCGACCAGCAGCGCCGCCGCCGCCAGCGCCGGGAGCCAGGGGAGGCGGAGGATCGGGACCCGCGTGGGCCGAGCCTGGAGGCGCCCCAGGATCCCAGGCCACAGGTCCCGCGCCGGCGGCAGCTCCTTGGGCAGCCGAGCGGCCTGGTCGAGCAGCTCACGCAGGCCCTGCTGCTGCTGGCGGCAGCTCGGGCAGCTTGCCAGGTGGTCGTTCAGCATCTGCGCGTCGCTGGCGTGAAGCTCGCCGTCGACGTGCTCGTCTAGCCGGCCCAACACCTCTTCGCACTTCATGACTCGAGTTTCTCCCTGAGCAGCCTGCGGGCGCGGTGGAGCTGGGCCTTGCTGGTGCCGGTGGCGAGGCCGGTCATGGCGGCGATCTCGTCGTGTCGGTACCCCTCCACGTCGTGGAGCACGAACACCTTGCGGGCCCCGGGCGGCAGCGCGGCGATGGCCCGGTCCAGGTCCAGGCGCGCCCCGGGCGCCGGAAGCGGCCGATCTCCCTCGAAGCTGGTCAGGTCGTCGGTGACCGTGATCCGCGCTTCGCGCCGTCCCCGGCTGCGCCGCTCCGAGAAGGCCAGGTTGGTGGCCATCGGGTGGAGCCAGGAGAAGAAGGCGCTGTCGCCCCGGAAGGTTCCCAGCTTCTCGAAGGCACGAACGAACACCGCCTGGGTCAGCTCCTCGGCCTCGGCGGCGTTGGCCAAGAGCCGCAGGCAGAGGCCGTAGACTCGGCCCACGTTTTTCCGGTAGAGCTCCTCGAAGGCCGCCAGGTCCCCCTTCCGGGCTCGGTCCACCAGCGGTCGCTCTTCGAGCCGCCGGTCGTCCGGCACCGCGACCGGAAACGGCGGCCGTGTCTCACGCGGCGTCTCGCTCAAGGCCCAGCTACCCACATCTGTGAGATGCCGCCGAGCGGCACCGAGTTTGAACTTGCCCGATCACCCGGGTCTAATGATTCCAGAAACTTCGGCCGAGCGGACGCCTCGAGAGCCCAGCCACGGTTTTTGGTGTTTGTTCGCTCGTGGCGGCGGCCCCACGATTCTCCTGTATCCACGACGGGCGATCCGGGTTTCGAGACGGCCAACCACCGGCTGCTTTTCGAGGATGTCTGAGCTCTTCAACGGGTTGCGAGCGCGCCCGAATGGCAGGCCGTTTGCACCCTGGTTCGACAGGTTCGTCTGCCTGCCGGGAACGGAGAGGAGACACGGAACACACCACTGGGGACCCCGATGACAAAGAAGATCCTCCTGGTCGACGACTCCAGCACGATCCTGATGATGGAGAAGCTGATCCTGAAGAAGGGACCGTACGAGCTGACGATGGCCGCCGATGGCGCCGAGGCGGTGGCGCTGGCCCAGAACGAGCGGCCCGACCTGATCCTGATGGACGTCGTCATGCCCAAGGTCGACGGGTTCGAGGCCTGCCGGCGCCTGCGCGCCGACCCCGCCACCAAGGAGATCCCGGTGATCATGGTGACAACCCGGGGCGAGGCCGAGAACATGGAGCTGGGCTTCGGCGCGGGCGCCAACGACTATCTCACCAAGCCCATCAATGGCCTTGAGCTGCTGGCCAAGATCAAGGGCCTTCTCGGCGAGTGATCGACGTCGGCTAGACTCTCGAGGTGGCCATCGTGCCGGAGACACCGCAACCTCCCCGAAGCCTGCTGATCGTCGACGACGAGGCGACGATCCTGTTCGCGATCAGACGCTTCTTCAGGGCCCGAGGCTTCTCGATCGAGAGCGCCGCCGACCTGGCCGGCGCCATCAGCCCGCTCGAACGTGCCTGTCCCGACGTGGCCATCGTCGACCTGCGCCTCGGCGGCCTGGGGGACACCCAGGGCCTCGAGGTCCTCGAGCAGGTTCGGGCTCGCTGCCCCCATACCAGGACCCTGCTGCTCACGGCATACGGGACCCGGCAGATCGAGATCGAGGCCAGACGCCGTGGCGCCGACCTGGTGCTGCACAAGCCGACGCCGTTGGCCGAGCTGGCGAAGGCGGTGGAGCGGCTGCTCGAAGGACGGGTGGACCCCGACCGCGGGGCTGGGGGATGAGGTTTCGTCTCGCGGCCCGGGAAAGGAGGAGAGGGTGGCGGAGCCCCCCTGAGGCTGGGCGGCGCCGAGCGGGAGCCCTCGACCGGGGAGGTGCGGTGGGTGCGGGCGGTAGGGCAGCGCTTCCATGTCGGCTTGAGGTTCGACAAGTAGGACCAACCCTCGATCCGGGTTGACACCCCCCTGCGGGCCAGCGTAGGGTCGCACAACGAAGCGCGAGGAGGGGACCATGTCACGCCGGCGATCCGTCTCGACACTAGTCTCGAGCGCGGGCCTTTGGGCCACGCTTCTTCTGACCCCCGGGGCGCTGCGGGCGCAGGCGGTGGGCATCGTTCACGACGCCCCGTCCTGCCTGCTGGCCAACCAGTATCCGCGTCTCGATGCCTGCGTGGTGGCGACCGCCGAGGTCGCCCGGGTGCGCATCAACTTCCGCGCGGCGGGGACGGAGGACTGGTACTTCGTGGAGATGTCGCCGGAGGGCGGGTGCTACGCCGGTGTGCTGCCGAAGCCGTCGGCCGCCACCAAGAAGATCGAGTACTACATCGACGCGGCGGACAAGCAGCTCACCGAGGGGCGCTCGGCCGACTTCGCGCCGATCGTGTCCGAGGACTGCGGCAACCTCGCCGCCGCCGGCGTGGTGAGCTCGGCCACGGTGGCGGTGGGCGGTGCGGCGGGTGCGCCCGCGGTCCCCGCCGGGTTCGCCCCGCTCGGGGTGGTGGCTGGCGCTCCCGCCCCGGCAGCCGGAGCGGCGGTGGCCACCACCGGTGAGGGCGTGGCCAGCGGCGCTGGCGAGGCCGTCACGGGCGCCGGCAGCGGCAGCTCGGGGACGGCCTCCGGAGCCCCCGCTGGCACCGGTGCGGGGACCGGCGGCGGCGCCGCGGCGGGTGGGGCTGCGGTGGCGGCGGGCGGGCTCTCGACGGCCGCCATCGTCGGGATCGCGGCCGGCGGTGTGGCGCTGGCCGGAGTGGGCGTGGCCGCCGCTGGCGGAGGTGGCGACGACAGCAACGATAGCCACAGCAGCAGCCAGCCGCAGCAGGATCCGAGGGCCGTGGACAACGACGGCGACGGCTTCTCGGAGAACCAGGGCGACTGCGACGACGCCAACCACAACGTGAACCCCAACGGGACGCTGGTGTTCAGCGGCGCCCGCTTCGAGCCCGCCGTGGTGGCCTGCCCGGTGGGAGCCGACGGCCAGGCGCTCGACCTCGGAGCTGCCGTGAACGTCAGCAACAATAGCTGCCGCACCGCCACCATCAGCTCGGCCACCATCAACATCACGATCACGGCGGTCGAGAACACGAACGACACCGTGGGCGAGACCTACCCGCTCGAGGGCCTGCCTTTCGCGCCGAACAGCGTGGGCGCCGGCGGCTTCACCACCCTACGGGTCACCACCCAGGCCGGCAACTGCCACAACCCCGCGGGTGGCGACCAAGGGGCGGTGGAGTTCGGCGGCACGCTGTTGCTGGAGACCTCGGCCGGCTCGTTCACCCTGCCCCTGCAGAACTCCTACCATGTCGACTTCCCGGTGTCCGGGCTGTTCCCGTCGGCGCCCGGCGCTCACAAGGGCGTCCTGAGGTAGCCGTGCCGCCCAGCCGAAGGCCGGCTGGACCCCGCCGATCGGGAGCAGCGCTCCGCCCAGCCGGCCGCTCGGTCCCCCGTTGAGCGCGGCGCTCCCTTGCCCCGCATGAGCGCTCGCGCCGGCTACGCTGCCGCCGCCGTGGTCGTGGTCGCCTCCGTCGCCGGCGTCCTCGTCGACGGGTACGGGCCGCCGCCATCCGCCGACGTGGCCCGTGGCAGCGAGGACGCCTTTGCCAGCGGTCTCCAGCGGCGGGAGCTGCCGCCTGGAGGAGGGCCGGTCCGCTGGACCCGGCTGCGGGCGCGGCTGCGCTTCGAGCGCCTGCCGTTGGGGCCGGCGGTGCTCGAGGTTCGCCTGGCCGGCCACCAGTCGCCGGTGACCGTGTACGCGGGTGGCGTCCGCCTGGGAGTGCTGGCACCGGATCGGGGCGAGGCCGACTACGCGCTGCCCACCCTTCGCCAGCGCCACCTTGAGGTCGAGCTGCGCACCGAAGGCTTCATCGCCGGGGACGGCCGTCACCTCGGGACCCAGCTTCGGCGCGTCACCGTGAGGCCTTCCGGCCGGGGCTCCGGCGGCGCTGTCCCCCTCCTGGTGGTGATCCCGGCCGCCGCATTCGCTTTGGCGGCCGCCATGTTCGGACCCGGCCTGGTCCTCGTCGCCGGTCTTCTGGGGGCCGGGACGGCCGTCTGCCTGCTCGGGCCAGCCGGCGTCGTGCGTTCCCCGTGGGCGCCCACGCTGTGCGGCCTGCTGGTCCTCGGGGCCGCGCTCTCGGGAGGCCTGGCCGCATGGTGCCAGCGGCGCCGCCCCGGCAGCGGACGGTGGGCGCTGCCGGCGCTGCTCCTCGCCTGGCTGGTGCAGGTGGTCCTGGCCACGGCGCCGGTGATGGTGGTGAGCGACGTCCTCTTCCACGCCAACACGCTCGGCCATGTGGCGACCGGCGAGCTGTTCCCCACCAGCGTCACTCAGCACGCGCACCCCTTCCGGATCCCGTATCCGGCGGTCTTCTACGGGCTGCTCGCGCCGCTCCAGTGGCTGGGAATCGACGAGATCGCCCTGGTCCGGTGGGGAGCCGGGTTGTCGGGGGCGCTGGCGGCGGCGGGCCTGGTGGTGGCGTTGGGGGACGCCGGACCCGCGCTGGGCGGGCTGGCCGTGGTCCTGCTGCAGCTCGAGCCGGTCAGCTTCGACGTCCACTCCTACGGCAACCTCTCGAACGTGTTCGCCCAGTCGCTGACCACGCTGCTGTTCGCCTGGTGGATCTCGAACCGGCGGTGGGGTGGCGAGGCGGTGGTGCTGACCGCGCTGGCGGCGGCGTCGCACCTGTCCGGGTGCATCGTGGTCTCGGCCTGGGGAGGCGCCCTGTGGGCGCTGGGGCCGCCGCGGGACCGCCGTCGCGTGCTGACGACGCTGGGGGTCGGCTTGGGCCTGGCGCTCTTGTACTACGCGGCCTACGTCCCGATGATGCTGGAGCAGCTCCCGCGCCTGCTGGAGGGAGGCGGCCAGGGGCGAGGCGCCTCCCAGGGCGCCATCGGGGCCCTGGGCTGGCAGGTCGTCTCCGCGCTGCGCGATTGGGGCCTGCCGGTGCTGGCGCTTTCCCTCGTCGGCCTTCCGCGCCGGCTCGGTGGCCACCTGGAGCGCGCTCTGCTGGCCGCCCTGGCGGCGGGCGCCGCGCTTCTCCTGCTGGCGGTGGTCTCGCCGGTCGAGGTCCGCTACCGCTACTTTCTGGCCCTTCCGTTAGCCATCTGCGCGGCCCGCGGCGCGCAGCGTCTGGCCCGTCGTGGCCGAGCCGGCCTGGTCCTGGTGTCCCTGCTGGTGGCGGCCCAGGCAGGCCTGGCGCTGTGGGGGTTCGAGGCGGACCTGTTCCACCGCTACCGGCTCTGAGGCCGCGGCTCCCACCGCCCCGTCGAAATCCGCGCCGCGCCCGACGAACCCTCGCCAACTCGGAACCGGGTCCGTCATGATTTCGTAGTGATATAGTGATGATATCATACGACTGGAGGGGACGATGATCCGGGAGAGAGAGGTTGGAACCCTGCCGGGGATCCCGGCGCTTCTGGCGATGCTGGCGTTCCTGCTCTTCGCGGGCTACGCGTCGATCCGGTCCTTGGTGCAGGAGGACGTGGCCTGGGCGGTCGGCTGGGGGATCGCCGAGGGGGTGGTATTCGTCTGCATCTTTGGGCTGTTCATGGTGGCGCCCAACGAGGGGCGGGTGCTGCAGCTCTTCGGGGCGTATCGAGGCACCGTCAAGACGCCCGGGCTGCGATGGGCCAACCCCTTCCTCACCAAGCAGAGCATCTCGCTGCGCGTGCGCAACTTCGAGAGCGGCCGGCTGAAGGTCAACGACAACGACGGCAACCCGATCGAGATCGCGGCGGTGGTGGTGTGGAAGGTCGTCGACACCGCCGAAGCCTGCTTCGAGGTGGACGACTACGAGAACTACGTCAAGGTGCAGACCGAGGCAGCGGTGCGGAACCTGGCCACCCGCTACCCGTACGACACCCACCAGGAAGACCAGGTCTCGCTCCGAGGCAACACCAACGAGGTGGCCAAGGACCTCAAGGAGGAGATCCAGGCCCGTCTCGACAAGGCCGGCGTGAGGGTGATCGAGGCCCGGATCAGCCACCTGGCCTACGCCCCGGAGATCGCCTCGGCGATGCTCCGCCGCCAGCAGGCGGGGGCGATCATCGCCGCCCGACAGAAGATCGTCGAGGGCGCCGTCGGGATGGTGGACATGGCACTCGAGCACCTCAACCGGAGCACCCACGTGCGGCTGGACGAGGAGCGCAAGGCGGCCATGGTCAGCAACCTGCTGGTGGTGCTGTGCGGGGACCGAGAGGTCCAGCCGGTGGTGAACACCGGGACCATCTATCAATAAGAGGGGACATGACCCGATTCCTGACTCCCGACCGGGGAATCGGGATCGTGTCCCCCGAGGCCGACATGACCCCGATCTCGGGCGTCCCTTTCGGGGACACGATCCGGAATCCCTGGCCAACGGGGGAATCCGGTCATGTCCCCGAAGCCGGCGAAATCGGGATCGTGTCCCCCGAGGCCGACATGACCC
>CAZNNH010000010.1:30762-55469 GCA_964574335.1 uncultured Acidobacteriota bacterium | reverse complement strand
AGCGATCCGGCCGTCCGCAGGGGACATGACCCGATCTCGGGCGTCCCTTTCGGGGCCCCGAAGCCGACGAAATCGGGATCGTGTCCCCCGAGGCCGGCATGACCCGACCTCGTGTCCCCCGAAGGGGAGTCTACTGGAACTCGACCTTGACCACCTGCTGTGAGGGCTCCGAGAAGCAGACCACCAGCACGGTGTAGCTCAGCAGGCAGAAGGAACGCTTGGTCCCGGTCAGGGTCTCGCCCCTGAGGTCGAGGCTCTGCGGCACCACCAGCAGGTCGCCGTCGGCATCCGGGGCGAGCCGATCGCGGTGGGGCGCCTTGGGCTTGAGGTCCTTCTTCTTGTCCTGGCCCTGGTAGGCGATCTTGTCGATGAACGGGGACTGCTTCTTGTAGAGGAGCTGCAGCCGGCTCCCGGCGAGGGGATAGACGTCCTTGTCCAGCCACAGCTCCCGGGCGGTCCGGCTCTCGGCCCTGGCCTGGGCCATGGGCGTCGTCTTGCCGCGCACCGTGTACTCGTAGCTGAGGGTCCAATCCCGGAGCGGGACGGTCGAGCCGTCGGCCAGGTACACGGTGGCGACGCCGGTCATCTCCTGGGCGCCCAGGTGGGTGGCTCCCAGCGCCAGGAGCAGCGCGGGGAGGAGTCTGCCGAGCCGCCCAGACAAGGTCTTCATCGCGCTCCCCCTTTTTGTCCCCCACCGATGACGTCGCCATTATGACACCGGGAGCGGGTCCCGGGCCGGCTTGGAGATCGGGCCCACTTTGCGCAGAATGTCCAGATGCCGGTGATCCGAGCGCTGCACGAGGTCCAGGGGCAGGTCGCCGAGATGTTCCGCGACCGGGGCGGGCTGGGCGCCATCCTGGTCGACCTCTCGCCCCTGGGGAGCATCGAGCGGGGTTTCGGCGCCGCCGCGTTGCGGTCGCTGCGTGACCAGGCCGACTCCACGCTCCTGGAGCTGCGCGGGAAGGTGCGCGAGGACGACGTCTTCGCCCGGCACGGCGAGCGTTTCGTGATCTTCCTGAGCGGCCCCCGCGAGGGACACACGCCCTTCTCGGTCAGGAGCCTGCACACGCTGTCCGACCGGGTGCGTGACTTCGTGGGCCCGCGGATCGCCCGCCTCACCCTCCCCTACCTGCGGGAGCGGACCAATGTCAAGGTGGGGCACGCCTTCCTGCTGTACAGCCCCCTCGAGAACGACGAGCGGCAGATCCTGCGCCTGGTCGACGACGCGCAGGAGACCGCCGACCTCCGGTGCCAGCTCCAGGAGCGTGAGCAGCGGGAGCGGCTGGTGGACGTAATCTTCAACCAGCAGGTGTGGACGGTCTTCCAGCCGATCTACGAGCTGGAGTCGCTGCAGGTGATGGGGTATGAGGCCCTGTCCCGTGGCCCGCGCAACACCGAGCTGCAGTCGCCGGGCGTCCTCTTCGGCCTGGCCGGCCGATACGGCCTGACCGAGGAGCTGGAGCGTTGCTGCCGCCGGCAGGGATTCGAGGACTGGCAGGTGTTCGGGCGGCCCGGCCGCCTGTTCGTCAACACCGTGTCTTCGACCATCCGCGACCCGAGCTTCATGGGCCGCGGAGTGGTGGACTACCTGGGGCCCAACCTGTCACCGCGGATGGTGACCCTCGAGATCACCGAGCGCGAGATTATCGAGAACCTCGGCCTCTACCGGGAGGCGATGCACAGCTTCGTGGAGCTGGGCTTCAGCTTCGCCATCGACGACGTCGGCAAGGGGTACTCGGGACTCGAGACCATCGCCCGTCTCGGCGTCAGCTACCTGAAGATCGACATGAGCCTGGTCCGCGACGTGCACGAGCGGCGGGTCAGCCAGCAGGTGGTGAAGGCCATCCTGGAGATGGGGCAGGGGATCGACGCCGCGGTGGTGGCCGAAGGGATCGAGACCCAGGAGGAGCTGAGGACGCTCAAGGACATGGGGATGCGCTACGGGCAGGGGTACCTGTTCGGCAAGCCGTTCGAGCTTCCGCGACCGCGGTCGCTCTGAGGCGGCCGTCCGGGCTTCAGACCCGGTAGTGCTCGGCGAAGATCTTCTCCAGCCGTCGAAGGTCGCTGGTCTCGATCGAGAGGCTGGTGATCTCGCCCATCGCGTTGAGGTTCGACAGGGCGTTCAGGCTCGCGTCCTTGATCCCGATCGCCTGGAGACGCCGGCAGAAGGCGGCGTTGGTCTCCCGTGCCCGGGCCAGGAAGCTCAGCAGGTCCTTCAGCTCCCAATCGGCTCCCAGCCCGCGGCGCGTCAGGAAGTACTGCGCCATCAGGTACATGGAGATGGTGCGATAGGTGGACTCGTCGGCGGTCTGGAAGGGGAGGTGGGTGTCCACCATCGGGCGCAGCTTGTTGAGGATAGGGCAGCCGGAGGTGACCGTGAAGATGCCGATCAGCGAGCTGGCCGCCTGCTGCAGCGAGGTGCGCTTCGAGTACCGCCGGTCGTGGAACTCGACCTCCACGCTCACCTCCTCGATCGAGAGGTGGTCCTTCAGGAACTCCACCACGTCGACCAGGTGGACCGCCACCGGGCAACGCGGGTGCTGGCGGACGTCGAGGGGGCAATTGGGACACTGCTTGTAGCCGAGCTCGGTCCAGGCCGGATACTCCGCTCGTGGGTCCTGGAGGAGCTCGAGCGACGCGTGGTCGAGGGTGATCAGGAAGGAACGGCGGGTGCCGTCGTCGAAGAGGAACTGGTAGCGGTACTGGATGGTCCGTCCCGAGCTGGCGTCGCGATCCGGCACCATGGCGTCCTCAGCGCCCCGGCATCCCCGGGACGATCCCGTGCTCCTTCTCGAGCCGGAGAAGAGCGGCGATCCGCACCGGCCGCCGCACGTCGTGGTCGTCGGGGCGATAGCCGGGGCCGTGCTCGACCAGCTTGGCCCGGTCCATCAGCCGATCGCGGTCGATGATCAGCTCGGCGCGCGAGGTGCCCACCAGATCGTTCTCCCGGCTCATCAGGATCGCTTCCTCGGGGCAGGCGTCCACGCAGAACCCGCAGTAGACGCAGCGCAACAGGTCGATCTCGAACCGGGTGGGGTACTTCTCGATCTGCTTCTCCGGGCGCTCGCCGGCCTCGATGTAGATGCACTCGGCGGGGCAGGCGGTGGCGCACATGTAGCACGCCACGCACTTGGGCGTGCCGTCCTCGCGCTGGGTGAGGATGTGGATCCCGCGGTAGCGGGCCGAATGGACGCGCTTCTGCTCCGGGAACTGGATCGTCGCCGCCTGCCTCAGGAACAGGGTCCGTACGAAGTTCTGTAGCGTCAGCCAGAGCCCCTGCAGGATGGGCAGCACGCCGGTGGGCAGGTTGCGGTCGACGGTCACGACGCGGGCAGCCATGGCGCTAGCTCCGTGGTTTGAGGGCCGGCTCAGGGGCCGGCTGAAGCGGCAGCGCCCGGCCGGCGCCGCCCAGCGACTGGTGGCTGAGGCCCTGGTAGTCGGGGACCGCGGCGGCCAGCTCCACGAACAGCTCACGCGCCGAGCTCGGAGCCGGAGGCCGTTCCAGCCGGCGCCCCAGCTCCGCCACCAGCTCGAGCCGCGACCGGGCGTCCCCCGGGGCCGCAAAGGCCCGGCGGAAGCGCTGGACCCGCCGCGCGTAGTTGGTGAAGGTGCCGTCGGTCTCGGCCCACATGGCGGTCGGCAGCACCACCTGGGCCCGCTCCAGCTCGGGGCCGGAGTGGCTCGCCATCACGGCCACCAGGCCTACCTTGGCGAGCGCCTCACCGGCGCCCTTCTGGCGCAGCAGCTCCGGGCCCTGCAGCAGCAGCACGTCGATGGCTCCTTCGCGGCAGGCCGCCAGGATCTCTTCCAGGTCCGAGCGGCCCATCTCCAGGTCGAGGCAGCCCTGGGTGTTGGGGTTCTTGTCCAGGCGCTGCAGCACCTCGTCTTCCCGCGCCCGGACCCTCGCCTGCGGGTCGCCGACACGGAAGTCCAGCCGTCCCCCGCAAGCCTCGGCCAGGAGCCGGAAGGCGTACAGCTCCTCGTTGCTGGCCTGCGGCGAGGCGAGAAAGGCAGAGCGCGGCCCGGCCTCCCGCAGGGCGGACGCGATCCGGTCGAGGGCGGCTGGAAGCGCCACCTCCTCGAGCGCGCCCGAGGCCGAAGCTCGCGCCAGAGCGGCTGCCAGCCGTGAGGGGCGGGTCAGGTCCCGGTACAGGCTGCGACCGGGGTCGCAGGTCCAGGACCGGTTGACCTCGGCGTTTCGCCGCGGCCGCAGGCGGTATGCCTGACCGTCGCGGTGGTCGATGAAGATGTTGCAGCCGGTGGAGCAGCCCGGGCACACCGACGGGGTCGACTCCAGGAACCAGACCCGCATCTTGAAGCGGAAGTCGTGGGAGAGCAGGGCCCCCACCGGGCAGACGTCGGCCAGGTTGCCGGCGTAATGGTGGGCGATCGGCCGGTCCTCGAAGCTGGCGATCTGAGTGACGCCGCCGCGGTTTCTGAACTCCAGGCTGTTGGTGCCGGTGACCTCCCGCTCGAAGCGCAGGCAGCGGGAGCAGAGAACGCAGCGCTCCGCGTCGAGCATGATCGGGCCCAGGTCCACCACCTTGCGCTTGCGGATCTTCTCCTCCAGCTCGACCTGCGAGTCGTGCAGGCCGTGCTGCATGTACTGGTCCTGAAGGTAGCACTCGCCGGCCTGGTCGCAGACCGGGCAGTCGATCGGGTGGTTGCTGAGCAGGAACTCGAGGGTGGTGCGGTGGGCCTCCTTGGCCTTCTCGCTGTCGGTGCGCACCACCATGCCGTCGCTGACCACCGTGTTGCAGGCGATCTGCAGCTTCGGCATCTTCTCGATCTCGACCAGGCACATCCGGCAGTTGCCGTCCACCGCCAGGTCCTTGTGGTAGCAGAAGTGGGGGATGTGGATGCCGAGCGAGTCGGCCGCCTGCATCACCGTGGTCCCGGGGGCCACCTCGATCTCGGTCCCGTTGATGGTGCACTTGGGCATGGCTTCGTGTTTCCCTAGGCCCGCGCGGCGCCCGTCCGTTCGGCCATCAGCGGTCGAGCTCCCCGGCGATGATGTTGAGCCCCCCGATGATCGCCATCACGTCGGCCAGGAGCGCCCCCTTGATCATCTGCGGGAACGCCTGGTAGATGTTGAAGCATGGCGGGCGGACCTTCACCCGCCACGGGTGCTTGCGACCATCGCTGACGATGTAGAAGCCGAGCTCGCCGTTGGCCGCCTCGGTGTAGCCGTAGACCTCGCCGGGGGGCGGCAGGATCCCCTCGTAGACCAGCTTGAAGTGGTTCATGAGGGCTTCGATGTTGCCGTACACCGCCGACTTGGGGGGCAGCGCCACCTTCTTGTCGTCGACGATGACGGGTCCATCCGGCAGCTTGGCCAGGGCCTGCTCGATGATCCGGCAGCTCTGCTGGATCTCCTCCATCCGCACCAGGTAGCGGTCGTAGCAGTCGCCGACCGTGCCCACCGGCACGTCGAAGTCGTACTGCTCGTAGCCCGAGTAGGGGTGGTCCTTGCGGATGTCGTAGGCGACGCCGGAGCCGCGCAAGCAGGGGCCCACCCAGCCGTAGGAGAGGGCGTCGTCGGCGCCGAGGGTGCCGACGTCGCGGAAGCGCCGCACGAAGATGACGTTTCGGGTGAGGAGCTGGTGCCCCTGCCTCAGGGCCTCGCGGACGCTGGCCAGCACCCGGTGGCAGCGCGCCACGAAGTCCTCGGGGACGTCCTGGGCCAGGCCGCCGATCCGGACGTAGGAGACGGTGAGGCGGGCCCCGCAGCAGGCCTCGAGAAGGTCGTAGATGTCCTCCCGAGCCCGGAACATCACGAAGAAGGGGGTGATGGCGCCGAGGTCCACCAGGTTCGCGCTCACGCAGACGATGTGGTCCATGATGCGCGAGAGCTCGGAGAGGATCACCCGCACCGCCTCGGCCCGCGGCGGCGCCTGGATGCCGAGCAGCTTCTCCACCGCCAGCGCCCAGCCGTGGCCGTTCATGAACGACGAGCAGTAGTTGAGCCGGTCGGTGTAGGGGATCACCTGCCAGTAGGTCCGGCTCTCGGCCATCTTCTCGAAGTTGCGGTGCATGTAGCCGAGCTCGGCCTCGGCGTCTTGGATCGTCTCGCCGTCCATCAACGCCTGGACCCGGAACGCCCCGTGCATCGCCGGGTGCGACGGCCCGATGTTGACGATCAGGCCCTCCTGGCCCTCGGGGACGTCCAGCAGGTACTGCAGCGGCTCCTTGAGGACGTGCCGCATCGCGGTGGGATAGTCCTTGCGCATCGGGTGGCCCACGAAGTCCTTGTGGGTCAGCAGCCGGGTCAGCTTGGGGTGCCCCTCGAAGACGATGCCGTAGAGGTCCCACGCCTCGCGCTCGAACCAGTTGGCGCCCTTGTAGACGCCGGTCAGGGTGGCGAGCCTGGGGGCCTCCTCGGGAAGGCCGGTCTTGAGCCGGACGTGGTGGCGCTTCGACACCGAGTAGGCGTGGAGCACCACCTCGTAGCGCGTCTCGTGGCCCTCCCGATCCAGGTGGTCGACCCCGCACAGGTCGAGGAAGAGCTTGAAGTCGAGGTCGGGGTCGTCCCGCAGCAGCCGGGCCGCCTCGACCCAGGCGGCCGGCGTCACGGTGATGGCCAGATCGCCGCGGAACTCCGAGGCGGTCACGAAGCCGGAGCCCAGCCGCTCCTTGAGCCGCGAGGCGGCGGGACGATCGAGCGCGGAGATCGTGGTGGGGGCGGTGGCGCTAGCCATCGGCCTGCTCTTCCTTGGAGAAGGGGAGGAGACCCCGCGGAGGCAGCCCCCGCTCGGCCCGCTCCGCGTCGTCGTGGGCCCAGGCGGCGCGCCGGCTCCGGCGATCACGGGCCCCCTCGCCCGCCGCACCCAGCCTTTCGGCGCCCTGCGGCGCCCGCGCCTGCTCCGAGGCCTTGATCTTCTCCTGGATCTTCATTACCGCGGCCAAGAGCCCCTCCGGGGCGGGCGGGCAACCCGGTACGTAGACATCCACCGGGACGATCTCGTCGATCCCCTGCATCACGTGGTACGAGCGGTAGAAGCCGCCCGAGGAGGCGCAGACCCCCATCGAGATCACCCACTTGGGCTCGGGCATCTGGTCGTAGATGGTGCGCAGCACCGGCGCCAGCTTGTCGGGGATGGTGCCGGCCACGAAAAGCAGGTCGGCCTGCCGCGGCGAGAAGCGCAGCACCTCGGCACCGAAGCGGGCCAGGTCGTAGTGGGAGGCCGACACCGCCATGAACTCGATGGCGCAGCAGGCGGTGCCGAAGGGCATCGGCCACAGCGAGGACTTGCGTCCCCACTTGACCACCGCGTCGAGCGTGGTGGTGATGATGTCACCGCCGGCATGGACCCCGGGGTAGGTGGGGTCCACGAGCTTGCCCTTGAAGACGTCCAGGATTCCCATCAGACCGAGCCTCTTGCTACCCCGCGCTGGGGATGCCCCACCCCGCGCGGGCGCGCCGCCCGCCGACAGGGGGCTTCGGGGCGGGGTTGCTCTTGATCATAACGCATCAGACCGCCGCCGTCGGCCCGCCTCACATGCGGGCGTAGAGCAAGGCCGAGCCGGCCACCCAGCCGTGGATCACGCTCCAGGCGAACAGCGGGAGGGTGTTGGCGGCGGCCAGCAGCAGCACCCAGAGAAGGTCCAGCCGGCGGAGCCGCATGGGAGGCTTGTCCTCGTTGCCCTCGTCGATGATCATGGTCTTGAGGACCCGGGCGTAGTAGAAGGCGGCCACCGCCGCGTTGATCGCGCCCACCAACGCGTACCAGTAGAGGCCCGGCCCCTTCTCGACGATGGCCCCGAACACGTAGAGCTTCCCCAGGAAGCCCACGAACGGGGGGATCCCGATCAGCGAGAGCATGAAGATCGACATCGCGATGGTCAGCAGCGGCGCTCGCCGGTACAGCCCCGGGTAGTCGCGCAGGTCGAAGGTCCCGTCCTGGGCGTGGACCAACGTGACCACCAGGAAGGCGCCCAGGTTCATCACCAGGTAGGCCAGCAGGTAGATCATCAGGGCCCGGGTGCCGTTCTCGGAGAGGGCCACCACCCCCATCATGATGTAGCCGGCGTGGGCGATGGACGAGTAGGCGAGCAGCCGCTTCATGTTGGTCTGGGTCAGGGCCGCGATGTTGCCCACCGTCATGGTGGCGACCGAGAGGACCATCAGCATCTGTGGCCAGCCGGTCACCGCCGAGAGCCCTTCGGTCACCCCGCTGTCGAAGGACATTCCGCTCGAGAAGAAGCGCAGCATCACCGCGAAGCCCGCCGCCTTGGGGGCCACCGAGAGGTAGGCCGTGACCGGGGTGGGGGCCCCCTGGTAGACGTCCGGGCACCAGAAGTGGAAGGGAACGGTCGCGGTCTTGAAGCCGAAGCCGGCGAAAACCAGGAGGGCCGCCAGATAGACCGTGGTCCAGGTCGGGCCGGCCACCCCCGCGGCCAGATAGTCGCGGATCTCGGGAAGCGCCGTGGTACCGGTGACGCCGTACAGCAGCGAGAGGCCGTACAGCATGCCGCCGGTCGACACCGCCCCGAACAGGATGTACTTGAGCGAGGCCTCGTTGGAGAGGCGGTCCCCTTTCAGGTAGGCGACCAGGACGTAGGAGCCGATCGAGACCATCTCCAGGGCCAGGTAGATCATGGCCAGGTCGTTGGCCGCCGCCAGCATCAGGCAGGAGACCGTCACCGCCAGCATCAGGGCGTGGAACTCCCCCGGTCCCAGACCCCGGAGCTCGCGCGAGCTCTCGAAGGTGAACATCAGGACCACCAGCAACGCGGCCAGGATCAGGAGCGCCTTGAAGAAGACGGCGACCGGATCGTGCACCAGCATCCCGCTCCAGATCTCGCGGGTCGGTCCCGAGGGGCGCAGGCAGAGGACGAACGACAGCAGCAGGCTCAGAAGCGTCAGCCACCGGGTGACGGCGTGCCGTCCCCGCACGCCACTGGCGTCGACCAGCACCACCAGCAGCAGTCCCGCCACCAGCAGCAGCTCCGGCAGGAACGACCGACTGCTCTCGAGAACCTGCGACATCAGCTAACCGCTCCTCCGTTCGTCCCCGTCTCGGGGACACGATCCGGATTCCCCGGCTTTCGGGGGACACGATCCGGATTCCCCGAAAGGAGAGCTCGGAATCCGGTCATGTCCCCGACCGCATCAAAGCTCATCCGCGGAGCATGTCCGCCTCGTCCAGGTTCGGGGTCCGGCGCAGGCGGTAGAGGGTGAGGACGATGGCCAGGGCCACGGCCACCTCGGCGGCGGCGACGACGATCACGAAGATCGCGAACATCTGCCCGTCCAGGGTTCCTACCCCATAGCGGGAGAAGGCCACCAGGTTGATGTTGGCGGAGTTCAGGATCAGCTCGATCCCCATCAGCACGTTCACTGCGTTGCGGCGGGTCAGCACGCCGAGGATCCCGAGGGAGAACAGGGCCGCCGAGACGACCAGGTAGTGTTGCAGCGTGATCATCGTCTCCTCACGCGTCCTTCTTCCGCCTGACGATCATGGCGGCCCCGATCAGGGCCACCAGCAGCAGCACCGAGGCGGCCTCGAAGGGGAGCAGGTAGCGCCCCAGGAACAGCTTGCCGATCGCCTCGGTGGCGGGGGCCGGGAGCCGACCGTCGGCCACCGCCCAGTCGGTGCGCACGGCGGTGGCGGCGAGGACCACGAAGACCCCGATTGCCACGGCGACGCTGGGCAAGAACTGGGTCACGCCGGTGCGCAGGTCCAGGTCGTAGAGCTTGTGGGTCAGCATCACGCCGAACAGCAGCAGCACCAGGATGCCGCCCACGTAGATCAGGAGCTGGGTGGCGGCCAGGAAATCCGCGCCCAGCATCACGTAGAGGCCGGCCACGCCGCAGAAGGTGAACAGCAGGGCGAAGGCGCTGTAGATCAGGCTGCGCGCCAGCACCACCACGGCGGCCGCGCCAACCGTCCCGATGGCGAAGGCGTAGAAGATGATGGCCTCGGTCGTCATCGGGTTAGCCCTCGGCCGGCGCCGGCGCCGGGGTGGGCGACGGCGGGGCCCCCGCGGGCGGCTTGGGAGCCGGCTTCTCGGTCAGGAACGTGGCGTTCGGCTTGGCGAAATGGTAGAGGTGGTTGCGGATGTCGGTGGTGGCGAACTCGTACTCCGTGGTCATATAGAGGCATTCGGTGGGGCACGGGTACGTGCACAGGTTGCAGTAGCAGCACAGCGACATGTCGATGTCGAAGACCTTCACGTCGAGGCGGATCGGCTGGCCGTTGGAGGCGAACCAGGGCTGGGATTCCTTGGGGCGCTTCTCGGTCTCGATGGTGATGCAGTTGACCGGGCAGGCCCGAGCGCACTGGCCGCACCCGATGCAGTCCTCGAACTTCATGAACAGGCGCATCCGGCTCTTCGGGGGGAGCGTCCAGCGCACCTCGGGGTACTGCAGGGTGGCCGAGAACGTGAACAGGTGCCGCCAGGTGATGCGCATCCCCTGAAGCACCGTGTAGACGCCGTCCCACAGGTCCCGTAGCCAGCGCCTCATGGCAGAAGCTCCTGCGGCCGGCGCGACCGCCAGCGCCAGGCGGCGATCGCGCTGAAGACCAGGTAGGCGAAGAGGAGCAGGACGATCGGCCAGCCCACCAAGCCGTCCCAAGGGAAGCCGTTGGCGGTCGGGCCCCACACGGTCAGGCCGCCCACCAGAACCACCAGCCCGAGGGCGATCGGCAGCAGCACCTTCCAGGCCACGTGCATGAGCTGGTCGACGCGCAGGCGGGGGAGGGTCCAGCGCAGCCACATGTGGACGAAGACCAGGCCCCAGGCCTTGGCGATCAGCCAGAAGGGCCCGAAGCCCACCGGCCCGACGTGCTGCGTCCACTCCCACGGGAACGGGCTCTGCCAGCCGCCGAGGAACAGCACCGACGCCACCGCCGAGACCACGAACATCTCGGTGTACTCGGCCAGGAAGAACATGGCGAAGAAGAAGCCGCTGTACTCAGTGTGGAAGCCGGCCACCAGCTCGCTCTCCGCCTCGGGGATGTCGAAGGGGGTGCGGTTACACTCGGCCAGGGTGGCGGTGAAGAAGACCAGGAACGCCACCGGCATGATGGGGAAGTAGCGGAACAGGAACCAGGATGGCAGCCCGCCCGCCTGGGCGGCCACGATCTCCTGGAGCGAGAGGCTGCCCACCATCATCACCACCACCAGCAGCGTCATCACCGCCGGGATCTCGTAGGAGACGATCTGGGCCGCCGAGCGCATCGCCCCGAACAGCGAGTACTTGTTGTTGGAGGCCCAGCCCGCCATGATCATGCCCACCACCGACAGGCTGGAGACGGCGGCCACGTAGAAGAGGCCCACGTTCAGGTCGGCGGTCACCAGGTGTGAGCCGAAGGGGACCACCACGAAGGACATGAAGGCGCCGATCACCACCAGGCAGGGGGCCAGCACGAACAGCAGCCGGTCGACACCCTTGGGGAAGATCGCCTCCTTGAAGAGCAGCTTGACGGTGTCGGCGATGGTCTGCAGCAACCCGTAGGGCCCCACCCGCATCGGTCCCAGCCGGTCCTGCATGAAGCCCGAGATCTTCCGCTCGGCGTAGACGTAGAGCACCGGCCCGAGCGACATGAAGATCAGAATCACCGCCGCCGGGACGAGAGCCGACAGCCCCACCACCAGCCACATCGGCTGGTGGGCGAAGCCAGGCCAGATCCGCTTGATCAGCTCGAAGGTGAAGTCCATTACCGGTCGATCTCCCCGAGCACCACGTCGAGCGAGCCGATCAGGGCGATGATGTCGGCGATCATCATCCCCCGGGCCAGCTCGTGGAAGACGCTCATGGCGGTGAAGCAGGGGCTCTTGACCTTGACCCGGTAGGGGTTGGCCGCCTTGCCGTCGGAGACCACGAAGTAGCCGAGCTGCCCGCGCGGCGCCTCGGAGCGGAAGTAGACCTCGCCCTTGGGGGGCTTGACGCGCTTGGGCACCGTCTCGTGCACGTCGGCTTTCTCGAGCTTCTCCAGCCGGTCCAGGGCCTGGCGGAGGATCTTGGCGCTCTCGGCCATCTCCAGGGCCCGGACCAGGTTGCGGTCGAAGCACGAGCCCAGCGGGCCGTACTCGCCCTTGGCCACGCAGACGTCGAAGTCGTAGGTCTCGTAGCCGCAGTAGGGCTCGTCTTTGCGCAGGTCCCGGAGGAGGCCGCTGCCGCGGAGGTTGGGCCCGGTCAGGTCGTAGCTCTTGGCCAGCTCCTGGGAGCAGACGCCCACCTCGGCGGTCCGCTTGACGAAGATCTTGTTGCCGATCAGGAGCTCCATCATCTCCGGGTGGGTGATGGCGTCGAACTCCTTCAGGAAGTCGCGGCAGGCCTTCACGAAGCCGTCGGGGATGTCGTGGCTGAGGCCGCCCACCCAGTTGTAGTTGTAGAGCAACCGCGCGCCGCAGGTCCACTCGAACATGTCGAGGATCTTCTCGCGGTCCCGCAGCAGGTGGAGGAACGGGGTGAAGGCGCCCAGGTCCATGCCGTAGGTGCCCACCGCCACGCAGTGGGAGGCGATCCGCTGCAGCTCGGCCATGATCACGCGCAGCGTCTGGACGTAGGGGCCGACGGTGATGCCGGAGAGCTTCTCGACGGCCAGCGCGTAGCCGAGCGAGTTGCCCATCGCCGCCACGTAGTCCATCCGGTCGGTGTAGGGGATGACGCCGGGATAGTCGACGTTCTCGCAGTGCTTCTCGAAGCAGCGGTGCAGGTAGCCGATGTGGACCCGCACGTCTTTGACGACCTCGCCGTCGGTGCGCAGCTCCAGGCGCAGCACCCCGTGGGTGGAGGGGTGCTGGGGACCCATGTTGAGGATCATCTCGTCGGTGTCGAGGTCCTCGGCCTGCCAGCCGTACCCGGTCTGGATGTCGGTGGCCATCCGGCTCACTCCCCGCCTGCCCCGTGGCGGTTGGGCGGCGTCTCGTCGAACGGCCCCACCCCCAGCTCCTCGCCCTTCATGGCCCGCTCTGCCATCTGCTCGGTGGGCTTGACGTGCATGCCGTTGTAGAAGTCCGGGTCCTCCCAGTCCTTCAGCAGCGGGTGTCCGGTCCAGTCGTCGGGCAGCAGGATCCGGCGCAGGTCGGGGTGGCCCTCGAAGCGGATGCCGAACAGGTCGTAGGCCTCGCGCTCGTGCCAGTCGGCGACCCGCCAGATGCCGGAGACCGACGGCAGGGCCGGAGCCTCCCGCGGCAGGTGGGCCTTCAGCACGAAGCTGTGGCCGTGGGTGTAGGAGAGCAGGTGGTAGACCACCTCGAGCCGGGGCGGGTCGTCCTTCGGGTAGTCCACGGCCGAGAGGCACATCAGGTTGTCGAAGAAGAGCTCGGGCTCGGCCTTGGCGAAGCCCGCCACCTCGAGGATCGCGGCGGCGTCCACCAACAACCAGGGGTCGCCGGCGGCGGCCTCGACCCACGAGACCTTGTCGCCGAAGCGGCCCAGGAGACGGTCGGCGATGTCCTTGCGGTCCATCACTCGCCGGTCCTCACTTGCCCCGCTCCGCCGCGGTCGCGGCGCCCGCCAGGCTACCCTCCGTGGCCCCCCTGCGCCGGAGCACCTTGTCCTCCTGGATCAGCTCCTGCAGCTTCATGATCCCGTAGAGCAGGGCCTCGGGCCGTGGCGGGCAGCCCGGCACGTAGACGTCCACCGGGATCACCTCGTCCACCCCCTTCAGCACGTGGTAGCCGTGCTTCCAGTAGGGGCCGCCGTTGTTGGCGCAGGAGCCCATGGAGATCACGTACTTGGGCTCGGCCATCTGCTCGTAGAGCCGCTTGACCCGGGTGGCCATCTTCAGGGTCACCGTGCCGGCCACGATCATCAGGTCGCTCTGGCGCGGGGTGGCCCGCGGGATCAGCCCGAACCTGTCCCAGTCGTAGCGGGTGCCGCCGGCCGCCATCATCTCGATGGCACAGCAGGCCAGGCCGAACGTCATCGGCCACAGGCTCGACTTGCGCGCCCAGTTAATGACGTTGTCGACGGTGGTGAAGAGCAGGTTGTCGGGGAAGCGGCTCTGGATGACGCCTTGGATCTCGGTCATGCCCACCTCAGGAGCGGTCCTCGGCGCGAACCCACTCGAGGTCCCCCTTGCGCCAGACGTAGCAGAGGGCCACCACCAGGATCGCGATGAAGACGAGTCCCTCGACGAAGGCGAAGAGGCCGAGCTTCTTGAAGACCACTGCCCAGGGGAGCAGGAAGACCGCCTCGACGTCGAAGATGATGAAGACGAGGGCGATCACGTAGAAGCGGATGTTGAACTGGATCCAGGCCGAGCCTTGGGGGTTCTCGCCGCACTCGTAGGTGGTGTTCTTTTCCTCGCTGAAGCGGGACGGGCGCAGCACCCACCAGGCGATCAGGCCGCCGGCCAGGAAGCCTACGGCGGCCAGCAGGAAGACCAGGATGCTGGCGTGGGCGGCGAAGAAGTCGGAGCTGAGACCGGCGGTCGGCATGGCCCTTCCTGCTGATGCTACTGGCTAACGATACCGGAGGCCAGCGATCGGCCGCACCGCCCGGAGGCGATGCCCGGAGCCGGAATCTAGCAGATGGCCCGGGCGAAGTAAAGGCCGCGCCGGGAGATCACAAGTCCTGTGTGCTGAGGCGATTGCGCTAGAACCAGGCGGGCCGGCAGGTGGCCTGGTAGCTCCCCTCCCCGCGGCGGATGTGGCCGGTGGAGAGGTGGATGTCGTACTGCTCCGAGAAGCTGTTGTCGCCCTTGACCGCGATCTCCTCGCCGTCGTAGATGGCGCACAGCCCGCGCGCGGTCAGGATCGCGGCCACCCCCTCGTGATAGGCGATCGGGTCCAGCACCAGCCAGCCCTCGGCGCCGCGGGTGTCGCTGAAGTCGAACAGCTCCGGATGCCGTTGCGCCAACGTGTCGATCGCGTCGTCGACGTCGGCCAGGAACACCGGGGTGGTCTTTGGGCAGTTGATGCCGTTGCCGGTGCCTGGGGTGCAGGCGGCGCTGGTGGGCCAGGGGGTGGCGGTGGGCTCGGGCTCGGGAGTCGGGTCGGTGGCCGGGGGCTCGTCGCCGGCCGGCGCGCCGGGTCCCGCCGTGGGCAGGGGGACCGGTACCACCTGGATGGGCAGCGGGACGAGGGTGACCGGAGCCGGCCCCGCCACGGCGCTCTGATCCTCCTCCTGGGCGGGCATCTCCTCGACCAGCGTCTGGCAGGCCAGCAAGGCAGCCGAAACGGACAGCAAGAGCAACCAGCGAGAAGCCCTCATCCCATCACCTCAGGCTCGGAATTCGAGAATGTACCTGAGGAGCTTAGACCTAACCGGCTATCATTGCAAGAGAAACTAGCATTCGGGGCGGCGCGGGATCTTGGGCTCTCGGCGCGGCGCCGCGACCCTCCGGGAACCGCGCGAGGCGCGTTCCCACGAAGCGTCACCTGCGGTAAACTGCAGAGTCCGCACCGTCCCCCCCCGAGCCGGCGTAGCTCAGCGGTAGAGCAGCTGATTCGTAATCAGCAGGTCCTCGGTTCAATCCCGAGCGCCGGCTCCAACAAGACTAGCCCCCTCAGGCGATTGCGGAGACGCAGAATCCGCGCTGCCGAATCACTCCGCGGGTCGCGTCGCTGGCTCGGGCCCTGTCGTTCCCACGAAACGGGAGAGGCGCCTCCACACAGCCCATCGGGGCGATCGATCACGGCTTGGCTGGCTGGGTCGTCACTTGAGCCACCGCGGCGTCGCCAGCGGCGAAGTACTTACGCCGGAGGTAGAGGGCGACGTTGACGAGGCCAATCAAGACCGGGACCTCGACCAGGGGACCGATCACCGCCGCGAAGGCCGCACCGTGGTGGATGCCGAAGGTGCCCACGGCCACAGCGATCGCCAACTCGAAGTTGTTCGACGCCGCCGTGAACGACAGGGTCGCCGCCTGCTCGTACGTGGCGCCCACCTTCTTGCTCATGAAGAAGGAGATGAAGAACATCAAGACGAAGTAGACGAGCAGGGGTATGGCGATGCGCACCACGTCCAGCGGCAGCTGCACGATGGTCCCACCCTTGAGCGAGAACATCACCACGATGGTGAAGAGCAAGGCGACGAGCGTGATGGGGCTGATCTTCGGGATGAACTTGGTGTGATACCACTCCTTGTCCTTGAGCTTGATCAGCGAGAATCGCGTGATCACCCCGGCCAAGAACGGGATGCCGAGGTAGATGAAGACGCTCTTGGCGATCTCGCCGATGGTGATGGTGACCGCCATGCCCGCGAGGCCGAACCAGGTAGGCAGTACGGTGATGAAAACGTAGGCGTAGACCGAGAAGAACAGCACCTGGAAGATCGAGTTGAAGGCGACCAGCCCAGCGCAGTACTCGGTGTCACCCTTGGCCAGCTCGTTCCAGACAATGACCATGGCGATGCAGCGGGCCAGGCCAATCATGATCAGGCCCACCATGTACTCGGGCTTGTCGTGCAGGAAGAGGACGGCGAGCCCGAACATCAGGAGGGGACCCACGACCCAGTTCTGCACCAGCGAAAGGGCGAGCACCTTGAAATCGCGAAAGACCGAACCCATCTCCTCGTACTTCACCTTGGCCAGCGGCGGGTACATCATGAGGATCAGACCGATGGCGATGGGGATCGAGGTGGCGCCCACGCTGAACCTGTTCAGGAAGGGCTCGATGCCGGGGAAGACGTAGCCGGCCCCGACGCCGACGCCCATCGCGAGGAAGATCCAGAGCGTGAGGTAGCGATCCAACAAGGAGAGCCTGCCGGCGACACCGCCGTCTTTGGTGGTCATCGTCTTCCTCCGCGTTTGGCTGCCTCGTCCTTGAGCACTCCCCTGCAATGGGCCACCGGTGCGCCGCTTGCCCTGGCTCCATTCGTCGAGGCGTTCGGAGGGCTTGGCCGGCAGCCGCTCGGTGGCCACAGTGGGTTGGTCATCGGAGTCGCTTCCTCCTCACATGTTTCCCGGCTCCTGGAGCATGTGGTCGGGTGGCTTTGCGTCCTCCTGCGCGACTGCGCCTGTCCCGCTTCGCCTTGGCAGCCTTGAACCCGAGCCGGCAGAGATCCTCCACGGGCACTTCCCTCAGGGCCTGCACCAGGTGACCGTCTGCTGCCACTTGGCTGTCGCCGTCGAGCATGCCCAGAGTGCTGTGGATCCACGGCTGGACGCCCGGATCCTCGCTCAGGCCAACATGGACCCATCGCCCGCGCTTGCTTTCCGAGGTCAGTCCCGCCTGGCGGAGCTCGCGAAGGTGAGCCGAGACCGTGGACGGCGCCAGCTCGAGGACCTCGCCGATCTGGCACACGCACAGCTCCCCGGTGCGCAGCATGGCCACTGTCCGAAGCCGAGCCGTGTGGCCAAGGGCGTGGGCGATGGCGGCAGCGTCGTGCAGTCTCGATCGAATCATTTCGTCGTCTTGCGAAATATAGTATGCCACGATAGCCTGTCAACAGAGAACCCCGGAGGTCTCTTGTGAACCCGAAGAGACGGGTCCTGGTGCTGTGCACCGGCAATTCCTGCCGCTCGCAGATGGCGGAGGGCTGGATCAACCACGAGCTGGCCGACACGTGGGATGCCCGGTCGGCCGGCACCAGGCCCGCGGCCCAGGTGCACCCGCTGGCCGTGCGCGCGATGGCGGAGAAGGGCATCGACATCAGCGGCACGCAGCCTGAGCTCGTCGATCGGTACCTGGACGAGAGCTGGGACCTGGTCGTCACCGTATGCGACTCGGCGAAGAAGGCTTGTCCGGTGTTCCCTCGCCCGGTGGAGAAGCGACACATCGGCTTCGCCGACCCCGCCGTGGCGGAGGGAACGGAGGAAGAGCGCATGGCTGTCTTCCGTCGGGTGCGCGACGATATCCGGGAGCGGCTGGTAGCAGATCTCAGGAAGTCTTCGGCAGGTTAGGCGTGGTGTGCTGCAGCCGGCGACACCCTTTGCCACCGGCCCACGGGGGCGTGGGCCCGCCCAGCCACGAGCGGCACCAGGGCGGAAGCGCAGGGCCTGACGCGACCGGCGAAGTAGCGGTGGGGTCGTTCGACCCACGCGGATCGGAGAAGAGAAGTGGAACTGAAGAAGCGGAGCCTGGGTCGGTCGGGTCTCGAGGTCTCGGAGATCGGCTACGGATGCATGGGCCTCGACTACGGATACGGGCCGGCCACGGCGCGTGATGAGGGGGTCGCGCTCATCCGCGCCGCCGTCGAGCGCGGCGTGACGTTCTTCGACACGGCCGAGGCGTACGGGCCCTTCACGAACGAGGAGCTGGTGGGGCAGGCGCTCGCACCTGTGCGCGACCGTGTCGTCATCGCGACGAAGTTCGGCTGGAACATCGACCCGGAGACGGGCGAGCGCCGTCCCGGTCTCAACAGCCGCCCCGAGCACGTCAAGCGCGCCACCGAGGGGATGCTGAAGCGGCTCGGCACGGACCGGATCGACCTCCTCTACCAGCACCGCGTGGATCCGGAGGTGCCGATCGAGGACGTGGCGGATGTGGTGAAGGAGCTGATCCTGGCCGGCAAGGTGCGCCACTTCGGCCTGTCGGAGGCCGCAGCGGGCACGATCCGCCGGGCGCACGCCGTCCAGCCTGTCGCCGCCGTGCAGAGCGAGTACTCGCTGTGGACGCGCGACCCCGAGGCCGAGGTCCTGTCGACCTGCGAGGAGCTCGGCATCGGCTTCGTTCCCTGGAGTCCCCTCGGCCAGGGGTTCCTCACAGGGAAGATCGACGCGACGACGACGTTCGACGCCAAGGCTGACTTCCGAGCCTCGTTCCCGCGGTTCACGCACGAGGCCCGTGCCGCCAACACGGCGCTCGTCGAGCTGTTGAAGAAGGCCGCCGAGCACAAGCGGGCGACTCCGGCGCAGATCGCGATCGCGTGGCTGCTCGCCCGCAGACCGTGGATCGTCCCGATCCCCGGCACCACGAAGCTGCACCGTCTGGACGAGAACCTGGGCGCGGCCGCCGTCGAGCTGACGGCCGACGACCTCCGCGAGATCGAGGCCGCAGCGGCACGGATCGACGTGCAGGGGGCACGGCTCCCGAAGCAGATCCTCGACCTGTCGTACCGCTGATCATCTTCCGCTGGCGGGACCGGGGACCCGTGCAGCTCTCGGTCTCTCGTCGGAAACCCTGGCGACTGGGAGCGGCTACGGACGCGGCTTCGGCGAATGCCGACGTAGAGACGTCTCCCAGAAGCGGACAGCGTCGAAGACCCATCCCTCGGCGCTCGGGGAGATCACGGCGAAGGGCGCGCCAGGCCTTCCACGGAAGAAGAACAATCCGGTATTGCTTCTGGCAGGCTCCTCCCGCCTCTGCGCCTCGGCATAGAAACGGTAGAACACGGTGTTGCCGTTGTCCGCGTCATCGATCATGCGATTGAGAGCGCCCGTCACGGTCTCCGGATCGACGTGGCTGTGATACGGAAGGAGCGAGCCGATCCGAGTCAACGGCATGTGCTCATCGTAGGCACGGTCGTCCCACGGCAGCATGAGACGACCGAAACCGGCGAATGCCGGGTGACGCAGGATGTCTCGGATGGTGCTTTGAACCCCCAGGGGGCCGCCGCGATCTGCAGTCACATCCGTGCCCCTGGTCTCGAACGACGCTCCCGCCTGCGGGCATCCGCCGGGGACGTTGATGAGCGGCGAGAGGGCCAAAGCCGTCACCGCAGTGTACGTCGCTCTCGTCGTCAGGCTACGGGCCGTCGCTTGCTCCGGCCGGGTGGCCCTCGCCTCGGAGCCGGATGTCGCGGGACGACGAGCCGACATGGACCGCCCGGGGGCCGGGGGCGACAACCCATCCGTGCTCGTCCTTCGACCAGTAGGACAGCTCGGATGCGCCCACGTGCACCGTCACCCGCCGGGCGTCGCCCGGCGCCAGGTCGATTCGCTCGAAGCCCACCAGCTTCTGCGGTGCGGCCGCGTGCCCCTTCGGCAGAGCCTGGCTCGGCGGGCCGATGTAGACCTGCGGCACCTCGGCACCCTTCACTCCGCCGGCGTTGCGCACCTGGAACGAGACGTCGAACCCATCCGCCGATGGTCGGACGGCGAGATCGGAGTACTCGAACCGCGTGTACGACAGCCCGTGGCCAAACGGGAACAGCGGCTCGATGCCCCGCTGGTCGTACCAGCGGTAGCCGACGAAGATCCCCTCCGAGTACGACTGCTCGAGCCCATGGGGCGTCTCTTCCCCGGGGTACTGCTCGGGCTTCGTCGTGGGGAGGTCCGCCTCGGACCGCGGGAAGGTCACCGGGAGCTTGCCGCCGGGATTGGCTTCGCCCAGGAGAAGCGCCGCGGTGACGTCTCCTCCCTCCTGACCGGGATACCACGTCTGCAGCGCGGCGTCGACCTTCGGCAGCCACGGCATCAGCACCGGATCGCCGGTGTTGAGGACGACGATCGTCCGTCCCTTGCAGGCGTCGGCCACCGCCTCGATGAGCGCGTCCTGGTCGCTGGGGAGCGCGAGCGACGTGCGGTCCCGGCCCTCAGTCCCCTCGTTGTACGCGAAGACGACAGCGGCGCGCGCCCCGCGCGCGGCCGCGACCGCCTCGTCGAGGCAGGCCCGCCGACGCTCCGGCGTCAGCCACGCAAGACGGAGCTGGATCGGCCCTGTGGGCGGGTAGGGTCCCGCTCCGAAGCCGCGCGCTCCTACCTTCAGCTCCAACGCATGGCTGCCGGCGGTCAGGCTCAGGCGGGTGCTGCTGTTCCTCAGGCCGTCCGCGGTTGCGATCAGCGAGCCCCCGAAAGACCCGCGCGCCACCAGGACCCGCTCGCCGTCCAGTAACAGCGATCCGCTGCCACCCGAGTGCTGCAACATGAGATCGTACTCGCCGTCCAGAGGGACGCTGAGCGTCCCTTTCCAGACGTAGGCATCCTGCTTCGCGGTGGACGGCAGGGCGGTCGCGCCGGTGAAGTCGATCGTCCCGACCTCACCGAAGCTCTCGGTGAGGGAGAGAGCGGATGGTGGCACCACGACCCCTTCGAGGTCGAGACCGCTGACGTGGGTGATCTTCGCAGCGGGACCCGCCTTCTCGACCAGTGCCGCGAGGGGGCTCTTCTCGCGCTCCTTGAACCCGATCACCCTCGAGCTCCCTCCACCGCCGACCAGGAGGGCTTTCGCGGTGGGTCCGATCAGGACCAGCGAGCCCAGCTCCTCGGGTCCCAGAGGCAGGGCCCCGTCCTCGTTCTTCAGGAGCACCGCGCCGGCGAGGGCCACGTCCCTCGCCACCGCAGCATCCGCCTCGACATCGAGGGTCGGACGCGGCGGCGGCGTCTTGCCCAGCAGCCCGACACGATCCATCTGCTCCAGGATGCGGCGCGCCGCCTGGTCGACGGCGGCCATCGGCACGGCACCGCTCTTGGCCGCCTCGAGCAGCCCGCTCGCAAACACCTGGTCGCGGCCACGCGAGCCGGGCATCTCCTGATCCAGCCCCGCCTCCAGGGCGCCAAGGGTGTGGGTGGCGCCCCAGTCCGTCATCACCCAGCCGGCAAAGCCCAGTTGGCCGCGCAGAATGTCGGTCAGCACCTCCGCGCTGTCGCAGGCCCACTTGCCCCGAACCCGGTTGTACGAGCACATCACCGCTCCCGCACCGCCCCGGATCGCACCTGCGAACGTCGGCAGGTAGAGCTCGTGCAACGTCTGCTCGTCGACGTTCGCATTCACGCTGCGCCGCTCCCGCTCCTGGTTGTTGAGGACGAAGTGCTTGATGGTGGCAATCAGACCCGCACCCTGAATGCCGCCGAGCTCCTCTTCGGCCAGCCGGCTGGCGAGCACCGGATCCTCCCCAGCGTCTCGAAGTTCCGCCCCGCCTGCGGCACGCGGACGAGGTTCACCATCGGGGACAGCAGCACGTCCTGCCGGAGCGCCCGACCCTCCCGACCGATCACCTCGCCAAAGCGGCGGGCACGGCCCGGGTCGAAGGTCGCGGCAAGGGCCACCGGCGCCGGCATCGCCGTCGCCGTCGCTCGGACGCGGACCCCGGCCGGCCCGTCCGTCAGGCGCAGCGGCGGGATCCCGAGATGCGGCACGCCGGGAATGTACCCCGCCTGCCCCAGCGACTCCGGATCGGTGGCCCCGTACAGAAGCGAGACCTTCTCCTCCACCGTCATCGCCCGCAACAGAGCCTCGACGTCCTCAGCTCCCGCAGAGCGGACACCGAGTATCGATGCCGTGACGATCCACACACTCACGGCAATCCGACGAGCGAATGGAAACGGCTGCTGGCTCGAACCCATGAGACTCCTCTCCCGCTGGTGGACAGGGCACCGGCTCCATCTCGGCAACCCGGCGATCGCCGCATGCGCCCGCACCATGGCTTCCTTCCTTCCCTCGACCCGCCCCGCCTCAGAGCTCGACATCCTGGCGACCGGGCCTGAGGGCGATCTCCTTGCCACTCCACGCCAGCACACCGCCGAGCCCTGGCGGCAGCGTCACCTCGGCGCGGAGCCCGCCATCCTGGGAACGGGCAAGGCGGACGTCGATCACCCCCAGCGGGTGCGGCACCCGGCCCTCGGCCCGCTGCAGGGGGCCGAGATGCGGAGCGATCCGAACCGACCTGAAGCCCGGCTCGGCCGGCCGCACGCCGAGGACCGTCGCCAGGAGACCGTAGTTGGGGTGGGCGCTCCAGGCGTGCGAGTCGGAGCGGGTGGGTTCCGGCGTCTCCGGGACCGTGGTCAGGCCGAGGTCCAGCATCCCGCGCCACGGCTCGAGCTGCTCGATGTAGCGGTCGCCGAGGCCCGCCTCGCGGAGCGCTTCGAGCTGGTAGTAGCTGAAGTAGTACGTGGAGCGGGTCAGCGTGGCATCGGAGAGCAGACGCTGCATGAGCCCGGCCTTCTCTTCTTCGGGCACCGTGCTCGTGAGGACGGCGAGCACGTTCGCCTGCTGGCTGTAGCTCTCCTGGTCCGGGGTGTCTCGGAAGAGCCCCCGCGCCCCGTCCCAGGCGCGGGCGCGCACCGCCTCCCGCAGCGAGCGGGCGAGGCGCCGGTCGGTGGAGGCGTTCTCCGAGACCCCGAGCGCCGCCTCCAGCTCGGCGGCTCGCTCCAGTGCGTAGGCGAACTGGAGGGTGACCACGGTGGAGTGTCCCTCGGTCCCGCCGGGGGGCACGCCCCTCTGCCACTCCGGCGCCCAGTCGACGTAGGGCCACCACGGGATCGGGCCGAGCAGGCCCGTGCCGTCGATCCGCCGCCCGAACCAGTCGAGCACTCCCCGGATCCCGGGCAGGAAGCTCCGGACGAAAGCGGGATCGTCACGGTGCATCCAGTAGTCGTGGACCATCGCGACCCAGATGAGCGAGAAGGTGGGGATGTACTGGCCGAGGTCCGAGGGGTAGCGGCTGGCCGTGATCCCCTCGGGGATTCGCGACAGGTCGAAGTGCTCGATCGCCTGCCGGACCAGCCGGTCGTCGTCGCTCATGTAGAGCGTGATCAGGGCCTGGATCCGGGTGTCGCCCACGTACTGGAGCTGCTCGTAGTACGGGGTGTCGAAGTAGGTCTCCCAGGCGCACAGCCGCGCCCCCCGCCAGTTGATCTCCCACATGTCCTCGAGCCAGGGCAGATCGCTCGCGAAGCGGGCGGCGAGCTCGAAGGGATAGGCGACGAAGGTGCCGTGCAGGTCGTGGATGCGCAGCGGCTCGTCCCTGGTCTCGATCTCGAGCTGGACGTAGCGATACGTCCGGAACCAGAGCGTCTGGAGGCGCCGCCGTTCGCCGCCGTCGGGCCGGAACTCGTCGCGCAGGCCCCTGATGGTCTTGCCCTCGATCTGGTTCCGGTTCCCCTTGTTCCCTTCGGAGTCCTTCAGGGCCTCGGCGTAGACGAGGGCCACCGTGCTGCCGGCGCCGCCGCTGGTCTCCAGGACCGCGAACGCATTGGTGAGGTGCGCCTGGTCCAACAGCAGAACGGCCCGCGTCGCCGGCGGGACGACCAGGTCGCCGTCGCCGCGCAGGAAGGCCTCCTGGGGCTCGAGCCCTTCGGCCCGCCGCACCCTCGCGAACCGAACCGGTGTCTCTTCCATCGGGGGAATCGAGCGTGGCACGAGCTGCCAGCTCCCCGCCCCGCCGAAGGGGTCGCCGCCCCGGAGCTGGGTCCGGTTCGCGCCGAAGCCCTCTCCCGCCGAGGCTGCTGGCCACGCCCCGTCCGCGAAGTCGACGTCCGTCCAACCCCACGGGTAGAGGCTCCCGTCGATCGACTCGCCGGGCGACGACGCGTAGTAGCCGCCGACGTCGGAGCCCCGGACAGGCAAGGGAGCGTATCCCCCGTTCCGGAGCACCTTCCATTCGGGTCCCGTGTTCACGACCGCCTCGTCCGGGCCGTCGCCCTGCAGCAGGAAGGCCGTCTGGTGGCTGAACTGCGCCACGGGACGCTCCGCCCCCCAGTTCCACACCAGCGCGGCCAGGACGTTGCGTCCCGCCCGCAGGTGGGGGGCGAGGTCGATCGTCTCGTAGCGCCAGTGCATCAGGTCCGAGCGCTGGGGGCCCGAGGAGATCGGAGCTCCGTTCAAGAAGAGGCGATAGCGATTGTCAGCAGAGACGTGGACCGTGAAGGTGGTCGGCACCGACCCGACGTCGAAGACGCGGCGAAAATGGAAGACCCCAAACGCGTCGGCTGGAGCCTGCGGGTGCGCGATCCAGTCGGCCGTGGGCGCTCCGCTGAAGACCGTCGGCCGCTGTGACTGGGCGGCGCTCGGAGCGGCGGCACCGGTCAGGAGGATCAGGGTGGTGGGGACGAGCAGAGAGTGTCTCATGGACGTTCCTCGAGGCTCTTCTCTTGCGCCCCAGGGCGGTCATTGGGAGCGGCCGGTGTGTCAGGGCACCGGCACCCCGA
>CAZNNH010000010.1:16666-30662 GCA_964574335.1 uncultured Acidobacteriota bacterium | reverse complement strand
GCGCCCCAGGGCGGTCATTGGGAGCGGCCGGTGTGTCAGGGCACCGGCACCCCGAGAGGCCCCATCTTCTCGAACTCCCAGAGGTCGCGGATCGGGATGCCTTCGTAGCCCCTCTCCGGCAACTTCGGCTTGTGCTCGCGGACCTGGTCGACCGCGTCGAGGTGGACCCGGACCAGCCGGTAGCCCCTGGACAGGTAGAGGCCCGCCGCACGGAGGTTGTCGTTGGTCATCAGCGCCCAGGCGCGTTTGAGGCCGAGCTTGTGGAACTTGTTCTCGACGTCCTCGAGCAGCCGGCGGCCGAAGCCACGCCCACGGACGATGGTGTCGAGGGTGACGATCTGGCCCGACGTCCAGTCGACGTGGTAGGTGACCAGCCCAACGACGTCGTCGAGGTGGTCGACGAGCGCCAGACCCTCCACGTCCGCGGGTGTGTAGTTGGTGTTGAGGCCTACCACCAGACCGTGCCAGCGGTCGTCCCACACCGCTTTGATCTCGTCTCTCGTCGCGGGCCTCAGCCGTACGTCGTGTCGTCGAAGAGGTGACATCAGAAGCTCCTTGGCACGGATCGCACCTTGGCGGTCTGCCGCCAGCGCAGCCATGTTACACCCATGCCCGCTGCCGTCTCGCTGAGGCCGGATCTCCGCCAGGCCCATAGCGGCTGGCCGATGGCCGGACTCGAGCCGTGAGTCATGGACGGTCGGCCGGAGGGAGCTGTCATCGAGACAGGCGCAAGATCGTCGGCTCGTGGAGGAGCGGGGACTCTCCGATCACGAAGTAGCCCGGCGTGAACCCGTTGCTCAGGACCAGGCCAAGACCTTCGGCGGGTCCGTCTACGTCGAATACCTGATCGCTGAGCACACTCTGGCCGGGCCGCAGACGAGTGGTCAGCGGCACGTTCTCGGCGTGTGTCCCATTCCAGGCCCTTTGTCCAGCGGGCGAGACCTGGTATCGACGGCGCGGCGACCAGAGCTGGGCATGGAGGCCTTGCTCGCTCTGGGCTCGGCCGCGGGCATGGCTGCTCGCGCGCACGGTGACGATGTAGAAGAGGCCTTTGGCCCGCAGGGGCTGGCTGCCCGGACCCAATTCGGGGGCCGTCTGGGCGTTGACCACAGCGAAGCACAGCTCGTCGAAGCAGAGGTCTTGATCCACGGGGACGACTCGCTGAGGTGTGGCGGCGGCCACGAGCAGGACGATCGAGAGATACAGGGCCCAGCCCACCCCGAGAATCTTCAACGAACGCTTCGCGGCAGCGTGCCGTCTCAGGGCTGTCAGCACGACGGTTGTGAGCAGACAGATCACCGAGACCAGGACAGAGAAGAGGAAGAACAGCTCGAGGCGAGGGTTCACCGTCTGCGTCAACGGGGTCCTCCACCTCCGCCCGCCAACAGACGAGGGCCCGCTCTGCCGAGGGACAAGAGCATGAAGACGCCCTGCAGCGCGAGCGCCAGAAAGATCAGCACAACGAACCCCTCGAAGTGAGTGGAGCGCACGTCGTGCACCAGGGCCCGAACGGCAACGCCGAGAAGCGCGAGGGCACCCGCCCAGAGCCATCGCTCGGCGCGAATGCCGAGATTCAGGAAGAGCACCACGATGGTGGCGAGTGGGACGAGCGCGATCGAAGCGTCCACAGCGGAGCGCAGGAGGTAGCCGGGATGCCGCAGCAGGCATTCCATGACGGCCAACCAGCAGCCGCAGCCGAAGGTGGCCACGGAGGCGAAGAACAGGCCTTCTCGCATGCCGCTCTGCCGCGACACACCTCGTGGCGCCAGACTCAGCACCTGGCGCAAGTACCAGAGATCGGCTCTGAGCCGACCCATGCACGGGAGGATGGCCTCGGCGTATTCCTCACGTAGATCCCCGGTCACGGTCTGCCCATCTGCATCGGCCAGGATTCGCTCGAGGACGATCTCGACCCATCGGGGAGGCACTCCCGCCGGCTCGTCTATCGCGTGGCCTTTGCCGGCCATTGGATGCTCCCCCACATGTCACTCAGTGTCTGGTGGGCGTCGTTGAGGGCGCGTATCCCTTCGGCCGCAACAGCGTAGTAGCGGCGTGGCCGCCCTCCGCGGACGGGCGTGCCTTCCGCCAGCCTCGAACGGAGAAGGCCACGCTTCTCGAGCCGGTCGAGGGTGGTGTAGACCGCCCCGGCAGACACGTCGCGTCTGAGCGACTCTTGAGCCTCGTGCAGGATGGCCCGTCCGTAGGCGTCCCCGCCCAGTCGAAGGATGGCCAGCAGCACGGCCTGTTCGAACGCCCCCAGAAGATCAGCCATATCTACATTGTAGGCATGCCGGTTCCGCTGTCAAGGTCGCCTCTCGAGGCGCTGGCAGACTGACGCCGTGACGCGGCTCCTGGGGTGGTCGACGCTGTCGTCCCGGTAGCCGAGGTCGAGCTCGAGGCGGCTCTCGCTTCGCCCTTTCTCGATCTTCGCCATATCGATGCGGGATTGACGGCGGTCAATGCCGGAGATGGGGATCGCCCCTAGCTTCTGGTCATGAGGATCGCAAACAGAGAATCGACCAGGAACCCTCCACACTCGAGCGGCGTCGTGGCGGCAGCCGTCATCGTCGCCAGCATTGCGGCGAGCCCTGCGGCGCCAGCGGAGGAGGCCCCGGCGACGCCAGCGGGCGCGCGCGAGACCCTGACGCTGACGCTGAAGGAGGCCGTTGCAGAGGCGCTGGCGCACGCACCGGCGCTTCAGGTCGCCGCCCAGCAGGAGCAGCAGGCGCGCTCGAAGGCGAAGGCGGTTCGGCGCACACGCTTCGGCGAGGTCGACGCGGTCGCGGGCTACTCGCACTACCAGGACGACCAGATCGTGCGGCCCATCGCGCGGCAGCTCCTGGCCGCCGGAATCGCCGGTCTGCCCTTCGACCGCAACCAGTGGCGATACGGCCTGACCTTCCAGGTGCCGCTGTACCTCGGGGGCCGCCTCTCCGCCTCGGTCGCCGTGGCTGCGCTTCAGGCCGATCAGGCGGCGGCGCTCCTGGAAGGCGGCCGCTGGCAGACGCGGTTCAACGCCACGTCGCTCTACGCTTCGGGGCAGACCCTGGAGGCGCTCGGGCGGGCCATCGATGCGAACCTGGCCGCGCTCGAGCAGACGCGACGAAGGCTGGCCCTGGCGGTCCAGGTGGGGAAGCGTCCGGAGCTGGACCTTCTGAAGATGGCCGACGAGATCGCCGGGGCGCGAGCGCGCCGAGCGGACGTTCAGGCGAACGCGGCGCGCGTCCGCGCGCTGCTCCTGGCGCTCCTGGCACGGGACCCGGCGGGCGCGCTTCGCCTGGAGCCGCTTCCGAACCAGCCGCCGTCGCCGGCGACGAGCCATGAGGACCAGCGCGCGCTCGCCCTGGCGGCTTCGCCGGTCCGGCGGGCGTCGCTGGCGGCCGAGCAGGCGCACCAGGCGACCAGGATCGCCCGGGCGGCGTTTCTGCCGAGCCTCGCCGCGCGCGCCAGCTACCTGCGCAGCGATGCGCCCTCCGTGGCCGCCCCCTTCAACACCTGGGACGTCTCCGTCGGCGTGGCGATGCCGGTCTTCACAGGGGGGGGCCGCGGAGCGGAGCTGGCCGCGGCGCGCCACGGAGAAGGGGCGGCAGACAGCGCCCTCACCCGAGCCCGCCTCGACCAGGAGGCCCGGCTGGTCGAAGCGCAGGCGCGTTGGGACGCCGCCCGCACGGAGCTGGAAGCGGCCGAGGCCGGTGTCGCCGCAGCCAGGGAGGCGGCGCGCATCGAGCAGGTTCGCTACGACTCCGGCGCCGGGACCATCGACGATCTGCTTCGCGCCCGAGCGCGGGAGCTGTCGGCAGACGGCGCCCTGGTTCAGGCGCGCGGGGAGGGGGTGGTCGCGGCGGCCCGGATCAGCAGCGTGTGCGAAAAGGAGGTCGTGCCATGAGGCGCAAGTGGGTCGTGGGGCTGTTGGTCGGCCTGCTGGTCGTGGGTCTGGCGGCGGTGCGGGCAAAGCGCGCGAGGGAGAAGGCCGGGGCCAAGCCGCTGGCCTCGCTGGCGCCCGCGGTGGAGGTGGCGCTGGTGAAGCGAGGCGTGGTCGCCGAGACGCGCCACTTCCTCGGCGAGGTGTCGGGTGCCGAGGAGGCCTTGCTCTCGTCGCGGATCCTCGCGCCGGTGACGAGCGTCACGGTTCGCGAAGGGGACCGCGTCCGCCGTGGCCAGGTTCTGGTCCGTCTCGAGGCGGGGGAGCTGGAGACCGCGGTGCGGGCGACCGCCGCCGGCGTCTCCTCCGCGGAGGTCGCGTTCACCACCCAGGAAGGCATCTCCGCCCGCGACCACATCCTCTTCGACGCGAAGGCAATCTCCCAGGAGGACTGGGACCGCTCGCGCGCCGGCGATGCCGCGGCCGAGTCACGCCTCCTGGAGGCCCGCCAGGCCCTCGATGCGGCGCGACGCCGGCGGGCATACGCCACGATCGAGGCCCCTTTCGATGGAGTGGTCGCGCGTCGCGACGTGGACTCCGGCGATCTGGCCGTTCCGGGCAAGCCGCTCCTGGCGCTCGTCCGCGGAAGCGGCGTGCGCGTGCGCGTCAAGCTGCCTGCCGAGATGCTCACGGGCGTTGCCGTCGGCCAACCCCTTTCTCTCGCCACCGCCGGGGGCCAGGTCGAGGGTCGCGTGACGCGCGTCTTCCCAGCCATGGACGCCTCACACCTCGTCACGGTGGAGGCGGACTTGGCTGAGCCACCGGCCGGCCTGGTCTCCGGAGCCACTCTCGGCGTCGATGTCCAGGTCGGCTCCGCCTCCGGCTGGGTGGTGCCGAGCCGGGCGCTGCTCGAGGGTGAGTCGGGCACCTTCGTGTTCCGCGCCAGCGACGGGTGCGCTCACCCGATCTCGGTGCGGGTCGCCAGCCGGTCGCAAGCGGAGGCCGTGGTCACGGGCCGTTTGCAGGCGGGCGAGCAGGTGATCGTCGCTCAGCCGGCGCGGCTGATGACCCTGGCCGAAGGGGCGCCGGTGGCGGTCGTCGCGGGGGGACGTCGATGACGCCCCCGCCGCCGGCCTCACTGGTCGAACGCTACCTGCGCAGGCCGCACCTGGTCACCTCCTTGGCGTTGCTGGCCGCGGTCGTGGGCCTCGTCGGGTACCGCCACATGCCCGTCAACCTGTTCCCCGATTCGGAGCGGCCGCAGGTCGCGGTGGTGACCGTCTTCCCGGGAGCCTCGGCCCAGGACGTGGAAGCCGAGGTCACGCGCACCATCGAGAAGGAGCTGTCGGGGATCGAGCAGGTGCGGCGCGTGGCCTCCGTCAGCAAGGACGAGGTCTCGTCGGTCTCGGTGGAGTTCGAGTACGCCAAGGGGTTGGAGGCGGCGGCCACCGACGTGGCCAACGGCCTTCAGAAGATCCGGGCCCTGCTCCCGGAGAGCACCCGGCCGCCGATGGTCTTCAAGGTCTCCTCGGCGACGCCGGCCGTCCTGACGCTGGCGCTCCGCCCGCGGCCGGGCTCGCCGCTCGACCTGGCGATGGTGCGCGAGATGGCGGACAACGCCATCAAGGAGCGGCTGCTGCGACTGCCCGAGGTCGCCAACGTCGAGGTATTCGGGGGCCATCAGCCGGTGGTGCGCGTCGAGCTGGACCGTGACGCCCTGGAACGATACCGGCTGACCCCGGGCGACGTCCGGCAGGCGCTGGTCGCCTTCAACGCGAACCAGCCGATCGGCCTGGTGGTGGGTTCCGGCGGGCAGATCCTGCTGAAGCGTGTCGGCCAGTTCACCAGCGGGGCCGACGTGGCCGCGATCCCGGTGGCTCAGCGGCCGGGCGGCGTGGTCTACCTCCGCGACGTGGCCTCGGTACGGCCCGGGAGCCTCGAGCCGCAGAGCGCGTATCACGCGAACGGGGAGGCCGCGATCGCCATGAACGTGCAGCGTGCGGCGTCGGGCAACGCCCTGCGCACGATCGCCGGCGTGGCTGGCGTCCTCCCGGAGCTGGAGGCGAGCTACCCGGGCCTCAGCTTCTCGGTGCCGGATACCCAGGGGGAGCTCATCCATCTTGGCGTGGGCAACATGCTCGACGCCCTGCGGGACGCCGTCATCATGACCGTCCTGGTGATCTTCCTGTTCCTGGCCGACTGGCGGGGGATGAGCCTGGCCGCGGTGTCGATTCCGTTCACGTACCTGCTCACCTTCGCCGCAGTCTGGTTGATCGGGTACGAGCTCGACATGGTCACGCTGACGGCGGTGATCGTGGCGGTGGGCATGCTCCTGGACGACGCGATCGTGGTCCTCGAGAACATCGAGCGGCACTACCACGAGGAAGGTCGCGACTTGCGCAGCGCGGTGGTCGGCGGGACCCAGGAGGTGATGCTGGCCATCTTCGCCGGAACCTACGCCACGATCATGGTCCTGATCCCGATCATCTTCATCGGCGGCTACGTGCAGACCGTGCTCCGGCCGCTGGCCGTCACCCTCTCGATCGCGCTGGCCGCGTCCTACGTGGTCTCGGTCACGATCATCCCGCTGCTCGCGCCCTTCATCCTGCGTCGCGCAGCGGGCCAAGGGCGGAACCGCTTCGAGGGCCTCGTCCGTCGCTTCGACGGTGCGGTGGTGGAGCCGATACGGGACTTCTACGTTCGCCTGACGGCGCTCGCGCTCGGTCACCGTGGCTGGTTCGTCCTCGCGGGCATCGTTCTGCTCTTGGTCTCTGCGGCTCAGATGCCGCTGGTCGGGCGGAACCTGATGCCCCCCATGGACAGCGGCATCGTGAAGGTCAACTTCGAGACGGACGCCAACACGTCGCTCGCCGCCACCGAGGCGACGCTGGCGCGCCTGGAGCAGGAGGTCAGGGAACGGCGGGAGGTCACGTCCGTCTCGTCCGTGATCGGCTCGGAGCCGGCGGTGATCTCGTTCGGGGCCGGGAGGCTGGCGCAGCAGGGGCAGATGACCGTGCACCTCGTGGACCGCTTTCACCGCAAGGCGTCCATCTGGGAGATCGAGGCCGACCTGCGCGCTCGATTCGGGCGCGTGCCGGGACTGCGCAGCGTGGACGTCTTCGACTTCGGGGCCACGCCGCTCTCCACGATCCGGGCCCCGGTCGACGTGATGATCTCCGGGCCGGACCTGGCCACGCTGGACCGCCTGGGTGCCGAGGTCGAGCGTCGGCTCAGGGCGCGGGGTCGGGGGCTGACGTCGGTGTCGCGGTCATGGACCCTCGACGGAAGCGAGCTCCGCTTCCGCGCCGACCCCGATAAGCTGGCCCTCTACCAGGTCTCGCCGGCCGCCGTGGCCGCTCAGCTCCAGGGTGCCGTTCGTGGGCTGCCCGGCTCCACGCTGCGGGTCCCGAACGAGGACGGCCTCCCCATCTGGGTGCAGCTTCCCGCGGCGGGCCGGCGGGCGGCGGCGCAGATCGGGAGCTACACCATCCTGACGCCGCGTGGTCCGGTGCCGCTCGAGCAGCTCGGCAAGCTGGAGAGCCAGCGCGCCCCGGCCATGGTCACCCGCCAGGGCCTCGAGCGGACGCTGGACGTCCAGGCCTTCCGTTCGAGGCGGCCGATCTCGCACCTCCAGGAGGACGTGGAGGCGGCCCTCGCCGGGATCGAGCTGCCGGCTGGCTACACGATCAGGAACGAGGGCGAGACCAAGCAGATGAACGAGTCCTTCGGCCAGCTCGCCCAGGCGCTTGCCCTTGGGCTTGTCCTGCTCTACTTCTCGCTGGTGCCCGCTTTCCGCTCGTGGGTTCACCCGCTGACCATCATGTCGGCCATTCCCCTGGCGCTGATCGGCGCCGCCTGGAGCATGTTGCTGGCCGGCAAGCACGGCTGCATGCCGTCCTTCATGGGGATGATCCTGTTGGCCGGGATCGTGGTGAAGAACTCGATCTTGCTGATCGACTTCATCGCCGAGGCGCGCGGCCGCGGCCAGAGCACCCTCGACGCCCTCGTGGGCTCGGTGCGGGTGCGGACGCGCCCGATCCTGATGACGGCGGTCGGAACCGCGGTGGGTATGGTGCCGATCGCCGCCGAGTGGGCGATTGGCTTGGAGCGTCTTTCGCCACTCGCCGTCGTGGCCATCGGAGGGCTGCTGGTCTCGACCTTCCTGACGATGGTGTACGTGCCCGTCCTCTACTCCCTGTTCGAGGATTTTCAGCGGCTGGTGGGACGTATCCTGCGCGGCGCCGAGAGACCCGTGGCCGGAGGGGTGGGCGCATGACTCAGCGCCGTTATCATATGGGGCAGCGAGAGCTGCCCCTGCGTGCATGTGGGGCCGCCCGGACAAGGAGGCACTCGCATGCCGGGCACTCCCAGGCGCAAGGGCCGCGGACCGGGAGCGGGAGGTGCGTCGAGATCGGCGCCGCCCATCGCGGCGTTCGGCCCGCGCCTGGACACGCTGGCGAGTCAGGCGCGCCAGCTCCTCGGGCCGCACCTCCATCGCCGACGGTTCCCCGCCGGCTCGTTGCTGTGGCGCGAGGGTGAGCCGAACGGCATGCTGGTGGCGATCGAGGCCGGGCGCGTGAAGGTCTATCGTTCGCTTCCGACCGGACGCGCGGTCACGGTCTTCATCATGGGCCCCGGCGACGTCTTTGGCTTCCTCCCCTTCCTGGACGGAGAGCCGTACCCGGCCGACGCCCAGGCGCTGGTGGACACGCAGGCCCAGGTGATGTCTCGGGACGAGCTGCTCGCCGCGGTACGGCTGGATCCGCAGGTGGCGATCGCGCTGATCGGGCTGGTGGGCCGTCGGCTGCGGGAGGCGATGTGTCGCATCGAGGGCCCGTCCAGCCTCGGCGTGCTGCCGCGAGTGGCCTCGGCGCTGGCGGCGTTGCTGCCGGAGGGGCACGGCTCCGGAGGCGCCGCTGGGATCATCCGCCTGCCCGTAACCGGCGGCGAGTTCGCGGCGGCGATCGGTATCACGCCGGAGACGCTCTCCCGAAGCGTCACCAGGCTGGTCTCCGCGGGAGTCCTTCACAGGCTCGGCCGGGGACGTTTTCAGGTGCTCGATCCCGAGGCACTGCACCGGGCCGGCGAGAGAGTCGACTCGCCCTGAGCGGCCTTGGCGCGGCCTCTCAGATGCTCAGCGCGGTGGTCGGGCGACGGCGGAGGACCCACTCGAAGAGGAGCTGGCTGACGAAGTAGGACGCGAACACGTTGGCGAGCAGGCCGATCGCCAGCGTGACCGCGAAGCCCTTGACGGGTCCGGTGCCGAACTGGAAGAGCAGCGCGGCCGCGATCAGCGCCGTGGCGTGGGTGTCGAGGATGGTGACCCACACCCGGGCGAAGCCGACGTGCACCGCCTGGCGCGCGGTCCTCCCCAGGCGCAGCTCCTCGCGGATGCGCTCGAACACCAGCACGTTGGTGTCGACTCCCACGCCGAGGGTCAGGATGATCCCGGCGATCCCCGGCAGGGTCAGCGTCGCCTGGGACCAGACCAGGGCTGCCAACAGGATCAGCAGGTTGGCAGAGAGCGCGACCACCGCGTTCACCCCGGCCAGGCGGTAGCGGGCGAGCATGAAGGCGGCGACCAGCAGGACGGCGGCGGCCGAGGCCGACAGCCCGGCCCGGATGGAATCGCGGCCCAGCGACGCGCCCACGGTGAGCTCCTGGAGGTAGCGCATCTTGGCAGGCAGCGCGCCCGCACGCAGGAGGGCCGCCATCTCGTCGGCTTCCGCGGCGGTGAAGCCGCCGCGGATCTGCCCTTCCATCCCCACCACGCCGTCGATGGTGGGGGCCGAGATCACCCGCTCGTCGAGGACGATGGCCAGCCGGCGGCCGATGTTGCGAGCGGTCTCGCGTTCGAGGGCCTTGGCGCCTTGCGGGTCGAGCGTGAACCGGACGTTGGGCTGGCCGAGCTCACCGATCCCGGTGCGGGCGGTCCTCAGGTCGCGCCCCGTCACCACCGGTTGGCGATGCACCAGGTAGAAGGCGGCTTCTCCGGGCGCGTTCGCTTGACCCTCCAGCACGATGAGCGCGGGCGGCACGCCGGCCGGAACCTGGGCGAGGAGCCCCTCGCGGGTCGGGGCCACCCTGTCCACGAGGTGCAGCGAGAGCCGGGCCAGGCGGATCAACAGCCGCTTGGCCTGCTCCACATCCGCGACGCCCGGGAGCTGGACCAGGACCCGATCGCCGCCGCTCCCGTACTCCGTGATCACGGGATCGGCGACGCCGAGCTGATTCACGCGGCGCTCCAGGGTCCGGATCACCTCCTGCAGGGTCTCCGGCGTGACCCGTTGCGGGCCGCCGGCAGGGGAGCTCTCGGGCAGGACCTGCAGCACGAGGTGCGCCCCACCGCGCATGTCCAGGCCCAGCTTGAGCTTGCCCGGCCTTCCGTCTCGTCCGAAGGGGGGCCAGATCGCCATCCCGCAAGCGATCAGGAACGTCACGTAGAAAGCGGCACGCCATTTCCAGCTCGTCATCTTGCTCTCTCCCGGCAGGGCGAGGCCCCGCCATGACCATCGACACGTGAACGGACGGTGAAGAGGAGGCGGAGAGAGCTCTCTAGACGCGGAGGACGGTTGGCGCGGGTTTCACCGGGATCGGGAGGCGAGACGTGCCGTCGGTGACGATCCGGCTGAGGAGGGGGTGGAAGCGGACCAGCACACGCTGGGGTGCCGAGGCGGGTGATGCCGCTACCCCTACGGGCGCGGCCGCCGGGTCGACCGAGACGGCGGGGGGCGGCGTCGCCGCCATGCCGTTGTCGTGCGTCGAGGGGGCGGCGGGCGTGTCGGCCACCGAGAGCCAGCCCGGGGCGGCGCCAGGCCCCGCCAGGAGCACGATCAGGAGCGCCGCCGTCAACCGGCCCAATACCCCACGCACGGACCCATGGAAGCGCATCCCGCCCGGCGAGTCAAACCGCCCCTCACTCTCCTCGCACCGTGATCCCCTCGGTGTCGGTCAACCGGGCCTCGAAGCCCCATCCGCCGAAGTCCTCCGCCACCACGGCGAGCAGCTCGTTCCGGCCCTTCTCGAGGTCCAGGAAGACGGCGTCGTTGAGGCTGATCCACTCCCCGTCCGCCGCGTTCCTGCAGAGGAAGGCGCTGCTCCCCCAGAAGAGGGGGGCTCCGTTCAGGAACAACGCCACCGCGTCGCTGTAGCCGAAGCGCATCTGCACGCGCCGGGCTCGTTCGGCGTCGAGGTAGGCCCGCAGGATGGCGCAGTCGGGGGCCTTGCCGGGCCGAACCACTCCACCGGTCCTCCCGTGGTACCGGGTGATGTTGATCAGACCCTGTTCGTCCGTGGCGGGGACGACCCACTCTTCGCCCTCCACCAGCCGAGCGGCGGGGTAGGTCGTGATCGCGTCGAGGCTCGGGACCGGGAAGGGCGGTGACAGCCGCCAGCCGGTCAGGACGCCGGGGGCCGGCGGCTGGCCATCGTCGGACGGAGGCACCGGGTCGGCATCGTCGATGCGGTAGGTGAGGTTGGAGAAGTACGCGGCCTTGCCGCGATAGGCCTGGAGCCCGACGGAGCCCTTCTTGAGCCCGAGCTGCAGGGGGTGCATGACCAGGGCCGGCTGGGTCATGTCGCCGACGTAGAGCGTGGCCGTGTCGTTCCGTATCTCGAGCTTCATGTGGACCCACTGGTGGCTGGGAGCGGTCACCGGAGCGATGCCTCCCGGGCCGCCGTTGAGTTGCCAACACGGGACCCCATGGAACGCGGGCGCGTACTGGAGGCCGTCCTGGATCTGGCCGTTGGCCTTGTGGGTTCGGAGCCAGACCCACTCGTACTCGTCGAGGGACTGGACCCGGAACATGAAGCCGGCGAAGTCGACCTCCCCGGTGATCCACAGGTCCGCCTCGATGGTCCCGTTCAGGAAGTCGGCATCCTTCACGTAGGCCATGCCGGTGAGCGCCGTCCGGCCGCCGATCTCGACGAACCGGGCGCTGTCGGCCAGGTGCCAGTGATCGGCATCGAGGGGCACGGAGACCGGCGGGCGGATGCCAGGGGTGGCCGCCATCCCGCCCACGCCGAGGGCGAGAGCCTGGAAGGCGACCAGCCGCGTCATCCTGGAGGCGGTGCGACCCGATTCTCGTTGGTCCATGTCGACGACCCCTTCCTTTCCCAGACGGCCCCACTCGAGGCACACGTCGTCCAGCGTGCCAGGGACGGATCAATCCGGCTCCCACCACGTCGGGATCCGGGAAGCCCGTCCGTCACTCGAGTTGGACGGGAGCCGGAAGCGGTCTGTGACAGTAGCGCCCGCCGACTGGTTCTAGCGGAAGAGGTCCGGCGACATCGTCGCCAGCACCTGGCGCAGCATCGCCGCCGGGTCGGAGCACCGGTAGAAGGGGTGGTCGCGGAAGACGTTGGCACCGAACGTCTCGTAGGCCCGATACAGCTCGTCGGCTCGCTCCTCCACGACCTCGCGGATCCGGCGACGGTGATCTCTCGTGAACACCAGGCGCTCGGGGTCGAGATAGCCCTTCTCGATGAAGGCCCGAGTCTTCCTGGCGCAGCGGCACGGAGCCTCCGGGTTGACGAGGCTGCAGCTTCCCTGCAGGTACTCGTAGAGCTCGCGCCGGGCCCGCGACAGGATCTGGCGGAAGTTGGCCGGTGTCACGCCCACGATCTCCGAGCCGACCGTGTCGGTGGCGCCCAGGATCTCGGCGAGGATGAACACCAGCCTCTGTCGGCCGTCCAGGCAGAGCAGCACCCCGGTGGTGCACCCGACCTTGGCCTCCTCGACCAGGATCTCCACCGGCACCGGAACGGTGCGCGGGTCGGGCAGGTCGAGGTCTGGGAGGCTCGCCAGGATCGCGTCCCTGGCGGCGAAAGAGCGCCGCGGCGCGGAGATGGACCAGTCCCGCCGGCGCAGGTCCAGGATGTGATTGACCGCAATGCGATAGAGCCAGGTGCGGAGCGTGCTCTCGCCACGGAAGGCGGGCAGGGCCTTGAGGACCTTGATCAGGATCTCCTGGGTGGCATCCTCCGCGTCGTCCCGGCACCAGAGCATGCGCACGGCGACGTTGAGGATCCAGGGCTGATGGCGGACGACGAGCTTTTCCAGCGACTCTCGGCTGCCGGAGCGGACCTCGGCCAGCAGCTCCTCGTCGGAGGGTTGGAGGGCGGTCTCGCGGAACGGGCTGGCCACGTCGCGCGGTAATCTAGATCACGCGCCCCACCAGGGCAAACCGCGGAAGGCTACGTGGAGGCCACGTAGAGGACGGCGTTGCCCTCGGTCCCCACCGCCTCGATGGCGCCGGTCAGCCGGAGGCCGCCGACACGCACGATCCACCTCGCGACGGGCACGGGAAGGACCAGGCGCACCGGATGGTCCTGCACCAGGCGTTCGAGCTTTCCCCGGATCGACCCGATTCCGGCTGTCTGGATCTCGACCAGCAGGTTGCCGCGCACGATGTCGATCTGGCGCCCGTCGACGGGTACCTCCGTCTCGTCCCCGGGCTCCTGATACCAGGCCTTGAGGGCGGCGTGGAGCGGGCCCTCCCTGAGGGTGGCGATGTGTCGTCGAGGTGCCGAGGGATCCGCGGACATGGGAGGCTCCACGCCTATCGTAGCTGTCGGCCGCCGCCGCCGCCAACCAGGTGAGGACATGAGTCGCAGGAACCGAGCGGTTAGGGTGATATCCTCTGGCATCAAATCTCGCCGACTCACGTGGTATCGGTAAGGATTGGGCAGAGACTCTGGAGGTGATATGCCGCAGCAGAAGAGGCGGGCGCGTCGACGGCCCGGGCTGAGGGCCCAGCAGGTCCAGTTCCTGATCGCGATGGAGGACTGGGACGTCCTTCGCGACGCCGTCGGCAAGCAGGTGTCCGACACGACGCTTCGCTCGGTGGTCTCCGAGTACCGGGCGCACGCCGAGAAGGGGAACCAGCGTGCGCAGAGGATCCTGGAGCAGCTCAAGGAGCTCGGCATCCGGCCCGGCTTCGGGGGACGAGGGGCGCGCGCGCCGCGGGTGCCGTTCGATCAGCCCATCGTGAGGAAGGTCCAGGTGGTCAAGCGCAAGACCGAGGGCGCGCGCACCTACGTCCTCTCCGGCATCAGCCTCCGGCCCTACGTCGACCCCGAGGAGCCGGGCGTGAAGGCGCTGCCGAAGGACCTGGCCGTCACCATCACCTACCG
>CAZNNH010000010.1:0-16566 GCA_964574335.1 uncultured Acidobacteriota bacterium | reverse complement strand
AGAGGAGGTGGCGATGCGCGCGACTGCGGGAACGGCATGGTCGGCCACGGGACGGGTGGGGTCACCCGCTCACGGTCGGCGCGGCGTGGCGGCGTGGGCGGTGGCGGGCTGCCTGGCGGTGGCCGGTCCGGCCGTGGCCGCGACCCCGCCCGAGGCCCAGGTGGACCCCTTCGTGGCCCGGCCGCGAGTGGTGGTGATGACCGACATCGCCAACGAGCCCGACGACCAGATGTCGCTGGTCCGCTTCCTGCTCTACTCCAACCAGATGGACGTCGAGGGGCTGATCGCCACCACCTCCACCTGGATGAAGGCCCGGGTCCGGCCCGATGTCATCCACTCCGTTCTCGACGCCTACGAGAAGGTCCAGCCCAGCCTGCTCCAGCACGCCTCCGGCTATCCCACCGCGGCGGCCTTGCGGGCGGTGGTGGTGCCCGGGCAGCCGGCCTACGGCATGCAGGCGGTGGGACCCGACCACACGTCGCCGGGGGCGGAGCTGATCCTGCGGGCCGCCGAGAAGGCCGACCCGCGGCCGCTGTGGGTACTGGCCTGGGGCGGCACCAACACCCTGGCCCAGGCGCTCACCCAGGCCCGCGCCAGCCGGACGCCGGAGCAGGTCGCGGCCCTCGTCTCCAAGCTCCGGGTCTACGCGATCTCCGACCAGGACGACGCCGGCCCGTGGCTGCGCCGCGAGTTCCCGGCCCTGCGCTACATTGCGACGCCATCGACGCAGGACGGCGAGCAGTACTACTTCGCCACCTGGACCGGCATCAGCGGCGACCGCTTCTACCGCAACGCGCCGGGGGCCGACTTCACGACCTTCTCGGACCAGTGGGTGAACGCCCACATCCGCGGCAAGGGTCCGCTGGGCGAGCTGTACCCCGTCCCGTGCTGCATCCACGAGGGCGACACGCCGTCGTTCCTGGGGCTGATCGACAACGGGCTGGCCAGCGCCATGAGCCCGGCCTTCGGGGGGTGGGGCGGGCGTTACGTGTGGCGGCAGCCCTACGGTGAGACCCGGGCCCTGTGGACCCAGGGCGGCGACTCGTACCCCGGCAACGACAGCTCCCGCGACACCGTGGTGGGGGTCGACGGCCGGAGCTACACCTCCGACCAGGCCAGCATCTGGCGCTGGCGCGAGGCCTTCCAGCACGACTTCGCCGCGCGTCTGGACTGGTCGGTGCTGAAGAAGGAAGAGGCCAACCACAACCCGCGGGTGGTGGTGAACGGCCAGGCGGGGACCGAGCCCGTCTTCCTCACGGCAAAGGTGGGCACACCCCTCACCCTGGACGCCACCGGGACCACCGATCCCGACGGCAACGCGCTCGAGTTCCACTGGTTCTTCTATCCCGAGGCCGGCACCGGCATCCCGGGGCGGCCGGTCCGGGTGCGGCGCCGGCCCCCGGCCGGCATCGTCCCCGGTCAGGGGGGCATCCCGCCGGCTCCGGAGGGCGGGCCGCCGCAGCCGCCTCCGAGGATCGTGATCGAGGGCGCGGACGGCCCGAAGGCGATCGTGGTGCCCAAGGTGGCGGGCCGGGCCCACGTGATCCTGGCCGTCGAGGACCACGGCACGCCGAGCCTGACGTCCTACCGCCGCGTCATCCTCGAGATGCGCGACGACCCGCCGCCGGTCGGGCAAACCGACGAGCAGGACCACCGCCGGCTGATGGGCCTGCTCGGCACGGCGCGGGCTAGTCCTCGCCGCAGCGGGAGGCCGAGCCAGCGCATCGACCTCGGCCTGTCGTGGAGCCGCCCGACCCGTCGCGCTAGCGCTGCGGGGCCTGGCGGCCGAGGCCGGGCGAGCGCCGCAGGGGCACGTAGGTCACCGACGGGCGCTCCGCTCCTCTCTGCGGGTAGAGATCCATCAGCTCGTAGATCAGGGGAGGCATCTCCGTGTTGACCGTCAGGCCCAGCTCGCGTGCGGCCTCCACGGTGATGGGGAAGTCGTGGGTCCAGCGGCCCTCGCTCAGGGTGGTTGCCAACTGTGCCGCCTTCTCCTCAGGCTGGTGCTTGCGTAGCACCTCGGTCAGGAACGCCGTCACCTGCCGGCGGGCCTTGCCCGAGACGTCGGCCAAGACCAGCATCTCGTCGCTGATCTTGTCGGGGGGCTTCATCTCCAGCAGCTTCACGATCGAGGCCGCCGGCAGGTCACCGATCTGGGGGTCGACCGGGCCGAGCACGGCGTTCGGGTCCATCACGATCTCGTCGGCGGTCAGCGCCAGCATGGTGCCGCCGCTCATCGCGTAGTGGGGGACGAAGACGGTCACCTTGCCCTCGTGCTCGGCCAGCGCATGTGCGATCTGCTCGGCGGCCAGCACCAGGCCGCCCGGGGTGTGCAGGATCAGGTCGATGGGCTTCTGCTTGGGGGTCAAGCGGATCGCCCGCAGCACCGCCTCCGAGTCCTCGATGTCGATGAACTCGCTGACCGGGACTCCGAAGAGGCTGACCGTCTCCCGGCGGTGGATCAGGGCGATCACACGGGACTGCCGCTGCTCCTGGAAGCGGTCGATCAAGGCGGCTCGGGCGCGGTCGACGGCGCCCGCGCCCCAGACCTGCTGGATGAAGAGGACGATCAGGAGCAGCCAGAAGGCGGCCCGGAGGAGATCTCCGAGCTTGCGCGAGCGCGAACGTTCTGGACTCGACATGGAAGAACCTCCCGGTTACGAGGTTACCGGCCCGGCTGACCGACGAGGTGCCAGCCACAGCCCAAGGGCGATCGCGAGACCCAGGGCGCACGAGGCCAGCGACGGCACCAGCCAGCCGGGCCGATAGCGGACCACGTAGCTCCGCTCACCGCCCGGGGTCGGGATCGCCCAGTAGCGGCCGTCCGCGCGGAGCAGCGGCACCGGCGTGCCGTCCTCGTCGGTGGCCCGCCAGCCGCGGTGGTAGCCCTCGAGGACGACGATGAAGCCGGGCGGTCCGCTGTAGCGCAGCCGCACCGTGTGGGGATCGGGCTGCTCGAAGCCCACCCGACCTCGCCCGTCGGGCGATGCCGTCGGGACAAAGGGCGGCGGCTGGTTCAGGACCACCGGCTCCAGGCCGTCGGAGTCTGCCTCGAGGCCTGCGACCGGCTGGTCCGAGGCGGCGAGGACATGGCGGGCGGCAAAGAAGGCGCGAGGCCGGGCACCGATCACCTCGTAGAGCTTCAGCGGCTGGGCCACCTCCTCGAGCTGGATCTGGTCGTGCAGACGGGCCAGATCCGGGGGCAGCGCGTGGAACGACAGCACCCACCGAACGTTGCCACCCCGGAACCGGGCCGCCACGTCGCGGAAGCGCAGGGGCGTGGCCTCCGCCACCGAGAGCGCGGAGCCGACCGGGGCCCAGCCGGTCCGGTCGATGTCGAAGGCGCCCTGGAAGCCGTCCAGCATCTGGCAGCGGGGCAGGAGGGTCTGCCGATCCAGCAGGAACAGCCACACGTCGCGGTTCTGGAGGGCCAGGCTGGTTCGCCAGACCAGGGGCGGCGAGTGGGCGACGCCGTACGAGTAGATCCGGTCCTCCGACCTCGCGACCGGCTCGAGCAGCCGCGTCACCGCCGGCCGCGGATCGTAGAAGGCGGCGTCCACGCTGGCTACCAGGCGGGCGTTCACGCGCACCGGGTCGAGGCACAGGAGCGCGAGGGCCAGCGTCACGAAACGGCCGCCCATCCAGCCGCTCAGCCCGGCGCCCGCCAAGAGGCCACCGGTGGCGGCCAGCTCCCACGGCCACACCGACTCGATGACGGCCCTGGCGCGTGGGGTGGCCAGCTCGGGCAGCCACCCGCTCCCGAGGTCGGCCACCAGGTGGGGCCAGCGCCAGACCATGCCGCCGGTCGCCAGCACCAGCAGACCGGCGGTCGCCAGCACCAGGTGTCGTGGAGACCGGGCTCTCCAGCCGGCGAAGGAGCCGGCCAGCAGGCAAAGGGCGAGCGTGGTCAAGAAGAAGAACTTCACCGGGACGCGCAGGTGCTCGAAGACCGGTGCCAGCAACGGCGCCAGCGGGCCGTTGCTGCCCAGGCAGACCATGAGGCCGAGCAAGGCGAGCAGCCACAGCCGCACCTCCCGTCGAGGCGGAAGTCGGCCCGGGCCGCGTATCCACAGGGCCAGCAGCAGCACGCCGGGGCCGAGGTAGAGGCTCGGGTAGTAGGGCTGGCCCTCCGGGTAGAAGGCCTGACCCCAGTAGCCCCAGTTGCTGAAGGTGTGGACATCGCCGAACAGGCGCGGCACCAGAGACTCGAGCAGGACCGGCACGTTGGCCGAGTAGGCGAAGCCCATCGTGGCCCCGAAACCCCGCCCGCGTTCGGTGCCCTCGATCAGCGCCGCCATCCCCAGCAGCGCCGGCGCCGCCATCAGCGCGGCGAGCAGCGCGGCGGCCGAAAGCGCCAGCACCTCTCGCCAGCGAGGCAGCCGAGGCAGCAGGAAGAGCGCCACCAGGGCCGTCTGCAGCAGCACGTCGCCGCCCAGCGTCGTCACCTCCAGCGCGGCGGCGCCGGCCAAGAGGGTGAGGCTGCGCGGTCTGGGTCGCTCCACGACACGAAGCACCGCCACCAGCACCCAGGGGCACCATGCCATCGCCTGGAAGTTGTAGTCCGGCACCGAGGAGAGCACGATTCCGGACAGACCCAGAAGGGCCCCCGAGAGCCAGGCCCCTCTCGGGTCACGGCCGAGCCGGCCGGCCAACCGGGAGGTGCCCTGCATCAGCCAGAGGAGGTGCAGGGCGGGGCTCCAGGCCATCGTGTTCCGGACGCCGAGGAGCGCCAGCAGCAGCAGGTCGACCGGGTAGGTCAGCAGGAACTGAGCACCCGCATCGGCATCCGGGTTCCACAGCGGCCAGATGCCGTGGCCCAGCCAGCGGGCGGCGAAGGTGTAGTTGGGAACGTAGAGCAGCGAGATGTCGCGGTAGTAGAGCTGCTGGTGCAGGGCCAGGGGGCCGAAGAACAGCAGCAGCACCAGAGCCCCGTGACCCAGCAGGCCCAACGGCCACGCGATCTTGGTCAGAGACGACCCGAGCGCTCGCACCAGGGAATGATTCTAGCCAAGCTCGGGTCCGAAGCCAGGGGCGGGGTCAGCCCCCGCCGCCTTCGAGATTGCACCGAAGCCGGCGACTGACGGAGAATCGAGGCATCCCCTGGAGGTGGCCGATGGTGATCGAGGCGCTGCAGGTGCCTACGCTCGAGCTGGGCGCGGAGCTCCTGCGCTCGAACGGGCAGACCGTGCGCGGGACCCTGTTCCTGCCCACCGTGGCCCCCAGCCACGACGGCCCGCCGCGGGCCGAGGAGTGGGTCAACGACGCCGCTATGTTCTTCCCGTTCCGGCCCGATGGCGCCGACCGGACCATGCTGCTCAACAAGGCCGCGGTGGTGGTGATCAGCGTGGCCGCCGCCTCGAACCGACCGGAGCCCCCGGACGCCGCCGCGCTGCCGGAATGCGAGGTGGTGGTGGAGTGCGGCGAGAAGACCTTTCGGGGGATGATCGGCATCGACATGCCCGACGGGCAGGAGCGCCTGCTGGACTTCCTGAACCTCCGGACGCCGTTCGTGACGGTGGCCGACGGCGAACGCCACCACCTGATCCGCAAGCAGCGGATCACCCAGGTGGTGGAGGTCGCCGAAGGCTGAAGGGCGCCGCCGGGACCGGCGGCCGGCCTACCAGGTGCGCTCCTTGAGCAGCTCCTGGATCTGCTCCTTCGGGACCGGCAGGGTCTCGATGTGATCGTTCAGCCACCTGGAGAAGTCCTTCTCCATCTCGTCGCTCCAGCGCTGGTCGATCTGGCCGGGGGTGTAGAGACCTTCCTTGATCCGCTGGAAGCCGAACATGTCCCGGAGCTGGACCAGCTCGGCGGTCTTGCAAACCTGCTCGGCCAGGCTGGGCGGGATGAACATGACGCCCTCGCGCTTGGCCAGGACCACGTCCCCGGGCAGGACCAGGGCCATCCCGACACGGGTGGGCCGGTTGATCTCGATCAGCATGTTGTCGTAGTTCCAGGAGGGGTGCCAGTCGCGGACCCAGCCCTTGAAGCCCTCGATGGTCTCCATCTGCGCGATGTCCCGGACCGAGCCGTCGAACACCACCCCGTTCTTGGAGTTCTTGAAGATCGCCGTGCTCAGGTTGCCGCCGATGATGGGCCCGCCCTCGTAGCTGCCGAAGACGTTGGCCACGTAGACGTCGCCCTCCTGCAGCATGTCGATCGGCCAGGAGTTGCGGCCGCCGATGTGGCCGTCGGCGTGTCCCTTGGCGTTGAGCGCCCGGTCCAGGTCCGGGCGCTTGGGGGCGAAGGTGGCGGTCAGGGCCCGGCCCACCATGGTCGCCGTGGGGTCCAGGTGGACGTGCTTGAAGCGCCCCTCGAACTGCCACTCGAAGCCCTTGCCTCGCAGGACCCCCCACGCCTCCTCAAGGTTCACGTTCTTCATCCGCTCGAGGATCGCGTCGGGCACCTTCGGGCGCCCGTCGGGGAACCGCTCGCCGGTCCAGTCGGAGGTCAGGGCAATGACCTCGTCGCGGTCGGGCGTGATGCTCTGGGCGAGGCCCAAGGCCGGCAGCAGGAACGTCAGGGCGATGGCGAGCACGAGAGCGCGTTTCATGAGTCCCTCCCAGTTCTCTCTGGCCGTCACAGGTTCTCGACCGGCTCCGGCCCCCGGAAGAAGAAGCCCTGGGCCAGAGAGAAGCCGATCTCGGCGCAGACCTCGGCCTCGGTCGCGGTCTCCACCCCCTCCGCGATGGTGCGCACGCCCAGGTCGTGGGCGACGGACACCAGCGACTTGAGCAGCCTCCGCCGGGAGGCCGGGGCCTTGTCGATGCCGATGATGAAGCGGACGTCGAACTTGAGGTAGTCGGGCGGCAGCTCCGCCAGCTCCAGAAGACGCGACTGGCCGGCGCCGAAGTCGTCGTAGGCGATGCGGACGTTCAGCTCGGCCAGCCTCGCCTTCAGCTCCGAGATGATCCGAAGCTCCGCGATCGCCCGCTCGTGGACCTCGAGGGTGAGGTCGACGTCGGGGAGGAGTCGGCGCAGCTCCTCGACCGAGCTGGGCAGATCCGCCTGGGCCAGCTCGGCGGGATGGGTATTCAAGAAGATGGTGCCCAGGTTGCGCCGCACGCCCAGCCGCTCCGGGAGCTTGCCCCGGAACAGCCGGCTCAGCTCCGCCTCCACCCCGAGCCGGGCCGCCATTCGGAAGAGCTCGGTGGGGATCTCGGGCAGGCCGGGATGGCGGCCGCGCCCGAGCGCCTCGTAGCCCAGGACCGAACGGTTGTCGAGCTGCAGGATCGGCTGGAACAGCAGGTCCACGTCCCCGTGGTGGATGAGCCGCCGGAACCGGCGCACGTCCTCCTGGACCTGCTGGACCGGCGGCGCCAGGTCGCCGATCGGGATCGTCTCGGAGCGGAGCACGTCGCTTCCCTGACAGCGGCCCAGCCGGAACTCGACGCTGGTGAAGCCGATGATGTCGCCCTCGTAGAGGGCCAGCCGTTCCACCCGCTCCCCGTTGACGAAGCTGCCGTTGGTCGAGCCCAGGTCACGCAGCCAGAGCCTTTCCCCTTCCCGGAAGATCTCGGCGTGCTGCTTCGAGACCAGCCCCGAGTGGAGGGTGAGATCGAGCCGTGGATCGCGGCCGATGCGAAAGACCTGGGCCTGGATCGGGATCTGGAAGCCACGGCGCGGCCCTCCCGTCAGGCTCTCGAGGAACCAGATCGTCTCGCCCTGCGGGTCGGCCTCAGCGCGGGCGGGATCGGGTTGAACGGGGGAGGCGTCGCTCACGGCGCGAGTATCGTACCGCAGCCGGGCGGCCAGGCGGCGGAAGTGGCGGCCCAGGCGCGACGGGCGCGCTAGAGGCCCAGCCCCTCGGCCAGGAGCTTGAGGCCGGTGACCAGCAGCAGCCCGTAGACGATGCGGTAGAAGGCGCCCTCCGCGACCCGGTCGTGCAGCCAGCGCCCCAGCCACACCCCGAGGGGCGCCAGCGGCAGGAGCAGCAGCGAGGTGGCCAGGTTGGCGGCGCTGAGCTGGCCGAGCCAGGCATAGGGGACCAGCTTGGCGTAGTTGACGACCGTGAACAGGACGGCGGTGGTCCCGGCGTAGAGGGCCGGAGGCATCCGCTGGGGCAGCAGGTAGACCGAGGCGGGGGGGCCGCCGGCGTGGGCCAGGGTGCTGGTGAAGCCGGTGGCGAAGCCCCACACGGCACCTCCCCAGATCCCGGCCGCCCGGGCCTCGGGGGCCCGGCCCCGCCCCCGCGCCACCTCCGCCACCCACTGGAAGGCGAAGGTGACGGCGATCACGCCCACCAGCAGCCGCAGCCAGCGCTCGTCGAGAGCGCCGAACGCCATCGCCCCGGCGCCGATCCCGACCAGCGCCGCCGGGACCAGTCGGCGCAGGTTGAGGCTGCTATAGCTGCCGCGGAACCCGGCCACCGCGAACAGGTCCATCACACACAGGATGGGGAGCAGGACGGCGGCGGCCTGTGGGAGCGGGACCACCAACGACAGCGCGGGGACCGCGATCATCCCCGCCCCGCCCCCGAAACCCCCCTTGGAGATGGCCACCAGCAGGACCACCGGTATCGCGAGCAGGTAGAAGCGGGGGTCGGTGATCAGGGCGTCGGCCATCCGTGCATCCTCGCACAGGGGACCGATGCGTGCCGATCGGCCGGGTCCGGGTCGGCGACCGAATTCACCTCGGGCGGGCGGGTTCGGGTCCGGGAACTCGGGGGGCGGGAGCCCCCCGCTAGAATTCTTCCTCGTCGGGACTCGGCAGTTCCTCGACCGCTTGGTGCGCGTCGTGAGCGGCCTCTCGAGCCGCCCGAGCCGCTTCGTGGGCGGCCTCGCGCGCCTCGTGAGCGGCCTCCCACGCCGCCTCATGGGCCTCGTGGGCGGCCTCCCGCGCGGCCTCGTGGGCCTCGCGGGCCCCCTCGCGGGCGTCCCGGCCGGCCTCGTGGGCCTCTCGTGCCGCTTCATGGGCGGCCTCGCGCGCCTCGCGGGCGGCGTCCCGGGCCTCGTGGGCGGCCTCCCGAGCCGCCTCGTGGGCCGCCTTCGTGACCTCGCGGACCATGTCGCCGATCTCGCCCGCCAGCTCCTGGTGCAGATCCATCTCCAGGTCATCGCCGCCGGCCAGGCTCAGCGCCCGCTGCACCTCTTCGGCGATCTCCGGCCCCAGCCGGGACAGGTCCTCGCCGAGCTGCTCCATGTCGCGGTTGAGCTGGGGGTCGACGGCCTCGACCGAGACCGTCCGGTCTTCGTCCGAACCGGCGGCTCCCAGGTTGGCCGGCGTGACGACGAAGGGCAGGACCACCACCCCGACGGCGGCCCCTCGCGCCGCCGCCCATCTCCAGCACCGTCCGGCCTGAGCTTCCATCGTGGCCCTCCCCCTGGGGTAGAAGATGCCCCCGTCGGAACAGACGCTCGAGCGCCCTGAAAGGTTGCGTCGGAAGCGGCGCCCCGCATCATCATTAGGGGGCCGGCGCGCCGGAACCGGGGGCTCGAATGCGGATCCTGTTCTGGACCGACACCGCCGAGTTCCGCAACCCCCACTACCACCGGCCCACCGACACGCCCGATACCCTGGACTACGGCTTCCTGGCTTCGGTGACCCGCCTGCTCACGGCCGCCGTCTTGTCGGGCGTGGAGGAAGCCTCCTGACCGCCGCAAGACGGCCGCGGATGGACGGAGGTGGGGCCGCGACGTAGACTCGGGGGACCGGCCGGGCACGCGATCCAGGCGGTGTGGAGGGCACGATGAAGGTGCGCGAGGTCATGACGAAGGAGGTCGTGGTGGTCCACCCCAAGACCGCCGTGAACCTGATTGCCCGGCTCATGGACGGCCGCGACATCAGCGGCCTGCCGGTGGTGGACGAGGCCGGGAAGCTGGTGGGGATCGTGACCGAGCTGGACATGATCGTGCGCAACACCCGCTTCGAGCCCCCCACCTTCTTCAAGTTCCTCGACGGGGGGATCCCCCTGGAGAGCCCGGGCCACCTCCAGAAGAGGATCCGTCACATGCTCGGGGCCCTGGCCGAAGACGTCATGACCGTGGAGGTGGTGACCGTCGGCCCGGATCAGGACATCGAGGACGTGGCGGAGCTGATGGTCAAGCGGCGGGTCAACCCGATCCCGGTGGTCGAGGACTCTCGCCTGGTCGGCATCGTCAGCCGGGCCGACATCATCAAGATGATGGCGCGCGACCTGGAGTGACCCTCACCAGCTCGACGGGCGGTAGTCCTTGAGGAACTTGCCGTAGACGTGGCGGCCGCTGGCCAGGCCGTCGAAGAACGGGTCCAGCAGGCGGGCGGCGCCGTCGACCACGTCGAGGGGGGGCTGGAAGTCCAGCTCGGCGCGCTTGCGCTCGGCGTGGAGGAACGGGTCCTCGTCGGTGACCCAGCCGGTGTCGACCGCGTTCATGAAGATGCCGTCTCGGGCGTAGTCCGGGGCCGAGGTCAGGGTCAGCATGTTGAGGCCGGCCTTGGCCATGTTGGTGTGGGGATGGCGCGGTGTCTTGGTGCCCCGGGAGAAGACCCCCTCCATCGCCGAGACGTTGACGATGTGCTTGTCGCGGTTGCCGGTGCGGAGCATCAGCGGCTTCAGCTTGCCGCACAGGATGAAGGGGGCCACGGCGTTGATGAGCTGCACCTCGATCATCTCGGGGGTCTCGACGTCGGCCAGCTCCTGGCGCCAGGTGTTGTGGGCCCGCAGGTCGACCTGCTGCAGGTCGGCGTCCAGCTCCCCCACCGGGAAGAGGTCGGGGCGCCGGGCCGCATCGTCGAAGCGGTAGCGGACCTGGGACAGCGGCGCCGAGGCGCGCAGCCCCAGGCCGGGGCCGCCCCCCGACCAGGCCACCAGGCCGCCGTCGCCGTCGTGCTCGCCCGAGCCCAGGCGGGGCGCGTCCTGAAGGGCCGCCACGCAGGCGTGATGGGCGCCCAGCACCGGCTGCAGGGGCGCCGGTAGCGCGTCCAGGGGCTCCGCCTCGAAGGCCAGCAGGTGAGCGTAGAAGCCGGGCGGCCGGCGCACGGTCTGGCAGGCGTTGTTGACCAGCAGGTCCAGCCGCGGCAGCTCGCGCCGCAGGTAGCGGCAGAAGATCTCCACGCTCGGCGAGTGGCGCAGGTCCAAGCCGTGGATGCGCAGCCGGTCGCGGAAGCTGGCGAAGTCGGCCTCGTCGGCGTAGCGCCGGGCGGCGTCGTGGGGGAAGCGGGTGGTGGCCACTACCGTGGCCCCCGCCCGCAGCAGCTTGAGGGCGGTCTGATAGCCGATCTTGACCCGGGCCCCGGTCACCAGCGCCACCCGCCCCGCGAGGGGGACGCTCTGGAAGCGCTTCTGGTAGTTGAAGTCGCCGCAGGCCGGGCATAGGGCGTCGTAGAACGGGTGCAGCCGCGTGTACGGCTCCTTGCACACGTAGCAGAAGCGGGGCTGCTTCAGCTCGGGAAAGGCGCCGGTTGCCTCGGCGGGAGGATGCGGCAGCGGCGCCTGGAACACGGGTGCCTCCCGCGCCACCCGGATCCCGGTGGTCGACCGCAGCTTCTGGTCGGAGCTGCGGACCCGCTCGCGCGCCTTGCGGCGCAGGGCTCGGACCAGCCGGCGCTTCTGGTCCGGGGCCGCGTGCACCAGACGCCCGGCGGCGACCAGCAGCGCCCGGCGCTCCTCGACCGGCAGCTCGGCCAAGAGCGACCGATCCGTAGCCGCCGCCTCGAGCGTCCGGCGGGCTCGTTTCAGCTCCAGGGCATCGACCGCCGTTGCCGCCGGCTCGGCTTCCACCGTCTTCGGCATCCGCACAGTGTACCCGCCGGACACCGGGTCGGGCGGGCGCCCGCCGGAGCGGTGGCGAGGGGCCCCGCGAATAGAAGCCGGCCCTGGACGTAGACTCTGCATGAGCGTGGCTGTCATGGGACCCGACATCAGCCCAGTCGGCGGCGTCGAGGCGCCGGCGGCGGACCGGCCGCACTCGAAGATGGACGATGCCGTCGCGGAGATGCTGGTCGCCTGCCGCCGCACCGCCTACATCGCTGCGCTGCAGCTCCTCGGCAACCCCGACGACGCCCTCGATCTCGCTCAAGAGGCGACGGTCCGCATGCTCAGGTCCCTGCCCTCGCTCGACCCGGACCGGCCCTGGCATCCCTACCTGATGCGGGTGGTGGCCAACCTGGCCCGCGATCTGTGGCGCCGGCGCCGCCACCGACGTGCCGAGTCGCTCGAGACCCTGATCGAGGAGCGCGGGTTCGACGCCGTCGATCCGCACGCCGGTCCCGACGAGCGGGCCCACCAGGGGGAGCTGCGCCGTCGGGCGGCCCAGGCCCTGGCCACCCTCTCCGGGCCGCACCGGGAGATCCTGGTGCTGCGCGACTACCAGGGGCTCGCCTATGCGGAGATCGCGGTCGCGCTCGGCATCCCGCGGGGCACGGTGATGTCGCGCCTGCACAAGGCGCGGCAGTTGCTGCGGGAGGCCGTGCTCCACGGAGGGAGGACGCCATGAAGGACGAATGCCCGCGGGGCTTCGACCAGCGCCTGATCTCCGGCTACATCGACGGGGAGCTCTTCCAGCAGGACGAGCAGCGGGTCCGGTTGCACCTGGAGGGCTGCTCGACCTGCGGGAAGCTCGCCCAGGAGCTACAGACGCTCCGGGAGGTGACCATGGCTACGAAGTTCGTGGTGCCGACGGACGATCAGTGGCGCGAGGCGCCGCGCTCCGCCGGGAGCCGGCTCTTCCGGGGCCTCGGCTTCGTCCTGGTCGGGATCTGGCTGGCCGCCACGCTGGCGTTCGCGGGGTGGGAGCTGGCCACCGGCCCTGCCCAGCCGCTCGAGAAGCTGCTGGTCTTCGGGGGTGGTCTCGGTATCGGCCTGCTGTTTCTCTCGGTGCTGCTCGACCGGATCCGCAGCGCGCGCACCGATCGCTACAAGGGAGTGGAACGATGATCGTGGTCACCAGCTCGGAGGTCTGTGGAAGACGCGTGGTGCGCACGCTCGGCCTGGTCCGCGGCAACACGATCCGGGCCCGCCACATCGGCAAGGACATCCTGGCGGGGCTGCGCAACCTCGTGGGCGGCGAGATCTCCGAGTACACCAAGATGCTGGCCGAGTCGCGGGAGCAGGCGCTCGACCGGATGACGGAGGAGGCGAAGAGCCTCGGCGCGAACGCGGTCGTCGACGTGCGCTTCATGACGTCGATGGTGATGCAGGGCGCCGCCGAGCTACTGGCCTACGGCACCGCGGTGATGCTCGAGGAGACGTAGCCGCCCCTCGTCGTCGAGGCGTCCCTCGTCGATCACGCCGACCACCTTTCCGCCCGACACGTGCCAGGTCCCGCGGAAGCGCCAGTCGGCCCCGGTGGCGCCGAAGGCGTGCCAGCCCGGCTCGAGCCGGTACCAGGCGATCTGGCCGGGCGCGATCCGCTCCCACTCCGAGCGCGGGAGCGCGGCCGGCCCCCAGCTCACCAGACCGTCCTCCGTGCTGAGGCCGACGTCGGCCAGCGCCTCGGCCCGCAGGCAGGCGATCCACACCGCCGTGTGGTCCTTGTCTCCGAACCGCGGTGGGTTCTCGTCGTTCAGCGGTCGAGGCTCCGAGGCTCCGGCGCACAAGGCCTCGTCCTGAGCCGACGCCGGCAGCCGCCGCGCCTGGTCCATGAACCGGGCGTACTGGCTGGCGCTCACCCGGTAGAGGAGGTGGGTGTGGCCGATCTGCGCCTCCGGGCGCAGGTTCTCGCGGACCCATCGCTGTCGATCGGCGCTGTCGACGCCGGTGATGAAGCCCACCTCGAAGACGTCGTCGCCGGGCAGGATGTGGACGGGGTCGAGGTGCGCTCCGGCCAGTCCGCGATCCTCGAGCCAGCCCCGGATCTTCATCCGGTTCTGTCCCCAGGAGAGGTTGGAGTTGTCCATCAGCCGGTAGACGTCCCTCTTGGGCCAGACCGCCGCGCTCGTGAAGGCGAGCGGGTTGCCCAGGTACATCGAGCTCTCGGCCATCGAGACGGCGACGACCACCAGCCCCGCCCCCGTCCACCACCGGCGGCGGGGCAGGGTGGCCAGGCCGGCCGCGGCGACCGCGTAGGCCAGGGGCAGGCACATCAGGACGTAGCGGTAGCCGATCTGGGCCCGGAACAGGAACGAGAAGTAGAAGCCGCCGATCAGGACGTTGAAGGCGAAGAGGCGGAGTGCCGGGTTGGCGCGGGCCGCGCCGGACCCGAGCGCCCGACAAAGACCGAGGACCTCGGCGAGCAGCAGCAGCAGCGGCGTCTTGAGCAGCCACAGGACCAGGAAGTAGAAGAAGACGCCGTCCGGATAGTGGCGGCCGAGGATCATCACCGGCCAGCCTTTGCCGCGCTCGTGGGCGACGCACATGTCGACGCCGGTCAGGAAGTCGCCGGGGGCCGGCACCGGGAGCCACGGGACGAGCTCGGCGGCGCGAACGAGGGGCGCCGACTTCCACTCGAACGCCGACAGCGGCTCGCCGAGGCGCTTGAAGAGATAGCCGGCGCACACCACGAGCCAGGCGACCAGGGCGATCACCACCGCCAGGCGCAGCATCCTGACGACCTGCCGGCGTGAGCTGCTGAGGGCGAGGGGCAGCACCAGCAGCCCCGGTACTAGCAGGAAGGCCGTGAACTTGGCCAGGAACGCCAGGCCGAGCGCGGCGCCCAGAGCGACGGCGCTGCGCCACGTGGGTCGCTCGCCGAAGCGGAGCCCGGCGACCAGGCACAGCAGCGTCGCCAGGCCGTAGACGACGTCGGGTGTGGCCAGGCTGCCGTGGGCGATCCAGTTGGGGTCGAGGGCGGTGGCGAGGGTGGCCAGGTGGGCGGCGGTGGTCCCCACCCAGCGGCGCACGGCCAGGAAGAGCACCAGCAGGGTGGTCGCGAACCAGCCGACGGTCGGCAGCCGGGACAGGAAGCGCAGGGCCGTGGCGTCCCGGACGCCGGCGGCTTCGCCCGCCATCTTGGCCAGCACGTTGGGGATCAGGATCGGGGTCTTGGAGTTGAACAGGGGCGTGCTCTGCCGCTCGGTCACGCCCTCTTCGAGCAGCCGGCGGGCCCAGCCGAAGTGGTAGGGCTCGTCGTAGGTCCAGCCCTGGTCCCAGGCGGCGTAGAGGGCCGAGCCGACACCGAAGCAGACCGCCACGAGCGTCAGCGCCGGGAGCAGCCTGTGCCTCAAGGTGGAGGCATTGTAAGCCGCTCCGCGCGTCCGATCCGGGGAGGTCACGGGTGGCCGCGGTGTCTTTGATGAAGAAGGGACGAGCCGGGTCTCAGTGGGGCAGGCCGAACAGGTAGTAGGCGGCGCAGGCGAAGGCCAACAGCAGCGATCCGCCCGAGATCTCGCGCCACCGTCCGGCCATCAGCTTGACCAGGGGATAGAGCAGCAGGCCGGCGGTGAGGCCGTTGGCGATGTTGTAGGTGAAGACCATCATGACGATGGTGGCGAAGGCCGGGACCAGCTCGGTCAGGTCCTCGAAGTCGATCCGGCGCACCGCCCCGATCATCAGCAGGCCGACCACGATCAGGGCCGGCGCGTAGGAGTAGCTCAGCCGCTGCAGCGGCTCGACCAGGGGGACGAAGAAGAGCGAGGCGGCGAAGAGACAGGCGGTGGTGACGGCGGCCAGGCCGGTCCGGGCGCCCTCGCGGATGCCGGTGGCCGATTCGATGTAGGCGCCGCTGGTGGTGGTGCCGAGCAGGCCGGCGGCAGTGCAGGTGACGGCATCGACCAGCATCGGGCGCTCGATCTGGGGGAAGTCGCCGCGCTCGTCGAGGAGGTCGCCGGCGGCGCCGACGCCGACCAGGGTTCCCAGTGTGTCGAGGAAGCCCATCAGGAAGAGGGTGAGCAGGACCGGCAGGAAGCCGATCTGCAGCACGCCGACGACGTCGAGCTGGAGGGCGATCGGCGCCAGCGAGTACTGGCCCACGAAGGGCATGGCGACGATCCCCTGGGGGGCCTCGCCGACGCCGAACACTAAGCCGAGCGCTGCGGTCAGCGCGATCCCCAGCAGCAGCGCCCCGCGCACCCGGCGCTGCATCAAGCCGACCGTGACCAGGAAGCCGAGCGCGGCGAGCAGCACCCGGGTGTCGTGCAGGTCGCCGATCTTGAGCGGCACGGCGGGGGCGCCCAGGAGGCCGGTGTTGGATACGAGCAGCGGCGCCGGCGGGGTCCCGGTCACCGAGCTGGCCACGATCCCGGACTCGTAGAGGCCGACCAGCGCCAGGAAGAGGCCAATGCCGACGGCGAAGCTGTACTTGAGGCTCGGCGAGATCGACTCGGCCAGCCAGCGGCGCACGCCGAGGAGGGTGATCACCACGAACGCCAGGCCGCTGACGAACACCGCGCCCAGGCACTGCTGCCAGCCGATCCCCATCGCGCCCAGGCCGAAGGCGATGAAGGCGTTCTCCCCCATGTAGGGGGCCACGCCGATGGGCCGGTTGGCGTAGAGCCCCATCAGCAGCGTGCCGAGGACGGCCACCAGGATGGTGGCCACCGTGCTCGGCCCCGCCGGGATCCCGGCCGCCGCCAGGATCGCCGGGTTGACCACGATGATGTAGGCCATGGTGACGAAGGTGGTCACGCCGCCGAGCAACTCGACCCGCACGCTGCTCCCGTGCTCACGAATCCGAAACAGGCGCTCCAGCATGCGGCCGATTATAGGCGGGG
>CAZNNH010000009.1:77179-79488 GCA_964574335.1 uncultured Acidobacteriota bacterium | reverse complement strand
CGGGGGCCACCGCCGGTATCGTGCCGGCCGACGCGGAGACGTCGCGGTACCTGCGCGAGGAGGCGGGCGTCTCGGATGCCGTGGAGGCGGTGGTGCCGGACGCCGACGCCGACTATGCGCGCACGCTGAAGATCGACGTCTCGCGGCTGGAGCCGCAGATCGCGTGCCCCCATACGGTCGACAACGTCAAGCCAATCGGCGCCGTCGAGGGAACGCCCATCCAGCAGGTCGTGATCGGCTCCTGCACCAACGGCCGGCTCGACGACCTGGCGGCGGCCTCCGTCCACCTGAAGGGGCGCAAGGTCGCCCGCGGGACGCGGATGCTGATCTTCCCGGCCTCGGCCCGCATCTATCAGCAGGCCCTGCGCAAGGGGTACGTGTCCGACTTCGTGGAGGCCGGGGCGGTGGTGATGAACCCCGGCTGCGGCCCGTGCCTGGGCGTTCACGAGGGGGCCCTGGGCGACGGCGAGACCGCGCTGTCGACCACCAACCGGAACTTCAAGGGGCGGATGGGCAACCCCAAGGGCGAGGTCTACCTCTGCTCGCCGGAGGTGGCGGCCGCCTCGGCGATCAACGGGACGATCACCGATCCGCGGAAAGGAGCGCGCTGATGGCGAAGGTGGTGCTCGAGCTCGGCGCCGACGTCTCGACGGACGTGATCTACCCCGGCCGCTTCATGGCCACGGTGCTGCCCAGCGAGACGCCCAAGTTCGCGTTCGCCGACGACGCGGATTTCAACGGCTGGCTGCAGCGGGGCGACGTCCCGCCCGGCAGCGTGATCGTGGCCGGGGCGAACTTCGGCTGCGGCTCCTCCCGGGAGCAGGCCGCCTCCACGCTCAAGGGTCACGAGCTGATCGTGGTGGCCCCGAGCTTCGCCCGCATCTTCCTGCAGAACGCCATCAACCTGGGGCTGCGGGTGGTCACCGCCCCGGGGATCCAGGCCAAGCTGGGTGACGATCTGGAGATCGAGGCGGAAGCCGTGGTCAACAAGACGAGCGAGAAGCGCTTCCCCATCGTCCCGCTGCCGGCCTCGCGGCAGGCCGTCATCGACGCGGGGGGCCTGATCCCCTACACCCGCAAGCGCCTGCTCGAGGAGAAGGGCGTGACGCCGGCCTGACCGCGCCCGTCGCGGCAGCCACCCGCGTCATCCTGAGCGGAGCCCGGTCAAGCCAGGCGTAGCGAAGGATCTGGCCGCAACCTGCACCGTCATTCTGAGGGCGTCCGCTGCCGGCGCCCGCGCCCCGACCGTCATCCTGAGGGCGCCCGCTTGCCGGCGCCCGAAGAATCTGGGACTCAGGCCGGCCCCACCCCCTCGACCAGCAGGATGACGTCCTTGATGTGACCCGGGCAGCGGGTCTTGAAGAGCCCCAGACGGTGCCCTTCCTCGCGTCCCTCGCGGGTGAAGACATCGACCCCCAGCAGCTCGCGGCAGTTGAGCGTCCCGTGGCGCTCCTTGAACTCGGCCACCAGGTGCCGGATCCGGTCGAACAGCTCCTTCTCCTGGTCCACGTCACCGAAGGTGGGCCGGGTCAGGCCGTGCCGCATCCCCAGCACCAGGTAGCCGGCCGCGACCGCCCCGCACTCGCCGCCGACCGTGGACCCACCGGCCAGGGATGCCGCCATCCGACGAGCCAGCAGAGGATCGAGGCCGAAGTCGTCGGCGTACGCCTCCAGGACCGCCTGGGCGCAGTGGAAGCCGTTGTCGAAGGCCATCTGGGCGACGGCAATGCGCTGGTCCGGAGAGAGGAGGCCTTCACCCTGCTCTGCGGAAGCGAGGCCGGGCCCCCAGGCCACCGTGCCGATGCCGGCCAGGAACCCTCGCCGGCCCGTCCCCTCTCCCGCCATCGTCACCTCCGGTCCCCGCGCCGTCGCCACGCGGCCGTCCCGAGGGTAGGGTGTGCAACGACGGTCCGGGTGTCAACCGGTGCCGCCCAGGGGAGGGAACCCTACCCGGCTGGCGGTGCCGGCTCGCTCGGCTGCGCCTGGGCGTTGGGCTGCGCCTGGGCGTCCGGCCGGACCGCGATCCCCTTCTCGAGCCGGACCTTGAGATCCGTTATGGTTCCGGCCCGGACGGTCACGTCCTTGTCGACGGTCACGTAGTCCCGCTCGTAGAGCTGGATGTGGTGGTCACCGTCCTTCAGCCACAGGTACGTCGGCCACCCGTCCAGGTCCCGCGCCTTCGCGACGTACTTCCCGTCGACCCAGACCTCGGCCTGGCTCGGTTTGACGTTCAGGTCGACCGCTCCAAACCCGGCGATCATCGCCTGGCCGAGGGAGGGCCCGGCCGGCGGGTCCACATAGCGGCCCCA
>CAZNNH010000009.1:0-77079 GCA_964574335.1 uncultured Acidobacteriota bacterium | reverse complement strand
TCCCCAGTAGGGTCCCCAGTAGTGGCCGAACCCGATCCCGAGGTACAGCCGAACCACGACCGACTGCTTGGCTTCGTGCGCATCGGCCGGCGTAACCGCACCCAGGCTCATCCCCAGGATGGCGGCCGCCGCCACAACGGTGGCTCCGATCCGCTTCCCCTTCATGGCCAATCCTCCTCGAGCCGGATCGCGTGGGCACCCCGCCCGGCGCGTCCGTCTACTGGATTAGGCAGGGCCCGAGGCAGTGGGGTTGGTCGGACCCGTGTCAAAAACCGGCCTGGGTGCTTGAAGAGATGCGACGGCATCGGGACGGGAACCGGAAGGCCAGCCGGGGGTACTAATCCTCCGGAGACCAAGCCATGCAAGCCTACTGCCCGCCAACTCGGCCGGCATCGGACCTCGCCCCCCCGCCGTAGGCGACGAAATCGGACACTACAGTGATCCAGGAGGACACCTGGTGACGAAATCGGACACTACCAGACCCCTGCCGAGACGGATGGTCCTGATCGCCCTGGGCGCTCTCGTCGGGCTGGGGGCGCTGCTCCGCTTCTACGCCATCGCTCGCGGCAGCATCTGGATGGACGAGGCGACCAGCATCGACTTTGCCCGGATGCCGCTCGGCGACTTCCTGATCGCCGTGCGAGACGACGAGGCCAACATGGCCTTCTACCACCTCCTGCTGCGGCTCTTCCTGTGGTTCGGGGAAAGCGCCTTCGTCGTGCGCACCCTCTCGGCGCTGTGCGGCGTGGCCGCCATCGGCGTCGTCTACCTGCTGGGCCGTCGCCTGTTCGACGAGCGCGTCGGGCTGGTCTCTGCGGCCCTCTTCTCGGTCAACGTCTTCGACATCTGGTTCTCCCAGGAGGTCCGGGGCTACAGCCTCGCGGTCCTGCTGGTCTGCCTCTCCACCTACCTCTTCCTCGCGATCGTCGAGCGGCCGGCCCGCCCCGGCCCCTGGATCGGCTACGTCGCCGCCAGCGTGCTCGCCGTCTACTCGCACGTCTTCGCCGTCTTCGTGATCGCCTCCCACTGGCTCTCCCTCGGACCGAAGCGGCTGCGCCAGACGGGTCTCGGGCGGATCGTGGGTGCGACGGTTGCCATCGCCGTCTTGCTGCTGCCCTTGGCCGTGTTCCTGCTGGGACAGGACCAGGGCCAGATCAGCTGGATCCCACCGGCCAGCCTGGTGATGGTCCTGCTGACGGTCGACGCGCTGGCCGGCTTCAACCTGGTGCTTCTGGCTCTGCTGCTTGGTGGCCTGGTGTGGGTTCTCAAGGGCCTGGCCAAGGACGACCGCGAGGCGTTCGCACGACGGCTGCTCGGCGTGTGGCTGGTCTTCCCCCTCGTCGCCGTGGCCCTCCTCTCGGTCGTCAAGCCCCTCTTCTTCTTCCGCTACTTCGTCGTCCTGCTCCCCGCCGCCACGATCCTGGTGGCCCGTGTCTTCTGCCCGAGACACGCGTCCCCCAGGGTCAAGAGGGCGATCATCGCCGCGGCCGTCCTGGCCCTCGGCTTCAACGTCGTCCTCAACGGAGGCTACTACCGGACCATGGCCAACTGGGATGGGGACTGGGAGTCGGCGACACGATTCGTGGTCGGCCACAGCCGGCCGGGCGACGCCATCCTGTTCCATGCCGCAGGGGGCATCCACGCCTACGACTACTACCTCCGCCAGGCCGGCGCCGACCCGCTCTCGACGCCGACCGTCATCTTTCCGTTGCCGGACGTCCCGGGCGGGCCCAAGGGGACACGCCTGGTGCCGAGCCGGGACGGCCTCGAGAAGGCCAGCGCCGGCCACCCGCGGCTCTTCGTCGTGCTGCACCACGAGCAATTCAGGACCTTCCCTGACCAGTTCCTCGACGCGTACCGAAAGGTCGAGGAGCAATCGTTCCACTCGCTCAGCCCGCTGACCAGCCTGAAGGTCGTCCTCTACGAGCGCCTGGCTCGGTGACCTTCCAGAAGGAAGTGCCCCGTGAGCGGCCACCCAAGACACCAGCCGGCGACGCTCTCCGTTCGCAGTCGGGGAACCGACCTTCGCGGCGCCGGATCGGACCAGAGCGTCATCCTGAGGGCACCGCGAGCCTCAGGCCACACGCGTCATTCTGAGGGCGCCGCTGGCCTCAGGCCTGACACGTCATTCTGAGGGAGCCGGTCTGCGAGCGCCCGAAGAATCCGGGACTCAGGCGACGCGGCCGAGATCCTTCCGGGGCGCAGCGTCGAAGAAGCACTCAGGATCACATCGCCGACTGGCCGTGCGCTCTTCGAGAGGCCGCCGCATAGCTGCGCACCCGAGATGCCTCCCTGCGGGATGTCGTGGCACACGATGCGCGCCGAGGAAACTGACGATGCGGCGCCGCCGGGTCAGCCTCAACCGGGCGATGGCGCTCCGGAACGCCAGCGTCCGATCGACGGCACCGATCCATCCATGCGCGACCAAACTCCAGGTCGGCCAGGTGTTGGTGATGGCGGACACACGCCAGCCGAATGTTCCTCACGCTGTGGTCGCCGCCGCGCGCCCAGGCCTTGCCGGCGTGGTGGAACTCCAGTCGGTGGCGTTCCGTGCAGCGCTTGCCCTGCGCGTCCACGAAGGTGCAGCGGCCCCCGTCCCGTTCGTACACCGCCCGCCGGACGGCTGCCGGGATCTTCCGTGAGCTCGGCGAGGTATCGGTGTCGGCCATCGTCTTCCGGGGAGCCTTCGTCTGCGCGTAGCGCCGGGCCTCGAGCCGCTCCAGCTTCTCCGTCACCGCCGCCTCCATCACCGCCGCCAGGTCCCCGCTTGGCACGCTGGCGCGCATCAGCTCCCGCAGGCGTTCGAGCTTGTCGCGGAGCTCCCCCGAAGCCGTGAACTGGACCTTGAAGCGTGCCGGCGCCAGCGGCGAGATCCGCGCTGCCGCCGTCGGTGCCGGTCGGACCAGCGCCGGGGCGACGGGTGGCGCCTGCGCCGCAGCGACCGCGGCAAGGGCGGCATCCAGGGGCGGCGACGGGACGGCCGCATCGACTGCGCCCCGCGGGGACGGCGGTGATGCCTGCGCCGGCACAGTCGCTGGACGAGCAGCGTCCTCCAACGCCTCCGGCGTCGGGCCAGCAAGACGGCACCCTTCAGGACCGTCTGCCCGACCGCCAACTGCGTCCGGACGCAGTTGGCGAACGGGCAGCTTCCGGATCCGTGCCGGGACGTCGGGCTGCGGGCACACCTCGGCGATCAGCTCCTCGATCCGGCGCTTCGACTGGCGGGTGGCGCGGGCGAGCAGTCCGTCGCGATTCTCCACCGTCAGGTGGGGCGCCAGCTTGCCGGCCCCGGTGAGGTGCAGCCGCCCGTCGGCCAGCATCTCCAGCAGCATCGGGTGCCGCCGCGAAGCCCGCGCCACCGCGATTCGGAGATAGGCCTCGGACTCGGAGAGGTTCAGGGTCTCCCGGCAGTAGCCGAACGTCGACGACGCGGCGTGCCGTGCCAGGAGCCCACGCACGTCGACCTCGGCGAGGTGGGCGATGAGATCGGCCTCGATGCGCCGCGAGTCCTTCGCCAGAACGCGGACCCGTTCCAGCAGCACGTCATCCTCGAGCGCCTCGAGCGTGGTCGTCGGTGTGATGCTCATGCCTGGAATATAGGCGGCCCCTTCGCGACCGTCGGAGAGGCCGAGCGTTGGGCGCTACGCGCCTGGGGTGCGTCGCGGAGATCCCTCGCGTCACTGCCTCTTCCATCGGCCACGTCACGCGGCGAGAGCGGCGTTCTGGTAGGCGTCCGTCTTCTCCATGAACCCGTTTCCGAGAACCTGTCAAGTGGAAAGTTGAAGAAAGTGAAGAGAGCAGATCCTTCCGGGGAACAGAAGAGCTCTGCACCGAGGGCCTCCGTTGTCCGTCGCGGAGCCTGAGCACCTGGGCGTCGCCGGGTCAGGCCCGGGTGTCATCCTGAGGGCGGCGCCCGTCTCACCAACTGCCGGCCACCCCCTTCATCATCGCCAAGCGAGGGCCAGGCCCACGAGCATGAGCAGGAATACGACGACAACCCAGACCGCCAGCGACCCCCAGATGACGAAGATGCTCCGGCAGAGGCGCTTCCCCATAGCCTGAGCGGTCTCCACGTGCCCGAGCCGCTTCAGGAGCCACAGGATCGGAACCCCCCCAAGCCCAAGCCCGAGGGGGTACAGAACAGCCAGGCCCCAGAAGACCGCGGTCTCTTCCCCAGCGATGAGCCATACCGGGTTCACCAGCACTATGACTGAGCCCACGACGGCTGCGTAGTACGCGACCCGCCATCCCTTCCCGCTGTTGGGCCGGCTTGCGAAGAAGGCCATCACATACAGAAGACCCGCAAAGTAGAACGCTCGCTGCCACTGCGGACGGAGCGTTGCGACATACCTCTCGGCCGCCGCCCGTGCTGCCGGGTCGTTGGTCGCACGGAGCCGTCCGGCCGCAGCCTGCCTCACGTTCCGGGCCAGCCTGCGGTCGCCCACAATCTCAATGAGAGCCTCGCGGGCGTCCCGCCCGCCGACTTCAGCAACTCCCGCGACGGCTGATATTCCCACAAACGGGTCTGAACCACGGGCCGCCCGAACCAGGGGGCCCAAAGTCCGGGGATCATGGATCTCCCGAAGAGCACCTACCACAGCCACTCGCACATCCGCGTCCCGATCCGAGACGAGCCCACCAAGAGCGGGGACGGCATCCGGTGAGCCCAGGAGCCCCAGGAGAGACGCAGCCCCCGCCCTCACGCCAGCATCGTGGGAACTCAGGTGCGGCAACAGCCGGCGGACGAGTTCTTCTTCCAGCTCACTAGGTTCAAGGGCCGCGTACTCGGATGCTCGGTCGCCGCTCACCAGGTCTCGGAGGGCGGCCTCCAGGGGACCCCGCTCTGGCACCAAAGCCCGCAGTCCCGTAGCGCGCTTCGCCGCGTCCACCTCCTTCAGGCACCAGGCCGCGCAGATTGCCCGCTCGAGCGGTGACATGGGTGCTTCCATCCGCCTGTCTACTTCCGTGGCTGGGATGTCGTGTGGGTCGAAAGGACAGCGATGTCCTTTGTACTCCTCGCCCGCCTTCGCATCGCCCATGCCCCCGAATGCGAGCGCCAGCAAGAAGAGAAGCAGCACGCCTCCCCTCCGACGGCTAGTAGTCACGGCAAACACCATACCCTCCACTACTCCGCGAGCTTCTCGCGGATTCTACTGTAGGCACCGCCGCACACGTCGCGAAGCGACGTGTGCCTCAGTCAGCCATCCGATCTCAGCGAGATCCCCCCGTCGCCCGCCCCGAACATCAGAAACAGAGACGACCCTCACGGTCGTCCTCTACGAGCGCCTCGGTCCGTAGCCCTCCGAAGCCGTCCCGGTACGAACTAGTGCCAAACGACGCCCGTAGCGGCACGTCGGCGTGTCCCGGCCCGAGTGGCCTCACGGCGGCCCCCGGCTGTTGGATAATGGCCAGGTGGGGTCACCGGCGGCCCCGCGACACGCCATGCACATTCCCGACGGCTATCTGAGTCCCTCGACGTGTGCGGCGCTCTACGCGGGCGCGACGCCGTTCTGGTATGTCGCCCTGCGGCGGCTGCGACGCCGCCTCGACGCCCGCCTGGTACCGCTGCTGGCCCTGTTCTCGGCCTTCTCCTTCGTGGTGATGCTGTTCAACATCCCGCTGCCGGGAGGGACCACCGGCCACGCGACCGGGGTCGGGATCGCGACGGTCGTGCTGGGTCCCTGGGGCGCCATGCTCGCGCTGTCGGTGGCGCTCCTGATCCAGGCCCTCTTCTTCGGCGACGGGGGCGTGACCGCCTTCGGGGCCAACGCCTTCAACATGGCCATCCTCGGGTCGGGGGTGGCCTTTGTCGCCTACCGTCTGCTCGCGGGAGGCTCGGCGATCACCTCACGGCGCAGGGCCCTCGCGGCCGGCGCCGCCGGCTACCTGGCGCTCAACGCCTCGGCGCTCTTGGCGGCGCTCGAGTTCGGGATCCAGCCCGCCCTCTTCCACGACGCGACCGGAGCGCCTCTGTTTGCCCCCTACCCGCTGAGCATCGCGGTCCCGGCGATGATGCTGGGACACCTCACCGTGGCCGGCGTGGCCGAGCTGCTGGTCTCTGCGGGGATCGTGCGCTGGCTGCAGAAGGCGGAGCCGGAGCTGCTCGCCGGAGGCGTCGCCGGCCTGGCCCGGGAGGGCCGAGGCGACGCGGTGCGACGCCTGTGGCTCGGCCTGGCCGCGCTCCTGGTCGCGGCACCGCTCGGGCTACTGGCCGCCGGCACCGCCTGGGGCGAATGGTCTCCGGACGACTTCGCCGATCCCGCCGGGCGGGCCGCCATCACCGCCGCCTCGGGCGGAATCGCGCCGCCGGAGTCCGTGCCCCGCGGTCTTGCCCGTCTGTCGTCCTTCTGGACGGCCCCGTTTCCAGACTACGCCCCGTCCTTCCTCAAGAGCGCCGGCTTCGGATACCTGATGTCCGGTATGCTCGGCACGGGGCTGGTCATCCTCCTCTGCCTCGTCATCGGAGCCCTGCTGCGCCGCGGCACGGGCTCACGCCCGCCGGGCGCGGGAGCCGAGGCCGGGTGAGCTTTCTCGAGCGGACGCTCGCCAACCTGTCCGCGGCCCTCGAGGACGCCGAGCGGTCGGAGGAGCTCGGGGGGCGCGGGGGGCTCCTGCAGCGCCTCGACCCCCGAGCCAAGCTGTGCGGCCTGCTGGCGCTGCTGGTCGCCACCGTGGCCTCCTCGCGGATCGACGTGAGCGCCTCTGTCCTCGCCCTCGGGGTGCTTCTGGGCCTCTTCTCCGGGATCTCTCCCCGCCTGCTGGCCACCCGCGTCTGGATCGCCGTTCTTCTCTTCACGGGCCTGGTGGTGCTGCCGGCCGTGGTCCTGACCCCGGGCCCGCCCCTCTGGCGCCTACCGGGGACGACGTGGAGCGTCACCTCGACCGGCCTCACCGCCGCGGTGCGCCTCCTAGTCCGGGCCGAGGCGGCGGCCACCCTGGCCGCGCTGCTGGTCCTGTCGACACCCTGGCCTCGGCTCCTCGAGGCGCTTCGCGCCCTGAGAGCCCCCGCCATCCTTGTCGTCACGCTTGGGATGAGCTACCGCTACCTGCTGCTGCTGTGCGGCCTCGGCCAGAGCATGCTGATCGCCCGCCGCAGCCGCCTGCTCGGATCGCTGCCGCCACGGGAAGGACGCCGGCTGGCGGCGGGCACGGCGGGTGTGCTGCTGAGCAAGAGCCTCCGCGTCAGCGGGGATGTCTACCTCGCCATGTTGTCCCGGGGCTTCCACGGTGAGCTCCCGACGCTCGACGAGCTACGGATGCGCCCCCGGGACTGGAGCGCTCTCGGCCTCCTGCTGGCGCTGGCGGCCCTGGTGACGAGGCTCGGGTGAGCACGCTCTTCGAGCTTGCGGGTGTCGTCTACCGCTATCCGGAGACGCCGGCCCTGGACGGGGTGGATCTCCAGGTGACGGCGGGAGAGCGGGTCGCGGTGCTGGGCGCCAACGGCTCCGGCAAGTCGACGCTCCTGCAGATCCTGGACGGCCTTCTTCTTCCGCAGAGCGGAAGCGTCGCCTTCGATGGCCGCGTGCTCGGTGAGGAACGGCTCGCCGATCCGAGCTTCACCAGGGAGTTCCGACGCCGGGTGGCCTTCGTCTTTCAGGATCCGGACGTGCAGCTCTTCAACCCCACCGTCTTCGACGAGCTGGCCTTCGGGCCCCTGCAGCTCGCCCTGCCCGCCCCGGAGGTCCGGGAGCGGGTCGAGGCCACCCTCGTCTCGCTCGGGATCCAGTCGCTGCGCGAGCGGTCGCCCCACCGCCTCTCCCTGGGCGAGAAGAAGCGGGTCGCCCTGGCCTCGGCCCTGGTGATGGAGCCCGAGGTCCTGCTGCTCGACGAGCCCACCGCCAGCCTCGATCCCCGCAGCCAGAGCGGCATGATCGACTTCCTGGCCTCCTCGGGCGGCCGCCTCACGGTGGTGGCGGCGATCCACGACCTGGGCATCCTCGAGGACGTTGCCGACCGGTGCGTGGTGCTGGAACGGGGTCGGATCGCCGCCCAGGGCCCGCCCGCCGCCATCCTGGGGGACGAGGCCCTGCTGCTCTGCACCGGCCTGCAACACTCCCACCGCCACCGCCACGCCTCGGGGCTGGTCCACTCCCATCCACACGGCCACCGCTCGCATGGTCACTCCCACGACAGGCAGTAGGACGGGCTGATGGCCGGTTGCCCTCCGGGGCGCCCATGCGCTACCGTTGCCGCCTCTATGGGAACCGACAAGAGCCCGCTGGCCGCAGAGCTGCGCGAGGCGATCGCGCTCATGACCAACGCCACGACGCGCGCGCGGCGGGGCCTTCTGGTCACGTCTCTCGTCGCCCTCGGCTTGTTGACCTCCTGCGGCGAGGCCCCCCCACGTCCGCAGCGCCTCTGGCCGGGTCTCGGTCCAGCGGAGCCCCACATGCTGGACCGGGTCGAGCTACCGGCCATCGAGGTCGCCGGCGGCGAGAAGCGCTCGGTCGAGGTGGACGTTCCCCACGGCAGCCGCCTCGACTTTCACTGGACCACGCCGGGCACGGTTCCCGGGCACCTGCGATTCGAGGTCACCGCCGACGGGCAGACCCTCTTTCGGAAGGACATGTTCTCCCGCGAGAGGCTGAACTGGAAGGCGGTCTCGGTACCGCTCGCGATGTCCGGCCCGACCCGGATCGAGATCAGCGTCTCACCGAGAAGCCGGGACGCGAGCGAGAACCACCCTACGGTCCTGGTCGGCTCGCCCCGGGTGGTGCCCCCGACCAGGGAGCACCGTTCTCGGCGGGTGCTGATCTGGATCTCCCAGGATGCGGTCCGCACCGACCACCTGAGCCTCTACGGCTACGCCCGCCCCACCACTCCCGAGGTCGACGAGCTGGCGAAAGGCTGGGCGGTCTTCGAGAACGTCGTGGCGCCCGCCTCCTGGACGCTGCCGTCGTTCGGCTCCGCGTTCACGGCGCGCTTCCCCGGGTTCCACGGTGCCGACTCGGCCTACCGGCGGTGCGACCAGAGCGTCCCCCAGCTCTTCGACCTGCTGGGCAGCGCGGGCTTCACGGTCCTCGGCGTCTCGGCCAACGCCCTGATCCAGGGCGCGTCCGGGTTCAGGGGATTCGACATCCTGAAGTACGCCTCCGTGGATCACTCGGCGGACGAGGTGAACCGCAAGATCCTGGCCTCGCTCGACGAGTGGCCCGCCGACGACCTCGTCATCTTCGTGCACTACGTGGACGCCCACTTTCCCTACGCACCTCCGGAGCCCTTCGCTCGCCGGTTCGACCCCGGCTACAAGGGGCCGATCACGACGCCGGAGGAGCTCACGGACCCGGTGCGAGCCGAGGCGCTCTACGACGCGGAGATCGCCTACACGGACGACCGGATCCGTCGCCTGGTCGAGGCGCTCCGGGCTCGCGGCCTCTACGACCAGGCCCTGGTCGTGTACTCGGCGGACCACGGCGAGGAGTTCCAGGACCACGGCGGGTGGTTCCACTCCAAGACCCTCTTCCAGGAGATGCTCCGTGTGCCGCTGGCGTTCCGGGTCCCCGGCCTACCGGGTGGGCGGTTCTCCCAACCGGTCTCGCTCGTGGACCTTGCCCCAACCGTGCTCGATGTGTGGGGGATCCCGATCCCGACCTCCTTCCAGGGGCGCAGCCTCTTGCCGCTCTTGCGCGGCGGCCAAATGGCAACGGTCCCCCTCTTCGCCGAGACCAAGCCCAACCCTCGGCTGAAGGACTCGATCACGGTGGACCGGGTGGCGGTCCGGGAAGGACCGCTGAAGTACATTGCCGATGTGGAGCCCGGGGAGAGCATACCGCCTCACATCCTGCGCGAGCAGGTGTTCGACCTGTCGAAGGACCCGCAGGAGCGCTCGCCCCTCGAGGACAAGGACGCCCTCGAGCGCGGCCGACGGCGAGTGGTCGCCTACCTGAGCCGGGTGCGTGCCCGGTCCCGCGGCTCGGACGCCGAGGCCACGGGGGATCTGGACGAGGCCCTCAGGGCGCTGGGCTACATCGAGTAGTCACTCGTTTCGCAGCGCCTGGACCGGATCGACCCGGGCCGCCCGGGCCACGGGCGCCAGGACGGCCACCAAGACGACCACGGCCATCACGGCGGCGGCCACCAGCATGAAGGTCGGGTTCCACACGCTGACCCCGTAGACCATGCTCCGCAGGGTGGTCGCCGCGGCGAGGGCTCCGGCGAGGCCGACCGCCAGGCCGGCCAGGAGCTGGCGTGAGGCGCCGGTCAGGAAGAGACGGAACAGCCGGCCCCGGCTGGAGCCCAGCGCCACCCGGACGCCGATCTCGTGGGTGCGCTGGGTCACGGCGTAGGACATGACTCCGTACAGGCCGGCGACGTTCAGGATCAGCGCGGTCAGCGCGAACAGCCCCACCAGCAGCACCGAGAAGCGCCGCCTGCCCGTCACCAGGTGGACCACCTCGCCCATGGTGGCGACGTCCGCAAGCGGGACGTGGGGGTCGACCTGATGCAGGGTCGCCCGGATGCCGGAGACGAGCCCCCGCGGGTCGCCGCCGGCACGTACCACCAGCTTGCTCTGGGCCGCCCAGTACGCCCCCCACGCCTCGGAGGTGTATGGGAGGTACATCTCGGGCAGCGGCTCTCTCTCGGCGCCCCACTGCCGGACGTCCTCGACGACGCCGACCACTCGCGCCCGATAGCTCTCCTCCGCCCCGTTGTTGCGCACCACCTGTCCGATGGCTGACTCCCCGGGCCACAGCTTCTCCGCCATGGTCCGGTTGATCACCAGCGGCAGCTCGACCGGCGAGACGTCCAGACCGGCGGCCGCGGAGGCGTGGTCCAGGTCTGCCTGGTCCAGGGTCCTGCCGGCGAGCAGGGCGATCCCCATGGCCTGGTGGTAGCCGTCGTCGACGAAGGAGTGCTCCACCAGCTCGCGCTCCACCGTCGGGTCGAAGACCTGGTCCTTGACCAGGACCCCGCCGTTGCTGCCGCCTCGCAGCGGCAGCTTGGTCGTGATGCCGACGGCGACGACGCCGGGCAGCGCTCGGACCCGCTCGCGCAGCTCCTGGAAGAAGGCGAGGCGCGCCTGAGGCTCCTCGTAGGCCGGCCCGGTGGCCGAGATGCCGGCGACCAGGGTCTTGTCGGTCTCGAAGTTCAGCCGCTGGGAGACGACGTTGTCGTAGCTGGCCAGCAGCACGGCGGCGGCGTTGACCAGCACGAAGCCGATGGCGAGCTGGATGACCACGAGGGAGGCCAGGAACCGGCTGCGACTGCGACCACCTGAACGTCCGGCGCGGCCCGCCAGGTCGGAGACCAGGTCGGTGCGGGAGGAGACCAGGGCCGGGGCCAGGCCGAAGAAGACGCTGGTGGCGGCCGTCACCAGCGCCGCGAAGCCGAGCACCGCCGGGTCCATCTGGATCCCGGCCACCCGCGGGACGGTGCCCGGAAGGATCGCCTTGAGCCCAAAGACGCCCCAGTAGGCCAGCAGCACCCCGAGAAGACCGCCGAGCAGGGAGAGGATCGAGCTCTCCGTGAGGAGCTGGCGGACCAGCCGGCCCCGCGGCGCGCCGATGGAGGCGCGCACCGCCAGCTCCGGCATCCGCTGGGTGCCGCGGGCCAGCAGCATGGAGGCGACGTTGGCACAGGCCACCAGCAGCACCAGCGCCACCACCGCCGAGAGGAAGGTCAGGGCCGAGCGGATGCCGCCGAGGGTGCGTTGCATCACCGGCTCGACCCACATGGTGACGCGGGCGTTGGTGTCCGGGTGGGCCTGGGCCAGCCGGCCCGCGATGGCCTGGAGCTCGGCCTCTGCCCTCTCGGGCGTGACGCCGTCAGCCAGCCGGGCCACCGCCCCGTAGGAATGACTGCCGCGCGCCGAGTCCTCCCGGGGGAGCAGCAGCGGCGCCCACAGCCGGCTCTCGTCCCGGCCGCCCCAGGGCGTCGGGAACTCGAAGCTCTCCGGCATGACGCCGACGATGACGTGGGGCTCCCCGTCAACGTCGATCGACCGACCCACCACGTCGGCCCGGCCGCCGAATCGACTCTGCCAGAGCTGGTGGCTCAGGATCACCACCCGGTGGTTCCCCTCGACCTGCTCGTCCTCGGTGAACAGCCTCCCCAGCGCCGGGGCCACACCGAGCAGCTTGAGCAGGCTCGGCGTGCAGGCGCCCCCGGCGACCCGCTCGGGCTCGGCCTCACCGGCGAGGTTGAAGAAGCGGCCCCGCAGCACGCCGATCTCCTCGAGGCTCTCGGCCTGCTCGCGCACGTCGAGGTAGTCGGGAGAGCTGAAGGGCTGGTGCCAGTGCTTGTCCGGGGGCCTCTCCCAGACGGCGACCAGCCGCTCGGGGTCCGGGTAGGGGAGCTGGCGGAGCACGACGCCCTTGAGCACCGAGAAGATGGCCACGTTCGCCCCGATACCCACCGCGAGCGTCGCCACCACCAGCAGAGAGAAGCCCGGCCAGCGCAGGAGCTGCCTCAGGCCGAAGCGAAGGTCCTGGAGCAGGGCATCGAGGAGGGCAGGCTGGCTCGTCATGTTCTCACCTGTGATGACCTTGAGCGGCCCCGGACGAGGGACCGGGGGGCCCCGTCCGGCCCCCCAGGATGCCGAAGAGGACCTGGTGCTACGGCCGCCCCACGCGAACCGGACCGTTGGTCGTCCGCACCCTCAGCAGGGTGCCGCCGTCGCCCAGCGTCGCCTCGATGTCGCCCTTGGACCTGAGCTGGCCCGTCAGCGGAAACGACAGGTCGAGGGGACCGTTGACGGTGCCGGTCTCCAGCCGGGCGTTGTAGTCGCTGGGGATCCGGATCACGGCCGGGCCGTTGACCGTCTCGAGGTCGAGGCCCTCACCCTTCCAGGCGGTGCCGGTCAGCTCTGCGGTCACCGGGCCGTTCTCGGTCCGGCCCCTCACGTGGCCACCCGACCCGGACACGGTGACCGGACCGTTCTCGGTCTCAAGCTCGACCTGACCGTCGACACCGGTGACCGCGACGGGCCCGTTCACCGAGGTCAGCCTCAGGCTGGAACGGCGAGGGACCGTGACCTCGAACGAGGCCCACCAGTGAGCGCCACGCGGGTGCGTCCTGGGCCCCTCGGTGCGGATCGTGGGACGGGTCACCACCTCGACCTCCGAGGCCAGCTCACGCGCCTCGGTCTCGGTGTCGGCCCGGGCCACGACCATCACACGCAGCCGGATGTCGCTGCGGTCCGCGCCCTCCGCCTTGGCACCGCCGTTCGGGCTGGCGTCCACCTCGATCCGGCCCTCCGTGGCCGGCAGCGTCGCCTCCCGGACCTCACACCACGTCTCTTGGTGGGAGTTGCGGCCCACCTCGCGGCACCACGGGTCGTTCTCGATCGTCCGGAAAAGGGGCTGGGCGTCGGCCGTCCCGGCCAGCAGGGCCAGGGGCACTACCAGGGCCAGAAGCTGTCTCATGCGCTCCTCCTGTCGAAGCTGAGACGCTCGGGGGGAGGCCAGGGTTTATCGCCGGTCCGGTGACCCACGGCTAGAAATCTCTTGACACCGGAGCGCGCCGGGCCGTATCGTGGCGATCCGCGCGCCAATGCCGCGCGTGCAGGAAAGGAGGCCCCGGATGCTTGCGTACTGCAGCGCGACCGAATCGGGCCTCGCTCGTCTCGGCCGGTAGTCGCACTCCTCCGGCCCGAGTCCGGGCCAGGCTCCTGACTACGAACCCATAGCTCGGCGTCCGTGGCGCGTTCGTGCGCCCCGTGGCGTCCACGAGGTCTTGTGACTTTCAAAAGACGGCGGAGGCCGAGGTCTCCGGACTCGGACGACGTGTGCCAGGACGTCGACTCGGCGGGCCTGTTCTTCGGCCTGGAGTCGCCGCGGCCACGACATCGTGACCGTGCGCTTTGCCGCCAGGCCCAGGAGGCGCTGGTCCTGGCCCTGGCCCAAGAGACGTCGGACCCGCGTCTCGACGGTGCCTGGGTGGCGTCCGTGGATCCGGCACCAGGGCGGCGCTTGCTGGTGAGCCTCGTGCTGCCAAGCGGCGCGGGCATCGCAGGTATCGAGGCCGCCTTCGTTGCCCTTGGCGAGAAGAAGCCGTGGCTGCGCGCCGAGGTCGCCCGGGCCGTCCACCGCAAGCGCGCGCCGGACCTGGCGTTTCGAGTCGTGCCCGAGCAGGAGATGGATCGTGGGTGACCTTCGCGTCTGGCACGACGGGCCGTTGCCGCAAGGAGTCCGAGCCTCAGCCCAACGGCTCGCACAGAGCGAGAACGTGCGTCACGTGGCGCTGATGCCGGACGCCCACCTGGCGGAGGACGTGTGCGTCGGCGCGGTCCTCGCGACATCCGGAACGCTCTATCCCAGCGCGGTGGGAGGCGATATCGGCTGCGGCATGGCGGCCATCGCCTTCGACGTCCAAGCGGCGGCCGCGGCGGCGGCTCTGGCTGATGCTGCACAGCGGCTCCCGTGGGCTCGGCCCGGCGATTCGGGCCCACCACCTGCGTCGCTGCCGCGTGGGGAGGCACGGCCTGCGCTTCCTGGAGGCCGAGAGCGATCTCGGCCGATCCTACCTGGCTGATGTCGACTGGGCCCTCGCCTACGCCGACGCGAGCCGCCGGCGGATGGTGGAGGCGGTCGCCGAGGTGCTCGGCCACGTGGCAGAGGCGACTCCGCTCTGGGACACCTTCGAGAGCTGCCACCACAACCACGTGCGTCGCGAGACCCACGGCAGCGAAACGCTGTGGGTCCACCGCAAAGGGGCGATCCCGGCGGGAGCCGGTGTGATCGGGCTGGTGCCGGGCTCGATGGGCACGTTCAGCGTCCACGTCGTCGGTCTGGGGAACCCGGCATCGCTGGGATCCTGCGCCCACGGCGCGGGCCGGCAACTCTCGCGCTCGGCCGCCCGACGCGAGATCTCCGTGGCCAGGTTGGCGCGCGAGTCGCGGGGCATCTTCTTCGACCATCGCCTGGCACGGGCATTGCGCGAGGAGGCGCCGTCCGCCTACAAGGACCTGAGGTGTGTGCTGCGGGCGCAGAGCGACCTCGCCCGCGTCGTCCGGCGGCTCCGACCGGTGCTGGTCTACAAGGGCATTTGAAGGGCCGAGCGGTCCGGTGTCGCGGGGTCGCCGGCTGAGGTACAGTAGGCCCCGGCAACACCAGGTCCGAGGCGCCCCACCGCAGGAGCGGGCCGCCAAGGACGGCGGCCGGGCGCGCAATTGGGGGCCCCGGCTCCGGGAGGCATGACGTGAAGGCAAAGCTGGCGGTGATGGTCGGGCTGGGCGTGTTGGTCGGGTCTTCGGCGTGGGCCCAGGATCCCATCGTCGAGTTCAGCGGGCGGCTCGGGTGGACGCTCTCGGACGGTGTGGGCGGCGGACGGGTCGCGGCCGACGACGGCAACGTCTACGACCGGGTCAGCCTCCAGGACTCTCTCTCTTTCGGCGCCCAGGTCGGCTTCTTCGCCACGCCGAAGATCGAGCTCGGGCTGCTGTGGGCCCGCCAGCAGTCGAAGATCGAGGTCAGTGGCACGCGGACCGTCGAGATCGACGACCTGCCCGTCAACAACTATCACTTCTATGTCGCCTTCAATCTGGGAGACCACAACTCCACGGTCCGCCCCTACCTGCTGGCCGGCGCCGGCGCCACCAGCTACGGCGACTTCGACTACGCCGACACTGGGGGCACGCGGCAGATCAACAGCCAGACCAAGTTCTCGACCACCTGGGGGCTGGGGGTCAAGCTCTACCCCAACCGCACGCTCGGCCTGAACCTCGGCGCCCGCTGGACCCCCACCTACATCTGGTACTCCTCCTCCATCCGGGGCGGGACCGCCAACACCCGCGGGACGGGCTGGTGGTGCCAGCCCGAGGCCAGGGAGTTCGCGGGCGCCCAGTGGGGCTGCTACCTGGCGGGCAGCGGCGAGTACTCGAACCAGATCGAGCTGTCCGGCGGCGTCAGCCTGCGCTTCTAGCTGAACCAGGTCGCGCTGCGGCGTGTCTTCCGGCTAGAGCTTCCAGGGCTCCCGGTACGGGATGTCCAACATCCTGGCGGCCTCGGCGTCGCCCACGATCGTCTCCTTCTCGCCGTCCCACTGGATGAGGCGTCCGGTGCGGTAGGCGATGTTGCCGAGCATCGCGGTGCGGCTGGAACGGTGGCCGACCTCGATGTCGCTGACCGGGGCCTGCCGGCTCTTGACACAGTCGAGGAAGTTGCGGATGTGCCGGTGGTGGCTGCCGGGGAGGCTCTGGGCCTGGGTCGGTACCGCGTCGCTGCCGCTTTCGGGGGTGATCTCGAAGCCGCCGCGGTCCACGAACATCGTGGCGCGGGTGCCGTGGAACATGATCCCGTAGCCGTGCCCCTCGAGCGGCCGGCCGTTGCAGCTCCGGTTCTCGTAGGTGCACACGAAGCCGGGGTACTGGAAGGTGGCCAGCAACGTGTCGGGGGTCTGTCGGTTGTCCTGGAGCTGGAACTTGCCCCCCATCGCCGTCGCCGACTGCGGGTGGTCTACGCCCATCGCCCACTGCACGATGTCGAGCAGGTGGACCCCCCAGTCCGTCATCATCCCGCCGGCGTAGTCCCAGAACCAGCGGAAGCTGGCCCATCGCTGGTACTCGCCCTGCGCGTCGAGCGACACGCCGAATCGGTTTTCGTTGAACGGGACCTCGGGGGCCGGCCCGAGCCACAGGTCCCAGTCCAGGCCGGCCGGCGGCGGGCCGTCTTCGGGCTTGCCGATCCCTTTCGGGTATTCGTTGCCGTAGTTCCAGGTGCGGACGAAGGTGACCTCGCCCAGCGCGCCACCCTTCACCAGCTCGGCCGCGTAGCGGAAGTGGGGGTCGGAGCGCTGCTGGGTCCCCACCTGGACGATCCGCTGGTGCCGGCGCGCCGCCTCGACCATCTTGCGGCTCTCGACCACGCCGACCGCGGTGGGCTTCTCGACGTACACGTCCTTGCCGGCTGCGCAGGCCATGACCGTGGCCAGCGCGTGCCAGTGGTCGGGGGTCCCGACCACCACCGCGTCGACGTCCTTGCGGTCGAGCACCCTCCGGAAGTCGCCATGGGTCTCGGCATCCGGAACCTGGGCCTTGGCCCAGCTCAGGTTGGGCTCGAACACGTCGCACAGCGCGGTGAGGGCGACGTCCGGCTCCAGTAGCAGGTTCTGCAGATGGCCCCGGGACATCCGTCCCATCCCGATCATGCCCACCGAGATCCGATCGTTGGCGCCCAGGATGCGCGCGTAGCTCTTGGCGGTGGGCGCCAGCACGGCACCGACGGCGAGGGCCTTGACGAAGTCCCGGCGGCTCGAGGCTTTGGCGGTCATGGTTCCTCCTCCGACGAAGGGCGACGGTAGTCGCGTGACGAGAGGCGACAGACGGCGCGAGTATAGCAGCCCATCCGGCCGCGACCCCTGTGCTAACGTGGACGCCCATGAGCCAGGGCGAGCCGAGGCGACGACCCGCGCTGGCCGTCGTCGCGGCCACGCTGGCGGTCTTCCTGTTGCCGGGCGGGCAGCGCGTGCTCGCCGATCCCGCGTCGCGGCCACGGGTGGGCCTGGCCCTCGGTGGGGGCGCCGCGCGCGCCATCGCTCACGCCGGCGTGCTGCTCTGGCTGGAAGAGAACCGGATCCCCGTGGACTACGTGGCGGGCACCAGCCTGGGCGGGCTGATCGGCGGCGGCTACGCCACCGGGATGTCGGCGGCCGAGATCCGTGACCTGCTGCTGGAGGCCGACTGGGACAGGCTTTTCGAGAGCGACGTCCCGTACCCGCAGCGGACCTTCCGCCGCAAGCAGGACCGGCGCCAGTACCCGGTGGACGTCGAGCTCGGGCTGCGCGGCGGCCTCTCGCTGCCCAGCGGCCTCAGCTCCGGCCACCAGATCGGTCTCCTCCTCAGCCGCATCGCCTTCCCCCATGCCGCCCGGGAGTCGTTCGACGACCTTCCCATCCCCTTCCGATGCGTGGCCGTGGACATCGAGCGGGGCGAGGCGCTGGCGCTCCACGAGGGCTCGCTGGTCCAGGCGCTGCGCGCCACCATGGCCATCCCAGGTGTGTTCGCGCCGTCCCGCTACCAGGGTCGGCTGCTGGTGGATGGCGGCGTGTTGAAGAACGTCCCGGCCGACGTGGCCCGCGCCATGGGCGCCGACGTGGTGGTGGCGGTGTCGGTGGGCGAGAACCTGCACCAGCCCACCAGCCTCTCGATGACCGGCCTGGTCAACCGCTCGGTGGTGGTGATGATGGACTCGGCGACCCGGCGCACCCTGAAGGACGCCGACCTGGTGCTCGAGCCGCAGCTCGAGGGTTTCGACTCCCTGGATTTCCGACGTGCGGCCGAGCTGATCCGGCGCGGCTACCAGGCGGCGGCGGCGGCCAGCCAGCAACTGCTGCCGCTGCGCCTCGACCAGGCCGCCTGGCTGCAGCACCTCGCCGCCCGTCGCGCCCGTCGCCCGGCGCCGCTCGAGGAGCCCGTCTTCGTGAGCGTCGAGGGCATCCCCTCGCCGCAAGCCGAGGCCCTCGGCCCGTCGCTGACCCGCTCCCTGACCGTGCCCCTCGACGCCGATCGCCTCGAGGACAGGCTCACCCGCATCATCGGCTCGGGGCGCTACGAGAGCGCCACCTACGAGGCGACCGAGGCCGGGGGAAGGCCGGGCCTGCTGGTCCGGTTCCAGGAGAAGGCCCACGCGCCGCCCTTCGTCGACTTCTCCCTGGACCTCGCCACCGAGCCGGGCGCCGTGGTCATCGATCTCGGCGCGCGGGTCACGGTGACGGATCTGGTCGGAGTCGGATCCGAGCTGCGGGTCGACCTGGCGGCCGGGTCGAGCCGGGGAGTGGCCACCGAGCTGTACCGCCCGGTGGGGCGGCCACGCTTCTTCCTGGCGCCCCGTGTCTTCTTCGATGAGACCTCCCAGAACCTCTTCCACGACGACGCCCTGGTAGCCACCTACCGGACCCGGCGCACCGGCGCCGGAGTCGACGTCGGGATCGGGCCGGGTCGCCACTTCGAGCTCCGGGCCGGCTTCGAGACCAGCCACGTCGACGCCGACGTCCGGGTCGGCAACCCGGTGCTGGGAGAGCCGCACGGACGCGAGGACCGCTTCCTGGCCCGTCTGGACATCGACAAGATGCGGACGCCGATCCTCCCCGAGGCCGGCTTCCGCCTGGAGGCACAGGCGTCCTTCTACACTCGCGCGCCCGAGGCGGAGCGCGCCTTTCCGCTACTGGCCGGAACCATGGTGGCCGCCACCTCCGTCCGCCGCTCGGACAGCCTCTTCGCCACCCTCCGCGGGGGCACCGCCTTGCGCGAGTCGCCGCCCCCCATCTACCGCTTCACCCTGGGTGGACCGTTCCGGCTGGGCGCCTTCGCCCCCGACACCTTCCGGGGCCGGCACTTCGTCTACGCTCACCTCGGGTACCTGCTGTCGGTCGGACGGCTCCCCGACCTTCTCGGCGGACCGGTCCGCCTGGCGGCCCAGGTCGAGCTCGGCAGCGCCTTCGACCACGCCTCCGCCGCGCGCCTCGAGGGATGCCTCACCACCGGCGTGGCCCTCGACACCTTTCTGGGGCCGATCTTCGCGGGTGCCAGCCTGGGCAACCGGGGCGCGTTCGGCGTCTACGTCAGCGTCGGCCGCCTGCTCCGCTGAGGCGGCCTCCGGCCGACCCTTGCGGCCCGACAGCCGCCGGCCGGCCGCGACAGCCGCCAGCGCCAGGCCCCCTGCGGCCACACCCGCCAGGGTGTTGACCAGCATCGAGCCCAGGCCCGCCATCACGCCGCCGCCACCGGTGAGGTCCACCGCGAGGTGGTGCAGGGGCGGGATGCCGTGCACCAGGATCCCGCCGCCGACCAGGAACATGGCAACGGTGCCGGCGATGGAGAGCAGGCGCATCAAGAAGGGCGCGGCGCCGAGAATCCCGTCCCCCAGGCGGCGCCTGAGACGCGAAAGGCGCGCCTCGCCGCCGCCCCGGCTCAGGTAGAGGCCCAGGTCGTCGAGCTTGACGATGGCGGCGACCACGCCGTACACGCCCACCGTCATCAGGACCGCGACGCCGGTCAGCACGGCGACCCGCTGTACGAACGGCGCGGTGGCCACCGTGCCCAGCGTGATCACGATGATCTCGGCGGAGAGGACGAAGTCGGTGCGGACCGCCCCCTTGATCTTGTCTCGCTCCACCCGGGCCAGGTCGGCGCCGGGAGCCAGCAGCGCCGCGGTCAGCTCGGCGCGACGTTCCTGGTCCTCGGCCCGGCCGTGCAGCAAGCCGTGCGCCACCTTCTCGAAGCCCTCGAAGCACAGGTACAGGCCGCCGATCATCAACAGCGGGATCACCGCCCACGGCGCCACGGCGCTGATGACGAGCGCGGCGGGGACCAGGATCGCCTTGTTGACGAGGGAGCCCTTGAAGACCGCGAAGACGACGGGCAGCTCCCGGTCCGCCTTGACCCCGCTCACCTGCTCGGCATTGAGGGCCAGGTCGTCCCCCAGCACGCCGGCCGTCTTCTTGGCGGCGACCTTGGTCAAGAGGGCCACGTCGTCGGCCACCGCCGCGCTCTTCTGGGCCGCGATCTTGGTGAGGAGCGCGACGTCGTCCAGGATGGTCGCGATGTCGTCGATCAGGGCGAGGAGGCTGCTCGCGGCCATGGCGGAGCCAGGATAGCATCTCGCTCTGCTGCTATCATGATCGATGGATGAGCAGTCGGGGCTCCCGGTGGACGCCCAGGTTGGGCCTGCTCGCCGCCCTGGGGGCGATGGCGGCCTGCTCCTCGTCCGCGCTGCCCCCATCGCCGGCTGCCACCGAGGCCGACGCCGGCTTCTCGGGCTCGGGAAGCTGTCGCGATTGCCACGCCCGGTTCTACGAGCTGTGGGAGCCCTCCCACCACGGTCGTGCGATGCAGGCCTTCACCGCCGCGCTGGCCCGGGACCAGCTCGCCCCCCTCGGGCAGGAGGTGGCCATCGCCGGGGTCCGCTGGCGCTTCGTCCTCGAGGGAGATCGCGGCGTCGTCGAGACGGTGGGCGAGACGCCGCCGCGGCGACACGAGGTAGCGCACGTCCTCGGCGGCAAGAACGTCTTCTACCTGCTCACACCGGCCGAGCGGGGACGCCTGCAGGTGCTGCCGATCGCGTTCGACGTCCGCCGCAAGGAGTGGTATGACACCACCAAGAGCGCCATGCGCCACTTCTCGGACGTGACCGACGAGGCAGTGGACTGGACCGACCCGGCGCTGACCTTCAACACCTCCTGCCACGGTTGCCACGTCAGCCAGCTCGAGACCAGCTACGATCTCGCCACCGACGGCTACCGGACCACCTGGCGGGAGCCGGGCATCAACTGTGAGACCTGCCACGGCCCGGCGTCGGAGCACGTGCGGGTCTTCCGCGCCGCCCAGGGAGGCACGCCCCCGGCTGAGCTCCACCTCGTCAGCACCAAGGCCTTTACCGTGGAGCAGGCCAACGACTCCTGCTCGTCCTGCCACGCCAAGCTGATGCCGGTGGCGCCGAGCTTCCCCCCTGGCGGGCGCTTCTTCGACTACTTCGACTTGGTGGCGCTGGAGAGCCGCGACTTCCACCCGGACGGTCGCGACCTGGGCGAGAACTACACCTTCACCCAGTGGCGACGCAGCCCGTGCGTGAAGGCGGAGCGGCTCGACTGCATGCACTGCCACACTTCGAGCGGACGCGACCGGCACTCTGGGGACAAGGCCAACGAGGCCTGCCTGCCCTGCCACGCCGAACGGGTGGCGCGGGTGACGAAGCACAGCCACCACCGGGCCGACGGCCCCGGTGGCCGCTGCATCGCCTGCCACATGCCAGAGACGTCTTTCGCCAGGATGGTCCGCCACGACCACTCGATGCTGCCGCCGGTCCCCGCCGCCACCGAGGCTTTCGGCTCTCCCAACGCCTGCAACACCTGCCACCAGGACCAGTCCCCGGCCTGGGCGGAGCGGTGGACGCGCCGCTGGTTCGGCGACAGCGACTACTCGGACCAGGTGCTGCGGCGTGGCCGTCTGATCGAGGCGGCGCGAAAGGGGAACTTCGCGCGCGAGGGCGAGATGCTGGCCGAGATCGTCGGCGAGGGGCGTGACGAGGTGCTGGCCGTTTCGCTGATCCGCCTGCTGCGCCCTCACGAGTCCGAAAAGAAGCGGGCGGCGCTGCTGCAGGCGATCCAGGACGTCTCACCTCTGGTTCGTGGGGCGGCGGCCGAGGCCCTCGGGGACCACCTCGACCCAGCGGCCCTCGCGGCCCTGGTAGCGGCCACCCGTGACGACTACCGGCTGGTACGGGTTCGTGCCGCCGCCGCCCTGGCCAGCCTCCCCGACGAGCACCTGAGCCCGGCGGATCGGCCGGCGGTGGCCGCCGCCCTGGCCGAGGCCGAGGCCGCGCTCGAGAGCCGTCCCGACGACCCGACCGCCCACTACAACCTGGGCAACCTGAAGCTACAGCGCGGCGACATCCCCGGCGCCGTGGCCAGCTTCGAGACCGCCAGCAAGCTGCGTCCCGACTTTCTGGCGCCCCTCGTCAACGTTTCGCTGGCCCACAGCCAGCTCGGCCACAACGACCGCGCCGAGCGTGCCCTGCGCCGCGCCCTCGCCCTCGAGCCGAAGAACGTCGCCGCCAACCTCAATCTCGGGTTGCTCCTGGGCGAGCTCGGCCGGCCGGAGGAGGCGGTCTCGGCACTCCGGACGGCCCTCGAGTCGGACCCCGAGAACGCCACCGCCACCTACAATCTCGGCGTCCTGCTCGCCGATCGGGACTTGCAGGCGGCGGTGAAGCTGTGCCGGAAGGCGCATGCGTTGGCTCCCGACGAGCCCCGGTACGCCTACACCCTGGGCTTCTTCCAACGCCGGAGCGGCGAGAGGAAGGCCGCCGCCGGCACCCTGCGCCACCTGATCGAGCGCCACCCGTCCTACGGCGACGCCTACCTCCTGCTCGGCGCCATCTACGAGGAGGAAGGGCGGCGGGCCGAGGCCCGCGGACTCTACCAGGAGGCGGCGGATCGGCTGCCCCCCGAGGCCCAGGCGAGGCTCGCGGCACGTTTGCGAGCCCTCGCCCGGGACTGAGCAACGGCACGGGAGCGAAGCGAATGAACCTCCTCCTGGTCCAGCCTCCTCCGGCGACACACTTCGGCGTCACGAGGGTCATGCTCAGCGAGCCGCTCGGCCTGGAGCGCGTCGGAGCGGCGGCGCTCTCCTCCTTCACGATCCTCACGCCGCTTCCGGGTACCCAGCTCTACGAGGCGCGCCAGCTTCGGACCCCGGCTCTCTACCTCGAGCCTCCCGGGACCGCCTGTGGTCCCGAGCCCGGGCCGAGCAGCTCCACCTCCAGAACGCCTTCCGCGGCCACGCCTCCCACCAGCAGGTAGCGGTCGCGGCCCACGGTCTCGGTGACCACCTCGCGCGGCTGGCCGGCCACGCGCAGCGCGACCGCGCGCCTCCCCTCCGGCAGCCGCAGAGCCAGCTCCCTTGCCGCGGGCCGGGTGCGCCACCGCATCTCGATGCGGTCCGGTCCGACATGGTGCTCGTAGTAGACGCTGCGCCCCGAGGCCGGCTCCTGGAGGCGCACCGAGCCGCTTCTCGCCCCCAGCCGGACCCGAAGCCTGAGCCCGTCGGCACGCAGACGGACGCCGAACAGCCCTTCGTAGACGGCCTGTCCGAGGGCACCGGCGCTGCCCGCATAGCGGGGGCTGCCCCGGCCCGCCCCCTCCCGCGTGTACCACTCGTAGAGGCCGCCGCTTTGGCGCACCCGTCTCGCGATCGCCACCAGTTGCTCGCAGGCCGTCTCCGCCCGCCCCGCCTCGAACATGGCCAGCAGCAGCCGTCCGGCGAACCAGTCCCACTGGCCACCGTTCTGGTACGTCCACGGCTCCCTCAGGATCGGGTGCCGGAAGAAGCCGGTCGGATACGGAGGCAGGACCGTTCCCGAGAGGATGGTCAGGCCCAGCCGCCGATGGCGCTCCTCCAGCACCTGGATCACCCGCAGCGCACGCTCGGCCGAGGGCAGACCGGCCAGCAGGGCGACGGCGTGTCCGCCCACCGCTAGCCGCCCCGCCTCCACGGGGGGGGCGCCGCGCGGCTCGACCAGGACGTGGATGCGGTAGTATCCCCGGTCCTCCTGCCACAGGGCCCGTTCCATGGCCCCGCGCACGCGCGCCGCCTCCGTCTCCCAGCCCTTCGCGCGCTCCGTGGCCCCCACCGCGCCCTGCAAGTCCGACATCACTCGGCAGGCGCCGAGGTAGAGGGCGTTGGTGTAGAGCCCGGCCACCAGCGGCGTGGCGTCGTCGAGGTAGATGGCGCGCTGGTCGGCGTAGGTCGGGCTGACGTCGCCCCAGTCGGCCGTCAGCGCGTTGACCAGCAGACCTCGCTCCGGGTCGAGTCGCTCGCGCCGCACGAACCACAGCGCCTGGTCGAGCCGGTCGACCAGCGGGCGGCCCACCACCGGCTGCTTCAACCAGGCGGGGTCGCCCAGCGCGTCGAGCACGTGGCCCGCCGCCAGCACGGCGCTCGTCTCCTGGTCGGCCTCGCAGGTGTTCTTGTCCGCCGTCAGCACCACCGCTCCCGAGCGAAACACCTCCTCGGCGTGGGGCGCGTATGGGAAATCGGAGGGCTCCCCCGCCGCCACCCAGTCGAACAGCGCACCGCTCTCACGCTGGTGGGCCAGGTGCTCCTCCAGCCAACGGGTCAGGTAGTCGCGCGGGTAGTGGTAGCGGGTGAGGGGGACCAGGGTGGCGCTGTCCCGCAGCCAGATCTGCGGGTACAGGTCCCCGGCGCCGAAGCCCACCACGGTCCCGGTGCGGCCGTCGAGCTGCTTCCGGTTCGCCTCCAGCGCCGTCCAGAAGTAGAGCTGCAGCCCGTCGAGGTCGGCATCACCCGAGAGGTAGGCGCTGCTCGATCCGGCGCTGGCGTGTGGGGCTCGAGAGGGGGCGCCCGGCGGCGCGGGGGCCCCGCACCCGCCGCTCCACGCCACCGCCGCCACGAGGACGGAGGCGAACGCCGCTGGCCTGGTGGGCTTCTTCATCCTCGGCCCCTGATTCTACGCCCCACCGCCCGCCCGTCGCGGCTTGACCTGGGCGACGTTTTGAAAGTGAATGCCTGAAGGACGCCGGCTGCGGCGCGACTCACCCCGAGAAGGAGAGACAGATGAAGCTCTTCCGCTACCGAACCGCGGGATCCGTCAAGCCGGGGTTCATCGACCCGAGCGGCGCCTTCCGCGACGCCTCCTCGTTCTGCGCCGACTACGACCGCGGCTTCTTCTCCGGCGAAGGGGCAAAAGGCTTGAAACGGAGCTTCGCCAAGGCCCCCGAGCGCTACCCCGCGCTGCCGGGAGAGCCCGAGTACGACGCGCCGGTACCCCGCCCCGGCAAGGTCATCGGCATCGGCCTCAACTACGCGGACCATGCCCGGGAGTCGGGCATGCCGATCCCCGACGAGCCGGTGGTGTTCCTGAAGGCCTCCCACACGGTGGTGGGGCCCAACGACCCGATCGTGCTCCCCCGCGGCTCGCAGAAGACCGACTGGGAGGTGGAGCTGGGCGTGGTGATCGGGCGGGACGTGGAGTACCTCGAGGGCCCGGACGGGGCGGCTTCGGCGGTCGCCGGCTTCACCATCAGCCACGACGTCTCGGAGCGTCACTTCCAGCTCGAGCGGGGCGGCCAGTGGACCAAGGGCAAGAGCTGCCGAGGCTTCAATCCCCTCGGGCCGTGGCTGGTCACGCCCGACGAGGTGGATTGCCGATCGCTGGGGCTGACCCTGGACCTGAACGGGGAGCGGATGCAGGAGGGGTCCACCGCGACGATGGTCTTCGACCCCTTCTTCATCATTCACTACCTGAGCCAGATCATGCCGCTCGAGATCGGCGACGTGATCTCGACCGGCACCCCGCCCGGCGTGGGGATGGGCCGGAAGCCGCCCCGCTTCCTGAAGCCGGGCGACGTCACCGAGCTGGCCGTCACCGGCCTGGGGCGGCAGCGACAGGTCTGCCGGGCAGCGTCCTGACGATGTCCCGGCCTCAGAAGGCCAGGACCGTCGTCACCAGCAGCGAGCGGCCGGGGGCCAGCACCGCCCGCCGATCGGGGCTCACCAGGTAGGCGTGGTCGAGGAGGTTGCGGCCGAGCAGACGCAGCTCGAGCCGCTCGCCGACACGAAGACCCAGGGTCAGGTCGAGCAGGCCGTAGCCGGGCCGGGCCTGCTCGGTGGGCCCCGGCCGATCGTCTTCGGCGTAGAGCGCCCCCCGCGCCAGCACGAAGCCCCTCCCGAAGTCGCGGCTCAGCCTGAGCGTCAGGGTCGGCGGCGGAACGTCGTCGAGGGGGGAACCGTCCTCCTCTGCGTGGCCTCGGATCAGGTGCCCGGAAAACTCGACGGAGACCTCACCCGGCGCCACCACCTGGACCTCCAGCTCGACGCCGCGCATTCGGGCCCGGCCCCGGTTCCTGAAGTAGAAGTAGTCGGGCTCCGTCTCGTAGCGCTCGATCAGGCCCTCGACCCGGTAGTCGAAGGCGTGGGCTGCCGCCCTCCACCTGGCGGCGACGTAGCGCAGCGCCAGGTCGAGCTGCCAGCTCCGCTCGGGATCGAGGTCGGGGTTGCCGGTGATGAAGCCGCGGCCGGTGGGCCCTCGGTAGTAGCGGTCCGAGAGCAGCGGGTCGCGGAAGCCGCTCGAAGCCTGGGCGGTCGCCGAGAGCCCGCGTGCCAGCAGAACCGCGATCGCGGCGAAGCCCGACGCCGCGTCATGGCCAGTCGATCGGTCGCCGAAGTAGCCCCCCACGTTGAGGGTGACCACGTGGTCCAGACGCAGCCCGCCGTGGAGGGTAACGCGACTCCCGGCCGCCGCCTCGACGCTGGAGAAGGCGGCGTAGTCGGTGCGCCTGGCGTCGTCGATCGAGACGCTGACCTCCTCATCGGCGAGAGTGCCGGCGGCGTCGTAGACCCGGTCGATGTCGAGGGCCCGAAGGCCGAAGCGCCCGTTCACGTCGAGGCCCAGCTCCAGGCGGGCCGGGCCCACCGTCCGGGCCGCGAAGCCGCGGAGGTGAAAGTCCCGGGCCGAGACGTCGGCCCGCTCCACCCCGCGTGGCGCGGTCTCGGTCGCGAAGCGGTCCTGGTCGGTGACGATCGCGTAGCTGCCCAGGAAGGCGCTGGCGCCGAGCTGGCTGAAGCCAGAGACGGGGCCGCTCCTCCAGTCCGCCACCAGCCGGTGCGAGTCCTCGCTGGGATAGAAGAAGCGGGTGGTGGTCGAGTTGGTGCGAGGCCGCTCGATGTCCCGGCCCAGGTCGCTCTGCCAGGCGAGGCTCAGGGTCCCGGCGCCGATCCGACGGTCGAGGCGGGCCCGCCCCCCGAAGTCGCGGGAGCCGGAGTTGGGGACCTCCCCCCCGGGGCTCGTGTAGTCGTCGAGGTTGCGATAGTGGCCCTGGAAGATGAGGCCGCCGCTCGCGAAGCCGTGCCCGACCTCGATCGCCGCTCGCTCCTGAGGCACCCCGGCACCCAGGGCGCCCACGAAGCGCCCGGCGGTCCCGGAGCCCGGGGCGGTACGGCGGGTGCGGGCATCGATCACGCCACCGAAGGCGTCCGAGCCGTAGGCGACCGACCCCGGTCCGCGGGCCACCTCGACGCTCTCCAGGGTCACCGGGTCGAGGAAGGTCGCGCTCGGCCCCACCCGGCGCTCGGCCGTGACCCGAGTCCCGTCGAGCAGGATCAGGGTGCGTCCGTGGGCGAAACCCCGGATCGCCGGGACCGCGGCCTGGCCTTCCGAGATGCTGGCGACGCCGGCCACGTTCTCGAGCGCCTGGGTCAGGTGCACCGGCGCGCGCGCCCCGATCTCCCGCGCGGTGAGCAAGTTGGTGCCGGCGGCGGGAGGAGGTAGGAGGTGCGGGGCGAGCCCCCCGGTGACGGTCACGTTCTCGTCGATCGTCGGCTCCACGACGATCTCGAGGGGGGGACCCTCGGGCAAGGCCTCGATCCGGACCGGCTTGAGGTAGCCGCCGCCGGCCAGCGCCACCATCATCTCGAACGGAGGCTGCGGCAGCGGTGACCAGGAGAAGCGCCCCTGCTCGTCCGTGAGCACGCTGCCGGTCCGGCCGAGGATCGACACCCGGGCTCGGGCGACGGCGCGACCGTCGGAGAACGAGACCCGGCCCTCGAGGACCGAAGCCAGTCCCGGCGTGGCCACCAGCAGACCGACCAGAAGGCCCGCCAGGCCTCGCACCGCGCTCCGCACCCCGGCCCCGTCACGCCGAGCTGGGGCGCGCCGACCGACGCCGCCGTCCGCTCCGGACGCGACCAGGGCCTCCTTGCCGGCGCGACGCAGCCGCTTGATGCGGTGCTCCTCGCGCAGCGACTGGCTCCAGGTACGAAGCCGGCGCGACCAGACCAGGGTCACCGGCTGATGGGCACGGGTGTAGCGCGAGGCCCGCCCGGCCTGGTGCTGGCGCAGGCGGGCGGCCAGGTCCTTGGTGGCCCCCGTGTACAGGGAGCCGTCGCCGCAGCGCAGGATGTAGACGTAGGGCACGCCACATGATAGCGGCACCGCTGGCCCGCCGCCCACCTTGTGGCCTATCATTCGAGGCCATGTCAGCGACGGGCAGAACGCCCGCTCCCGGAGCCCGGGGGGTCGGCCCCGCGGCTGCTCGAGCAGTCCGAGAAGCGCTAGAGTAGGCTCCCGTGGTGCACATCACGAGCTGGCCGGCCCGCTTCGCCACCTGGTGGGTCCGTACCGTCTGGGAGCTGCCCCGCCGGGAGACCTCCGCGCTACGTGCCCACTTCCTGGTGTGGGTGCGCGCCTGGGAGAACGCGGTCCGGTCCTACGAGTCGGACCAGATGGCGATGCGGGCCCACGCCCTGACGTTCCGGACCCTCTTGGGAGTGATCCCGTTCCTGGCGGTCGCCTTTTCGCTCTTCCACGCCTTCGGCGGGCTCGAGGCCGCCCAGCGCCAGCTCCAGGAGAAGATCCTCGAGAACCTGGCTCCGGGCGCCGCCTCGGCCCTCGACGAGAGCATCAAGACCTTCGTCTGGCGGCAGACCGGCGCCGTCGGCGGCATCGGCGTGGTGGGGCTGTTCTTCATCGTGGTCTCGCTGCTCACCTACATCGAGAAGACCTTCAACGACCTGTGGAACGTCGAGAAGGTGCGCCCCTTCTTCCAGCGCTTCGCCATCTACTGGGCGATCGTCACGGTGGGTCCGGTGGTGGCGGCCCTGTCCTTCTCGATCACCTCCCCGGCCAACTCCCAGGCGCTGCTGGCGCGGCTCGGCGCCTCGTTGCCCCAGGCCAGCGGCCTGCTCGAAGTCCTGCTGCAGCAGTCGCACTGGATCTTCAGTTGGATCGGCATGACGCTCCTGTACCTGGTGGTTCCCAACACCCGGGTACGCTGGTTCGCCGCCCTCGGAGGCGGCCTGGTGGCCGGCTCGCTGTGGGAGGTGGGCAAGCTGGGCTTCATCTGGGCCTCCCGGCAGCTCATCGATTACAGCCAGGTCTACGGCTCGCTGGGGACCCTGCCGCTGTTCCTGCTCTGGCTGCAGATCGGCTGGCAGATCGTGCTCTTCTGCTGCAAGGTGACCTATGGCTTGCAGTACTCACGGGCCCTGCAGGAGGAGAGGATCCGCCTGATGGACGGCCCGGTGGTCCGCGAGATGCTGGCGCTCCGCGCCATGGTCGAGGTGGCGCGCGCCTACTCGAGCGGTGAGGCGCCGCCCAGCGCGGAGCAGATCGCGGCCCAGAGCCCGGTCTCGTTCGAGACCACCCACGAGGTGCTCAACCGGCTGGTCGAGGCGGGGCTGCTGCTCTCGGTCCCCGACAACGGGCACTGGCCGACCGAGCACACGCCGCAGGGTCGCGACGAGCACGTCGACCGCTACTTCCTCGCCCGCGACGCCGCGCTGATCTCCCTGAAGCAGGTCATCGACGAGTTCCGTCGCAGCCCGCCATCGAGCGACGAGGCCCTTCCCCAGGACCCGGTGGCCCGGCTGGTCCAGGAGGTGATGGATCGCTCCGAGGCCGCCTCGAGCGCGGTCACCGCAGACATCACGGTGGCCGACGCAGTCCGGCGGATCGGCGCGCTCTCCTAGCGGGCGGGGGAAACCCGGTCATGTCCCCAATCGGATCAGGGCCCGGTCGTAGTCCCCGGGAGGGTCGAATCCGAGCAGGGTGCAGATGGTCGCGGCCACGTTGCTGAGCCCTGGCCCCTCGACCCCCGCCATCTTCCAGGGGTTCGCCCCCGAGTAGTCCTTGACCAGGAAGGGGACCGGGTTCAAGGTGTGGGCCACCATCGGGGTGCGGACGCCCTTCTTCTCGGTGAACATCTGGTCCGCGTTGCCGTGGTCGGCGGTCACCATCAGCACTCCCCGCGCCTTCTCGATCTCCGGCAGCAGGCGGCCCAGGCTCAGGTCGACCGCGGCCATCGCGATCAGCACCGAGTCGACGATGCCGGTGTGGCCGACCATGTCGCCGTTGGCGAAATTGAGGCGGATGAACTTCCGCTCGCCCTTCCGGACCTCGGCGCTGACCGCGTCGCTAATCTCGGCCGCCTTCATCCAGGGGCGCTGGTCGAAGGGCACCACGTCGGACGGCACCTCGAGGTACCGCTCCAGCTTCTGGTCGATGTAGCCGGAGTTGTTGCCGTTCCAGAAGTAGGTGACGTGACCGTACTTCTGGGTCTCGGAGGTGGCGAAGGAGGTCACCCCGGCGGCGCACAGGTACTGGCCGAGGGTCCGGTCGATGGCGGGCGGCTCCACCAGGTAGTTGGGGGGGATCTTGGCGTCGCCGTCGTACTCCATCATCCCGGCGTAGAAGACGTCGGGGACCCGCTTACGGTCGAAGGCCTTGAAGTCCACCTCGGTGAAGGCGAGCGAGATCTCGATGGCCCGGTCGCCGCGGAAATTGAAGAAGACCACCGCGTCACCGTCCTCGATGGTGCCGACCGGCCGCCCCCCCTCCGTGACCACGAACGAGTCCATGTACTGGTCGGTCATCTTCGGGTCCTCGGCGTAGTAGGTGCGCACCGCCTCGGCGGCGGAGGCGAACCCGCGACCCTCGCCCAGCACGTGCGCCTGCCACCCCTTCTCGACCACCGCCCAGTTGGCGTTGTAGCGGTCCATGGTGGTCACCATACGTCCGCCGCCCGAGGCGACCCGGAAGTCCCGTCCCGATTGCGACAGCTCGGCCAGCCGCTTCTCGAGCGGCTCGACGTACTGCAGGGCGCTCCTCTCGCCGACGTCGCGCCCGTCCAGCAGGCAATGAACCCGTAGGCGTTTCGCGCCGTCCCGGGCGGCGCGGTCGACGAGGGCGTAGAGCTGGTCGATGTGGCTGTGGACGTTCCCGTCCGAGACCAGGCCGATCAGGTGGAGGGTCCCACCGCTCTGCAGCCGCTCGCCGATGGCCTTCCAGGCCGCCCCCTCGAAGATCCGTCCCGACTCGATCGCCCGGTTGACCAGCTTGGCGCCCTGGGCGAAGACCCGCCCCGCCCCCAGGGCGTTGTGGCCCACCTCGGAGTTGCCCATGTCGTCGTCGGAGGGCAGGCCGACCGCCGTTCCATGGGCCCGCAGCCGGGTGTAGAGGGGCTCCCCGAAGAGCGCGTCGAGCACCGGCGTGCGTGCCGTGAAGACGCCGTCCGATTCGTCCTGCTTGCCGATCCCCACCCCGTCGAGGATCACCGTCACCAACGGACCGGGATACGGCGTGTACCCCGACAGACGACCCAGCTCCAGCTTCGCCATGCTCTCTCCCTGGAAGACCAAAGACGCGAAGTACTCATTCTACCGGCCCGCAGGCCGTGGTGTCGCGGGGCGACGCGGGATCGGCGACCGTCTGGCGATGGGAACGCTCGCGCTACGACGGGAGGCTCAGCCGATGGGACGCCACCACCCGCCACTCCTGCGGGGGCCCCTCGGTGTGGACCACCTCCAGGGCGGTGGCGCGGCAGGCCGGGTGCTCGGAGCCGAGCTCGGCGCAGAGGCGGGCCGCCACCTCCGGTCCGAGGTGGGCGTAGACCAGGCTGAGGTGGGGCAGAAACGACCGGTCCGCCGCCCGGTCGAAGAGCTCGGCCGCGCGCCGGTGCGCGGCCACCAGCGCCTTTCCCTTTTCGGCTTCCAGGTAGATGCAGCGAAAGAACCGAGGCTGGTGCCGCACCCCGCGGAAGACCAGGTCGACGGGACCGAGCTCGGCGGCCAGCCGTTTGGCCGTCTCCGAGAGCCGCCCCGGTTCGCCGGGTAGGCCGGGCAGCAGCGTCACGTGGGGCTCGAAAGGGTCCGTACCGAGCCGCCCGGCCAGATCGCGGATGGTCCGCGCGAAGCGCTCCCGCCACGGGGGCTCGGGGGCCAACCAGAGCGACGTCCCGTGGCCGAGACGGTCACTCTCACGTCCCCCGCTCAGCCCTCACCCTCCTTCAGCGAGCGAAGCGCCTCGTCGAGGGTCGGGTCGGCCTGGAAGACCACGTTCAGCCGGGTGATCTCGAGGATCCGCGCCACCACCCGGCCGACGGCCGCCAGCCGGACCTCGCCCTGCTTCTCCCAGACCCGCTTGTGGACCCGGAACAGCCGGCCGATCCCCTGGCTGGTGATGTAGCTGAGCTGGCTGCAGTCGACGATCAGGAGACGCACGCCGGCCTCGGTGAACCGGTCGAGATCGTCGAGCATGTCGTCGGCGCCGTAGGCGTTGATCTGCGCGTCGAGGGCGAGCACCAGCACGTCCTTGTCTTTCTCGTGGAAGAAGAACCTCATCCCCGTTCTCCCCCCGCCGGACGGTCGACGGGCTCCTGAAACAGGCTCCAGCCGGTCGTACTCGGGAGCGCTCTCGGCATGCGCGACCTCCTTGGAGTCGCCGTGCTGGGGAAGGTTACCACGTTGCCCGCCAGCCGCCGCCCCCAGACACCATCTGCCGAGGCGAGGCGACGAGGGCCTGAGGGGTCAGGTCTAGACTTTTGACTTTTCGGGCAGGTGCCGCCTGGCGGCTGGGGCGCTACGCCTCGGGTTCCGGCAGCTCCTCGCAGAACGAGGCCAGCTCCTGCAGGCTCCCGCTGTGCGCGGCCCTGACGTAGTAGCCGCTTGCGGCGGTACCCAGGCACAGGCTCTGCTCCAGGGAGAGGCCGGCGAGGTGGCCGATGCAGAAGCCGGCGTTGAAGTTGTCGCCGGCCCCCGTCGAGAGCTTCGGGTGCCGCACCAGCGGTCCGGCGAACGCCGCGGTCTCGACCGCCTCACCCTTGCGGGCGCTGGCCGCCGCCCCGCTTCGCGGGTGGACCACCACCGTGTGAACGTCGAGCCGGCCCCGCAGCTCGCGGGAGAGCGCCTCGATCCCGGCTTCCGGCCGCTCGGGCCGAGCCAGGCCGAGGGCGTCGGTCACCTGCAGCGCCTCCTTCAGGTTGTAGCCGAGGATCACGTCCGCTTGCTCCTGGAAGCGGGCGCAGGTGGCGAGGGCGCGACGCAGGTCGTCCCGGGTCCGCTTCTCCGGGTCCGCAAGATCCACGAAGACCACGCGCCGTCCGCCCCGCGGCTGCTCCAGTCCCGGTAGCACCTCCCGCATCAGGTAGTCCCAGATGCCGTCCATCCGCGTCAGCATGGTCCAGTTGACCATCCCCAGCAGCCGACTGCCACCGACGATCTGCCGGAGCCTCTCGGTGCCCACCAGCTCCTGGAGCCGCTCGGCGCTGACCCCGGCCAGCGTCTCGTGCTTGCCGAGCATGATCTTGCCGTCGTCGAACTCGAGCGCGTCGGTCAGCCCCGGCTCGCAGAACGAGACGCACTCGGCTCGCTGGGAGAAGGCCTCGAAGGCCCGGTGGATGGTCGGAAACCCAAGCGCCCCCACGTAGGTGACCGGCAGGCCGGCCGTGGCCAGCGCGTTGGACATGATCGGACCGTTGCCGCCCAGCTTCTGCAGACGCGTCACCAGCTCGTAGTTGGAGCTCTGGCCGGCAGCCGCGACCAGCTTCCGGCCGAGCTGGTCGATGGTCTTCATGCGGTCGTAGCGATCGGGGCTGTGGCGCTCGTCGACGACGTCGATGATGCTGTCGACGAAGCCGTCGAACCCGATCAGGCAGCGGCAGTCGGCGAGCGAGCCGGCGGCTGCCCGGACGGCGACCGCGGTGGAGTGGGCGATCTCGGTGCGAGTGGACATGCGCGGGGATTATAGCGCGCCGTCGCCCCGGCTCACGCCGGCCGGGAGCAATAGTCGATGAGGAACAGGAAGGCCCGCTCGGCGTTGCGGGCGCACGGCTCGGACAGCGCTTCCGAGAGCTCGAAGCAGGACGCGCTGACCCCGAGCAGCCGGCCCCGCGCGTGTCCTCCGTAGAGCCGGTGGGAGAGCGCCAGGATCACCCCCCAGTCGAAGACGTGCGAGCTGAGCCCGCCGGACGGAACCAGCCGGTCGCTGGCCGGGAGGTCGACCAACGTGTACGGCTGGTCGCCCTGCCCGACGGCGGCGTCGACCACCAACAGCTCCTCGAAGCCGGCCAGGCGCTCGGCCAGCGAGACGTCGGGCTCGTTGAGCTCCAGGCAAACGAGGCCGGCGCCGAAGCGCTCGCGAACCCGACGGACCAGCTCGAGGCCGACCCGGTCGTCACCACGCAGCGAGCTTCCGACGCCGACCACGAGCAGGTCGTGGCGGGCTCGGCGGCCGATCATCGGCGGCTCTCGTCAGGCTACTCGGCGTCGGCTACGCGCTGCCGTCCAGTGTGCGAGAGCTGCTCCCCAGCTCCATGCTCGGCTCATCCACAACCTCCCTGGCACGGACCGTCTCGGATCATGATACTCGAAGAGAATCGGCCGGATTCCGGATCGGCGGCGGCGGACGCCATCGCCGGTATCGCCTGGCCGAGAGTCTTCCTCGCGTAGAATCCAGCCGGCCGCCGCACCCGCGCGGCGCTCAATGGGGGCCATGCTCAGCCGCCTCGCCCGAAGCTACCGCGACGCCTACGCCGGACTACCGCGTGCCGCCTGGCTGCTGGCTCTCGCCGTGTTCGTGAACCGCTCGGGCATGATGGTGCTCTTCTTCATGACGCTCTACCTGACGCGGGAGCTCGGCTACACGGTGCCCGAGGCGGGCTGGGTGATGAGCGCGTTCGGGCTCGGCTCGCTGCTCGGGACCTACTTCGGCGGCCGCCTCTCGGATCGGCTGGGCGCCTACACCATCCAGAAGCTGAGCCTCTCGGCGAGCGGCGTGCTGCTCATTCTGCTCTCCTTCCCACGCTCGCTTCCGGCCATCGCCGCGCTCATGTTCCTGGCCGCGACCGCATCCGAGGCGCTGCATCCCGCCAACGCCACGGCCTACGCGCAGATCTGCCCGCCGGAGCTGCGCCCCCGCGGCTATGCGCTGAACCGCCTCGCCGCCAACCTCGGCATCAGCATCGGCCCGGTTGCCGGCGGCTATCTGGCGCTGTGGAGCTACCGCTCCCTGTTCTGGGTCGACGGCCTGACCGGCTTGGCCGCCGCCGTCATCGTCTTCCGCGTCTTCCCCACCGCCGGGCCCCACGGGCACGGCCGGCCGCCGGTCTCGGACGCGGCGCGCTCCCCGTGGCGGGACCGCGCCTTCCTGTTCTTCCTGGTCCAGGTCTTCGGCGTGGCCCTGGTCTTCTCTCAGTTCCTGTCCACCTTCCCGCTCTACCTGCACGAGGTCTACGGCCTGCCCGAGAGCAGCATCGGCGCGCTGGTGGCGATCAACACGCTGCTCATCGTCGCCGTGGAGATGCTGCTGATCCACCGGCTGCGAAACCACCCCGAGGCGCTGTTGGCAGCGGTGGGAGCCCTGTTCCTCTGCGGGGGCTTCGCGCTGATGCCCCTGGGCCGCGGCTTCGGCTACGCCGCCGGCACCGTCGTCGTCTGGACGCTCGGGGAGATGCTGGTCTCGCCGACCATCAGCACCATCGCCGCCAATCGCGCTGACCCGGCCTCCCAGGGACGCTACCAGGGTCTGTTCAGCCTGGCCTTCGCCGTGGCGATGACGGTCGGCCCCGGCCTGGGCACCCGCGTCTACTCGAGCCTGGGATCCGACGTGCTCTGGTTCGGGGTGGGCGCCATGGGCGTGGTCATCGCATCGGGCCTGGCGGTGGTGCATCGCTTGATGAGCCACCCTTGGCCCGCCAGCCGCCAGGCGCCGTCCTGAGCTGGACAGGCTCCGTCCCCGGGCGCTATCATCGAGAGCATACGGAAGACAGCGGAGCCGGTCCGGACCGAGGAGGGGATGGTTCGCCTTCGGCCCGCCAGAGACGATCCGGGGCAGTTGGGCCCGTGGCCGCAGCGCGGCCGCGAGCCAACTTGGGGGGACTTGAGTGAAACGAACGATCGAGAGTGCTGGCCGCACGACCTACATTCGGAGGAGAGACCTCGTCCCGGTCTTGGGGGCGGTCTGCCTGCTCTCCCTTCCGATCCTGTCGCCTAAGGCCTTCGCCGACACGCTGAACGTGGCCGCTGACACCTACACGAGGGCCAGCAAGCCCGACGTGAACTACGGTGCCGCGGCAGTAATCGGCATCAGGGACGACATCGGGTTCGCTGCCAGGCACCAGGACGGCTACGTCAAGTTCGATCTTTCTCCGTTGCCGAGCGGGATCACCGGCTCGGACATCGACAAGGCCACCCTGCGAGTCTGGGTGGTGAGCGTCCTCGACGCGGGAACCATCGACCTCAGCATGGTCGCCGACCCATGGGATGAAGACACGCTCACCGCGACGACCGCGGCCAGTCTCACCCTCGGGGCTCCGCTGGCCTACAACCTCACCATCCCGTCTGGCTCGGAGGGCCACTTCGTGACGGTCGACGTCACGGACGCGGTGCGCCAGTGGGTCGATGGACTGGACAACAACGGGCTCCTGCTCGCGCCGTCGGGCATCCGGGCCAACCTGGGAAGCAAGGAGACCACAAAGGCCCACGAGATGCAGATCGAGGTGGCCCTGGCCAGCTCGGGGCCCGCCGGACCGACCGGACCGGAGGGACCGACCGGCCCCGCTGGACCAGCCGGACCCGCCGGGCCTGCCGGGCCTGCCGGACCGACTGGCCCCCAAGGGCCAATCGGACCCACCGGGGCGACCGGAGCGACCGGGGCGACGGGACCTGCCGGACCGACCGGACCTCAGGGTCCACAGGGACCTCAGGGAGCTCAGGGACCTCAAGGTCCAGCCGGTACCGCCGGACTCTCGGTCTACGACAGCTCCGGCACCCCGAACCTCTTAGGCAGGCTGGTCTCGGCGGACTCGTACGGCTTCACGGTGATCACCAGCAACGGCTACTTTGTGGATCTGGCCTGGGAAAGCACCTTCGAAGACGCCGCCCACAGCCCGTACCCCGCCCAGATCTTCTGGTCGGGGGTGGGCTGCACCGGCGACGCCTACAAGAACGACGGCGGCAGCGGGGGCGGCAGCCTCAGCCGCGGCAAGCAGGCCTACTGGTCGGCCAGGCTCGGCGCCTTCATGATCCCGACCACCGTCACCACCGGTCTCTCTACGTCGGTCTCGTTCGCTGCGGCGACGCTCGAGAACCCGACCTGCAACACCAACGTGGGAAGCCGGTCGGGATGGCAGCTCAGCCCGACGACCTTCTCGGCTCTCGGACTGCCCGCCGGGCCGTACACGCTCCCCTTCGTGCTGCAGGAGTAGCCTGCTACGGACGGACCGTGAAGCGCTTGGGCGGCAGACGGACGCGCTCGTCGGGGTTGTAGTAGTCGTAGAGCTGGGAGGGCGCGCTCTTGGCGTCCAGAGCCAGCCGCGGCCGGAAGCGGACGTCGACCTTCGCCTGGCCGCCGAACGGCCACAGGTAGAGCACCACCCGGTCCGGGCGGACCTCGTAGCGGCACAGCCCCGATCGCCAGAGCTGGTCCTCGAGCGAGAAGCGGTCCACGTCCGAGCCGGGGGGCAGGCCCACCTCGGCCAGCATCATGCCGTAGCCGCGGAAGCCGACGCGGCGAGCCTCCAGCCGCGCGGTGACCGAGCCGAGTCGTTGGAGGTCCGTCCGGTCGTAGTCGACGGCCAGCCGCAGCGTGCCCGAGGCAGAGATCCCCGAAGCGGTCTCCGGCCAGGGGCGGGCGTGTCCGGTGACCAGGCGCACGATGCTCGAGCCGGGCGGCAGGCCGCGCAGCTCGAGCCGATGCGTCCCGGCGGCAGGTGAGCCCAACGGCACGGTCCTCGCGGGATCATCGCCCTCGTCCCAGTCGACCGAGCCCACGTCGGCTCCGTCGAGCCGCACCTGGACCGGCCCGCGGGGCGAGGTCACCGCCGGCTCCTGACGGGCCCGGGCGGCCAGCGCCTCGAGCACGTTCACCGTGGCCTGCGACGACCACCAGACGCCGTAGGCGTCCTGATGACGTAGCAGGAACAGCAGGGCGCGATCCCTTCGTGCCTCGTCTCCGGGTTGTCCGGAGCCCACCAGTGCCTGGGCGACGAGACCCGTCGTCTCCAGGCGACCGGCGCGTCCCCAGCCGAAGAAAGGCGTGTTGGTCTGCGGGTGCCAGAACGACCCCTCGCCCTCGCGATGCTCGAGACCTCGCAGCCGCTCGAGCGCCGCCCCGACGAGCTCGCCGTCGTCCAGCTCCAGACCGACGAGCGCCGCTGTGGCGAGCACGTAGGGCTCCTGCGTCTCGCCGACCTCGCCGCGGAGCGCCTCCAGGCTCCGGAGCAGCGCGCCGTCCGGCCGCTCTCCCGGCGAGGGAAGCTGGGCCAGGGCCCGGGCGACGAAGGCCGTCAGTGCCCAGGACCCGCCCCAACGCCCGTCGGGACCCTGGCGCTTCAGCAGCAGCTTCAGGGCGCTCGCCACCAGCCTCTCGGGCCCCTCGACGAGCCCCCGTGCCCGGACCAGCAGCCGCAGGCCGTGGGCTGTCACCGCCGTGTCGGCCTCGCTTGCCCACCAGTAGCCGAAGCCCCCACCCGCTGCCTGGAAGGCCTCGAGCCGCTCCACGGCCCGTCGCAGGTACAGGCGCGCCCGTTCAACCTGCGGTCCCTGCGCCTCCTCGCCGGCCAGCTCCAGGAAGAGCAGGCTCGGAAAGCCCGCGGAGACCGTCTGCTCGGCGCAGCCGTACGGCCGGTGCAGCGAGCCCTCGATGGCGTCGACGATCTGCGCGCGCAGCCCGGGAAGGATCCGCAGCTCCCCCCAGGCCGTGCCGGGCAGCGCCTCGGGCGGCACGGTGAAGCTCAGCTCGGCATCGCCGCTGAGCAGGTCCGCCTGCACGCCCTCCACGTCCTCGCCGTCGGGGCGCACCCGCAGCCGCTTGCGAACGCGGTCTCCCGAGTCACCGCCGAGCACCGTGGCGGTGAGGGCCACCTCGGCTGCGGGGGCCTCGGCACGGACGGGGAAGGTGGCGACGGCCGTGCCACCGGCCGGGACGTCCAGGCGGGTCGCCGAGGCCGGGCCGATGGCCAGGCCGGCGCTGGCCTCCAGGCTCACCTCTGCCCGCTCTTCCGTCTCGAGCTGGTTGCGCACTACCAGGGGCAGCTCGAGGCGATCGCCGGCGGTGAGGACCGGCGGCGGGTCGAGCTCGCCGAAGAAGGGCAGGAAGCCCACCACCTCGGTCTCGGCCGTGGTCACGAAGCCGTCGTCGGTGGAGGCCAGGGCGTTCAGCTTCCAGGTGGTGAGGCTGTCGGCCAGGGTGAAGGCGACCTCGGCCTCGCCGCTCGGGCCGATCTCCACCTCGGGCTCCCACAGCAGCGTCTCGGGGAAGTACTCGCGCAGCCGTGGCGTCGCCGGCGGCCGCAGCGACAGCCGAATCTCTTCCCTGGGAGCCACCTCCGCCGACGTCGTCCCAGTAGGCCTCTCCGAGGCCGTCACGGAGATCGACTCGGTCACCTCCCCCACTTCCAGCTCCGCATCGACGACGGTGGCCCGGCCCGCCAGGACCCGTACGTGCGTCTCGAGGTTCTTGAACCCCGGGAGAGAGACGACCACCCGGTAGTTGCCCGGCGGCAAGGCGCCGACCACGTACTCGCCGTCACCATCGGTGACGGTCACCGCCTCGTGGTCGCCATCGATATCCTCGACGGCGACGGTGGCGCCCGGAAGCACCCCGCCCTCGTGGTCGGTCACCTGCCCGAGGATGGCTCCCGTGGTTTCGCTCACGACGGCGCCGCGGCGCGGCCTGGTCCGCGTCGGGGACAGCTCGCGGGCCAGCCGGCTGAAGTCGGCGAGGTGCACGTCGCCGCGGGAGCCCCTCTTCCCGTCGGGCCCCGCGCTTCGCAGCTCGATGGCCTCGACGTCCTGCGACACGGCGCTGATGCGCTCCCGGGTTGCGGCGCCCGTTTCGGCGACGCGAAGCCCCAGCAGATCCCCGTGGCGCGACTCGAGGCGAAACACCGGCCAGGGGGCGTGACCCCAAGGGTCGCAAATCGACCGCGTCTCGATGCCGGCGTCGGACAGCGCCTTCCAGAACGTGGCCTCGTCCTGCGGCAGGCCCCCTGCCTCGGCAGAAAACGCCGCCAGCGCCTCGCGCACCCGCCGCTCGGCGTCGGCGTAGAGATCCAGCTTGACCTCGAAGAGAGCCAGATCGCTCGCGCACGCCAGGACACCGTGCCGGCCCTCCCGCCTCAGCTCCAGCCGCAGCCGCTCGCCGTGGGCGTCCTCGAGCGAGCCGGGGTCGACGCCCTCGCGGCGCAGCACGTCCCGCAGGCCCCGGACGTTCCTCGGCAGGGTGCCGTGGGTGTCCACGTAGCGCTCCAGCGCCCGGCGCAGCTTCTTGGCCAGGCGGGCGTAGAGGGGCCACGAGCGGACCGTCACGGTGAGGTCGTCCGGGCTGTGGAACAGCTCGTCCGGACCCGCGCTGACGGCCTCGAGCTGCATGTGCTCCCGACCGGGGGCCAGACGAAACCGGTATCTCCGACCCCATGGGTCGAGAAGCCCCCGCGCCTCGAAGCCGTGGGTCGCGAGCTCGTCCAGCAGCGCCTCGACGCGCACCGGGTAGCCCGGGTCCGGCCAGTGCCTGTCGTCCAGCGCCTCCTGAATCGGCGCCATCGCGACTAGAACCACCGGCTGGTAGGCGCGCTGGAGGTCCGGGCCCTCGCTGGTGGCCCGGTTCAGGTAGAAGTCCCCGTCGCGCAGCCCCCATGCGGCGGCCAGCTCGAGGCTGGGCTCCCAGGGTTGCTGTGCGTCCAGGGCGTCGAGATCGAGGGCCCCGATGGGGTCGTCCTCGAAGAGCCCGTGGGAGTACCAGAAGTCGCCGAACTCCTCCTGTGAACGCGCGCGATCGAGCAACGCCTGGTCCACTCCGACCAGACCCACGACCCCGGCGCGGGGGGCGCCTCGCCTATCGCGGAGCTGCAAGCGCGCCCGCACGCGCTCGCCCGGTCGGGCCCGTGCCGGCTGCGCCTCGACCTTCAGCTCGGGCGCCCGCGCCCGCGGGTAGAAGACGCACAGGCTGTCGATCCCCTGCCACCGCTCGCCGTCCGATCGGATGGCTCCAACGCACAGCTCGTCCGCCCACCCCTCCTGGTAGGCGAAGTCGACGAACACCCCTTCGGCGTCGGCCATCACCTCGCGGGCCGCGACCGGCTGGTCCCCCCGCTGCAGGTGGAGCAGCACCTCCCCGGGAGGGTCCGCCTGGACCCGGATGCGCACGGGGTCGCCCGGTCGGAGCAGGGTGGCCGCCGCCCGAAGCCGCACGACCGGGTCGGTGTTGACGTAGACGTGGTCCTCGAGGCGGCCCTTGCGTCCCTGGTCGTCGCGGGCCTCGACGCGCAGCTCCCGGGGCGCGTCCTCGCCCGGAGGGCGCTCGGTGCGCACCCGCGCCTGCCCCCGCTCGTTGGTGCGCACCCGGACCTTGAAGGTCCCGGAGAAGCGGACGTCGCAGGCCAGCGGCGTCCCGTCGGCGGAGTAGGTGGCGACGAACCCGTCGACACCGAAGCCGACAGGCAGCCCTCCGCTGGATTCCTGCCAGTAGACGTGCACGGGATGGCGGGTGATGCGGATGTCGAAGCGGCGCGCCTCCGACCGCCCCGAGATGGGATCCACGACGTGGGCCTCGTAGCCCAGGTCCGCGAACTGCCGCCAGTCCTCGTCGCGGAGCTGTCTGTGGGCGTCGGCCAGGTCGACGCTCAACACGGCCCTGCCCCTGGCATCCGTCTCGTCTTCGGCCTGGTCCTCGTCGGACTCGGCGACGCCTCCACGCACGGTCACGCGCGCCCCCTCGACGGGCTCGCCGGTCAGCGTCTCGACCCGCACGACCACGCGCGCTCTTCGCTGCCGGGGCAGGTAGAACGGCCGCTCGCTGCGGGCATCGAGACGAAGGACGGGCAGCTCGTAGCGGCTCACGCGTACCGTCCGGCCGGGCCCGAGGTTCCGGCCCCCCTCGCCATGCACCTCCAGGTGGTAGTCGCCCAGCGCCGCCCGCTCGGGGATCGACCACTCCAGGCTGGCCACGCCGTTGCCCGACGTGGTCAGCGTCCGCTCCAGGACGGCCTCTCCGTCGGGCGCTCTCAGGCTGAAGCTCACCGGAAGGCCCGCCGCCACGCGCTCCCGCGGGTGGAAGGCCAGCAGGCGCACCCGCAGGGGCTGGCCGGGCTGGTAGAGGGGCTTGTCCGTGGTGACCAGGGCCCTCAGGTTGGAGCTCGTCCAGAGCTCGCTCACGGCCTCGGCCCCGATCCCGCCGAGCTGTCCCTGCACCCGGATCTCGTGCTCGGCGTCCTCGAGATCCGAGGGAAGCCGAAGCGACACGGTCGCCCGACCGCGGGCGTCCGTCCGCCCTCGCCCGACGTCGCCCTCGTCCGTTTCAGCGAGCCGCGTCTCGACCGCGACGCCTTCGAGCGGCTCGCCCGTCGCCACACGCCTCGCCAGTACGTGCACCGTGACCCGCGAGCCGCTCCGAGCCGTGTAGGGCGCGATGACCCGCAGCTCGAACAGCCCCACGATGGCGGACAGCCCACGCACACCACTGGCGACCCAGCCGTCGTCCGTCTTCAGCTCGAAGCGCAGCCGGTCCAGCAGCAGCTCGTTCTGGGGCGTGCCCCGGGGCCGGCCGAGGCGGGCGGGCAGCTCCACGCGGAGAGAACGCTCGCCCGCCTCGAGGGTGAGGTCCCGCTCGAGGCTCAGGCCCACGTCGCCTTCAGGGGTGAGGGTCTCGACCCGAAACCGGGCCCCGGTCGTGGGTCCCGCGTTCACCACCGGCAGGATGAGCCACGAGCGCTCCTCGCCCAGCTCGAGGCGGATCGCCGTCTCGTCGAGGGACCGCTCGGGAGTCTCCAGGGCCAGGCCGCTGCCAGGCAGGAGCAACAGGCAGAGGCCGAGGGCCACCCGGCGCGGCCCTCTCGGAGCATCAGCGGGCTGGTGGCGCGGCTGCCTCATCCGCTTCGTCTCCCCTGTCGCCGCTGATGATACGCCGATCGGGACACAGACAGCGCCCGGACCGTCCTCGAGCGCCGGGGCTGGCCTGGGCAACGCGTGGACGGCGCGCTCTTGGATGGTACGCTTGCGGCTCGGGCAGGCCCGAATCAGGAGGCAGCGTGAAGGGAACCGTAGCATGGGCGGGAATCGTGGTCGTGGGTGTAGGGTCGGCGCTGGGTCTCGCGGCCCAGACTCTGCCGCCCTCCGCATCCGACGATCTCGCACAGCAGGTGCGCGAGACGGAGATCGCCTTCGCCAAGACGATGGCGGACCGGGATCTCGAGGCCTTCGCCCGCTTCGTGGCCGAGGATGCCGTCTTCGTCGGGGGCCAGGGTCCGCTTCGTGGCCGCGAGGCGATCGTGGAGGGCTGGCGGACGCGCTACCAGGGTCCCAAGGCGCCATTCTCGTGGACTCCTGAGATCGTGGAGGTCGTCGGATCCGGCGACTTGGCGATCAGCCGGGGCCCCGTCTTCGACCCTGACGGCAAACGCGTGGGAACGTACATCTCGACCTGGCGCCGAGAGCCGAGCGGTCGTTGGCTGATCGTCATCGATTCCGGCTGCCCCGCCTGCCCCGAGTAGCGGGCCCCGGCAGAAGCGACACGGCGCGGAGCGGCGTCGCCGGTGAATGGTGCGGGCTAGATCCGATCAGCTCCCCGGCGGCGCGCGCCGGCGCATCCGGTGCTCCCCACCCGAGCGGCTGACCACGACGTCGAGGCGTTCTCCTTGCCGGCCGGTCGCGGTGCAGAGGGTCTCGCCCCGGTCGGGAACGACCGGCGCCGCGCACTTCACCGCGGCGAGGTCCGGGAGCTCATCCACGAGGGCGCGTCGCACCAGCCACTCGACGTCGAGGATCGAGAAGCGGTAGTCGATCGGATCGAAGTCGTCCTTCCACCCGGTCTGTGCGACTCTCACCGGCATCCGGCGGCCGTCCTCGAGCTCGATCTCCCCCTCGACCACGTCCCCCGGTCGGATGAGCCGTTCCGGCGGCGCGTCGAGCCGCTTCACCGGGGCTCCAACCGTGTCCGAGAGCTTCTTCCGGCCGCCCCGTTCGAGCAGGCCCGCCTGCTCGCGCGAGCCGGGAGGTGCGGATACCAGGAAGGCAATCACCCGCCAGACGCCCTGGTATGCTTTGGCGTCCAGCCGTGTGCCTGGCTCCGGGGCGCGGGCCGCCGGGTGCAAGCACCAAGACCCTCGTGACGAGGCGTGTCATGGAGACAGCGACGGCGTCGCCTGATCGAGCCCGCCGGCACCGTGGCGGCGTGGCCGCCACCATCTGCGCGTGCGGCATCGCGACGCTGCCGGCCGTTGTCGCGCGTCCCGCCGCGGGCCCCGCCCGCGCCCACCCGTCGGAACGCTGGGCACTCGGTTCTGAGGGGGCCGCCTCCGTCAGCCGCGTCACCGACCATCGCCTCTTCCTGGCGCGGTGCGTGCCGCGTTCGGGTAGCGCCGAGCTGGTCGGCCTCCGGCGCAGGACGGGGGCATCGTCCACACCCTGCCGGTCCGGCAGCAGCGGAATGCCGATACCGCCGCCCGGCCGTTCACCGTAGACCAAGGAGAGCAGGCCATGCAGCAGCTCGAGCACGCCCTCGCCAGGATCCACCCGAACACGCTGACGGGAGCCCTCACCTACGCCACGCTGATCATCCTGCTTGGCTGGCCTCGCCCTGCTCATCTACCGGCCGTTCCGAGTCGGGGACCGACTTCAGGTGCAAGCGCCCGGCGGACCGGAGACAGGGGTGGTCGAGAGCGTCACCCTGGGCTACACGGTCCTTCGTACCTTCGACAACCGGCGGGTCGTGCTCCCCAACAGCCTGGCGGGAACACAGACCACCGTGAACCTCACCAGCGTCGATCCTCGGGTGATGGCGGCGGTTCATGTCGGAATCAGCTACACGTCGGACGTCACGCAGGCCAGAGAGATCCTCCTCGGCATCACTCGAAACCATCCCGACGTGATCGAGGCCTTGGACTGCCCCGTGGTCGAGCTGGGCAGCTCCAGCATCGTCCTTCGCCTCCGGGCCTGGTGCCAGGATGCCCTGGCCGCCCATCGACTGGAGTACGACTTGCTGGAGCGGGCGAAAGCCCGATTCTCCGAGGCAGGGATCGAGATCCCCTATCCGTATCAGAACGTGGTGCTGGCAAATCGCGGGTGATCGAGGCCTATGGAATACCCGCCACAAACCTATTGGATCCCGCCGCCACCGCTTCCCTAGACTGCGGATAGCGGCAAGCGGAGCTTCCGGCACCAGGCCACCACTACCAGACGGGAGTGAGCTGCCTTTGATGAGCCGTTGGAGCATCGTCGGTGCTAGGGCGAGCTCCTCGACAGCCGTGAACCGCGTGGGCCGCTCGCGGTCCTGCCAGACAAGGAGACGCCATGGAGCTCGGCATGATCGGACTGGGGCGGATGGGCGCCAACATGGTGCGGCGCCTACTCCGAGCCGGTCATCGGTGCGTGGTGCACGACCTCGATCCGCAAGCCGTTGCGGCACTGGTCGCGGAGGGCGCGGTCGGCGCGACGTCACCCGAGGACCTGGTCGACAGGCTGACCCGGCCCCGCGCCCTGTGGATGATGCTGCCGGTGGCCGTGGTCGATCCCACGCTGCGCACGCTGGTTCCGCTCCTGGCGAGTGGCGACGCGGTGATCGACGGCGGCAACTCCTACTACCAAGACGACATTCGACGCTCGGCCGAGCTGGAACCGCTCGGCATCCACTACCTGGACGTCGGGACCAGCGGCGGAGTCTGGGGCCTGGAGCGAGGATACTGCCAGATGATCGGGGGGGACGAGCAGACGGTCCGGCGGCTCGAGCCGATCTTCGCCGCCCTCGCCCCCAGTTTCGAGTCGGCGCCGCGCACGCCGGGACGTGAGAACGCCCCCGGCACCGCGGAGCGTGGCTACCTGCGCTGCGGGCCAAGCGGCGCCGGTCACTTCGTCAAGATGGTCCACAACGGCATCGAGTACGGGGTGATGGCCGCCTACGCGGAGGGGCTGAACGTCCTCCACCATGCCAACGTCGGCACGCGCCAGCGCTCCGTCGATGCCGAAACCACGCCGCTGCGGCACCCCGAGCACTACGCCTTCGACCTGAACCTGGCGGATATCGCCGAGGTCTGGCGCCGCGGCAGCGTGATCGCTTCGTGGCTGCTGGATCTGGCCGCCCGGGCGCTTCTCGAGAGCCCCGACCTGGCGAGGTTCGCCGGCCGGGTCTCGGACTCCGGTGAGGGGCGCTGGACGATCCAGGCAGCCATCGACGAGGCGGTTCCGGCGCCCGTCCTCAGCGCGGCGCTGTACGAACGCTTCGGCTCGCGCGGAGAGGCCGACTTCGCCGACAAGATGTTGTCCGCGTTGCGCTACGAGTTCGGCGGACACGCAGAGAAGGATGCTCCTACGAGACGAGGCGCCTGATGGCCGCCACCCGTTCAGACGCGCTGGTGGTGTTCGGCGTGACCGGCGATCTCGCCCACAAGATGATCTTCCCGGCCCTCTACGCGATGGCGAAACGGGGCGCCCTCGAGGTCCCGGTCATCGGCGTCGCCCTCCCGAACTGGAGTCTGGCGCGTCTGCGCCGGCGCGCCAAGGACAGCCTGAAGCGATCGGGGGGGATCGACAACCCGCGCGCCCTCGACCGTCTCCTCGCCTCGCTCCGCTACGTGAGCGGGAACTACCAGGAACCTGGCACGTTCACCGAGATCAAGAAGGCGCTGGCCGGAGCCCGGCGACCCGCGTACTACCTGGCTATCCCGCCCTCGCTCTTCGCCACGGTGATCCGGGGGCTCGGGGACGCCGGCCTGGCGGACGGTGCACGCGTCATCGTCGAGAAGCCGTTCGGACGCGACCTGGCCTCCGCGCGGGAGCTCAACCGCGTTGCTCGGGCGGTCTTTCCGGAGGCCTCGATCTTCCGCATCGACCACTTCCTCGGGAAGGAGGCGATCATGAACGTCCTCTATTTCCGCTTCGCCAACTCCTTCCTGGAGCCGATCTGGAACCGCAACTGCGTGGCCAGCGTCCAGATCACCCTGTCCGAGGACTTCGGCGTGGGGAGCCGCGGTGCCTTCTACGAGACGGCCGGCTGCCTGCGCGACGTGATCCAGAACCATCTCTTCCAGATCGTCGCGCTGCTGGCCATGGAGCCGCCCGCCTACAGGAGCTTTGGCGCCGTGCACACCGAGAAGGCCAAGGTCTTCCAGGCGATGCGACCCCTGAGAAGCGACGACCTGGTGCGCGGCCAGTACGCGGGCTACCGGAGCGAACCCAACGTGGCGAAGCGATCGGATGTGGAGACCTTCTGCGCCCTCAGGCTCTTCATCGACTCGTGGCGCTGGCAAGGAGTCCCCTGGTACCTGCGCTCCGGCAAGTTCCTGAGCGACACCGCAACCGAGGTCCTGGTGGAGCTGAAACCGCCGCCGCAGAGGCTGTTCGCCGACTCGCAGCCGGCGGCCGGACGAGCCAACTACCTGCGCTTCCGGCTCTCCCCCAGCTCCGCCGTCGCCCTCGCCGCTCGCGTCAAACGCGTTGGCAAGGAGTTCGTCGGCGACCAGCGCGAGCTCTACCTGCTCAAGGAGCAGCCGGGAGAGGAAGCGCCTTACGAGCGACTCCTGGAAGACGCCATGGCGGGCAACGGAGCGCTCTTCACCCGTGAGGACGCGGTCGAGGCTGCCTGGGCGGTGGTCGACCGGGTCCTGAAGGCCCACCACCGGGTCCGTCCCTACAGGCGCGGGAGCTGGGGCCCGAAGGAGGCCGACGCGCTGATCGCGGCGGACGGCGGCTGGCACAACCCCAAGCCCAAGGACGGGCCCCAGTGACACCGCCTGGCCCCATCGCCCCTCGTGGAGGGAAGCGCGGGCATGGAAGGCCTACTCCGACCGTCTGACCAGCCGGAGGTAGCCGAGATAACCCAAGATCCCCGTGTTGATGAGGAGGATGGCCGCCTTCAGCGCGGTCGCGCGGTGGATGAGCTCGAAGACCTCGATCGGCAGGTAGATGGCGCCGGAAAGGATCGCAAACCACTCGGCCCAGGCACGCGCCCGCCACAGGCCGTAGGCCTCGATGCCCCGAGCCGCCGCGTAGGCGAAGGCTCCCGAGGCGAGCCACCACAGCCGCGCGTCGGTCACCCGCGTCGCCGCCTCGATGAACACCCGCGGGTACTCCCGCGCGGGGTTCAAGTGGAGATGGCGGACGACCGACTCCGCCGCTCGCTGGACGTCGTGGTGGACGAGGGATAGAAGGCCAAGCCCGGCCACCATCACCAGGGCTCCCTTGGTGGCCTCGAGGGCGGCCACGGTTCGGAGCCCGGCCGCCGCGGTTCGGCGAGTGCTCATGGGCGTGCTTCCCGAGGCTCCGCCAGGAGCTCCAGGCCGCGCCGGCAGCTCTCGTGCTCGCTGGCGTGGGCGAGACCATTGTAGACGCGGCTGACGCGGTCGCAGAAGGCGCGGGCCGCGTCGATGTCCTGTCGCTCAGTGTCCACCGGAAGCGGGTCTAGCATGACGTTCCGACCCTAGGCCGGGGCGGCCGGCACGACCCGCTCGTGGATCTGGCGGGTCAGCTTCCGCACCTCCTCGGTGAGGGCGGTGTTGGCCGCCAGCAGCTCTTCGAGGCGCTGCGTCTGCTGGAGCGCGATCTCCTGGCGCTCGACGGCGGCCGTGGCAAGCGCCTCCCGATGGCTGGCGTCCGCCTCGCTGAGCGCCTTGTCCCGATCGGCCTGACGTGCCTGCGCAAGCAGGATGAGGGGGGCGGCATAGGCCGCCTGCAGCGAGAACGCCAGATTGAGCAGGATGAACGGGTAAGGATCCCAGCGGAGCGTGGCCGCCAGCCCATTGAGCACGATCCATATCAGCACGATGACGGTCTGCATGATGAGAAAGGTGGGCGTGCCGAACCAGCGGGCGAAGGTCTCCGCCCCGCGGCCGAAGGTATCCGATCCGAAGGCCCCGTGCAGGTGTTGGGTGCTGAGGTGAAACGGAGATACGTGTCTGGTCATGACTGCCTCCAATGGTCCGACACACGGACGAGGACACGGCGAGCGGTCCAGAGCGCCGCCGCTGGGGATCCGTGGTCGCGCCGCCAAGGCGGGCCTCGTTGGACCCGGGAGAAGGCTACCATCGGTGTCGTGCTATCGTTCCAGCAGGAGTGGTTCTTCGGTCTTCCCATGCACGCTTCTGACCCCGTCGGAGCCCGCTCCTTTGCTGCGCTGGTCCTGCTGACGAGCCACCCGGAGCTCCTGAAAGGACGGTAGATGGCCGAGAGCCTGCCCCCCGCACCAGAGCCCGGCCCGCCGCGACCCGGCCTGCGCGTACGGCTGCGCCGGAGCGGCCAGGCCCGCGCCGTCGTGGTTCTCGCCGCCCTCGCCGTCCTGCTGGCTGGGCTGCTGGCCTTCTGGCACTTCTCCGGCCGGGAGTCGACCGACGACGCCCAGATCGACGGGCACGTGAACCCGGTGGCGGCCCGCGTCGGGGGGACGGTCCTGTCCGTCCTGGTCGCCGACAACCAGCAGGTGGAGAAGGGCACGCTGCTGGTCCGGATCGACCCCCGCGACTACGAGGTGGCGCTGGCCCGGGCCCAGGCCGATCTGGAGGAGAACCTGGCCAGCGAGCGGGCAGCGCACACCACGGTGCCCCTCACCTCCACCACCGCCACCTCGCAGGAGACCGCCGCCGACAGCGACCTCGCCGGTGCGCAGGCGCGGCTCGCCGCCGCCCGGGCCGACCTGCGCGACGCCCAGGCCCGGGAGCGGCAAACGGTGGGCGACCTCAAGCGTTTCCGGCCCCTGCTGGCCAAGGACGAGATCTCGAAGCAGCACTTCGACGCCGTCTCGACCGCCGCCGACTCGGCGCGCGCCTCTCGCCAGGCGGCCGAAGCCGGGGTGCACGGGGCGGAGCAGGCGGTCGAGGCGGCGCGGGCGCGGCTCGCCCAGGCCGGCACCAGCCGCCAGCAGGTCGAGATCGTCTCCGCCCGCGCGGCCTCGGCCGCAGCCAAGGTCGAGATGGCCAAGGCCGCCCTCGAGCAGGCGAAGCTGAACCTCTCCTACACCGAGGTGAAGGCGCTGGTCAGCGGCGTGGTGAGCCGCAAGACGGTCGAGGTGGGGCAGGTGGTCCAGCCTGGCCAGCCGTTGCTCGCGATCGTCCCCCTCGACGAGGTGTGGGTGACCGCCAACTTCAAGGAGAGCCAGCTCAAGTCGATCCGCCCCGGCCAGCCCGTCGAGGTCTCGGTGGACGCCTACCGCCGCACCTACCGGGGCCGGGTGGACAGCATCGCCGCCGCCACCGGCTCCCGGTTCAGCCTGCTGCCCCCCGAGAACGCCGCCGGCAACTACGTGAAGGTGGTGCAGCGGATCTCCGTGAAGATCGCCCTGGAGCCAGGGCAGGATCCCGCGCACCTCCTGCGCCCGGGTCTGTCCGTCGTCCCCACCGTCTTCACGCGATGAGCACCTCGCGCTTCCGCGTCGTCACCGTGGCCCGCGAGTACGGCAGCGGGGGGGCGGCGATCGCGGGCCGGCTTGCCGAGCGCCTCGGCTACCAACTGCTTGACCGCGGGCTGGTCGAGCGCATCGCGGAGGAGGCGCGGGTCCACCACGATGTCGCCGCCAGGCTCGACGAGCGCGTCGACCCGTGGGTGCGGCGTATCGGTCGGGCCCTCTGGTACGGCGGCTTCGAAGCGGTCGCGGTCGTCCATGAGAACGACGTGGTGGACTCCGACCGCGTGGCCGCCCTCGGAGGACGGATCGTCGAGGCGGCGGCGGCGGCGGGCGAGTGCGTCATCGTCGGCCGGGGCGGCCAGTGCCTGCTGCGCGGCCGGCCCGACGTCTTCCACGTGTTCGTCTGCGCCCCGCGAGCCGCGTGCCTGCAACGCCTCCGGTCCCGGCTCGGGCCAGGGGCCGACGTCGAGCTGGCCTTCGAGGAGACCGACCGCGAACGTACGGCCTACATCCGTCGCCACTTCGGCGAGAACCGGCTCGATCCCCACCTCTACCACCTGATGATCAACGCCGCACTCGGCGAGGAGGCGGCCGTGTCCGCCATCCTGGCCGCCCTCGAGACGGGTACGCTGGGCCCGGCCTGTCCAGCGTGACCGGCGACGACGTCGTTCGCCCGGTGATCAACCCATGGATCGTGGCGGTGGCGGTGATGTCCGCCACCTTCATGGAGGTGCTGGACACGACGGTCGTGAACGTCTCGCTCCCGCACATCGCGGGCGACCTCTCGGCCACCATCGACGAGTCCACCTGGGCGCTCACGTCGTACCTGGTGGCAAACGCCATCGTCCTGCCGCTGGCCGGCTGGCTCTCGCACCGCTTCGGACGCAAGCGGCTGCTGATGCTCTCGGTGAGCGGCTTCACCCTCGCGTCGCTGCTTTGTGGGCTCGCGCCGAGCCTCCCCTTTCTCGTCATCTTCCGGGTGATCCAGGGCACCGCCGGCGGGGCCCTGCAGCCGCTGTCGCAGGCGGTCCTGCTCGAGGCCTTTCCCCCCGAGCAGCGCGGCAAGGCGATGGCCTTCTGGGGCCTCGGCATCGTGGTGGCGCCCATCTTCGGCCCGGTGCTCGGGGGCTGGCTGACCGACAGCTACAGCTGGCGCTGGGTCTTCTACATCAACCTGCCGGTCGGCATCGTGGCGCTGGCGATGATGAAGACGTTCGTCTTCGACCCTGCCTACTTCGGGAGGCGCGGGGAGCGCGTCGACTGGACAGGGATCGGCCTGCTCGCCCTGGGCATCGGCGCGCTGCAGATCTTCCTCGACAAGGGCCAGGAGGACGACTGGTTCGCCTCGCGCCCGATGACGGCTCTCGCGGTGGTGTCCGCCGTCGCCCTGGCCGCCTTCCTCGCGCACGAGCTGCGAGTCGATCAACCGGTCGTGGACCTGCGCGTCTTCCGCCTTCGCACCTACGCGACGGGCGTCTTCCTGATCACGATGGTGGGCTTCGCCCTCTACGGCAGCATGGTGCTGGTGCCCATCTTCCTCCAGACCCTGCTCGGCTACCCATCGCTACAGGCCGGGATCGCGCTCGCCCCGCGGGGCATGGGCTCCTTTCTCGCCATGCCTCTGGTGGGCATGGCCCTGGGCCGTTTCGACGCCCGCCGGCTCCTCGCCCTGGGGGTCATCGGAGGCTCGCTGACGCTGTTCTGGCTCGGCTCGCTGAATCTCAGCGCCGGCTACTGGGACGTCTTCTGGCCGCAGTTCATGCAGGGCATCTCGCTCGCCCTGCTCTTCGTCCCTCTCACCACGATCACCATGGACCCCATCCCGCGCGAGTCGATGGGCAACGCGACCAGCATCTTCAACCTGATGCGCAACATCGGCGGCAGCCTCGGCATCGCGGTGGCCACCACCGTCCTGGCCCGGCAGCAACAGGTCCACACGAACATCCTCGGTGCGCACGTCGACGTCTACAACCCCGAGGCGCGGGCGCTGCTCGAGCAGCTCCGCGCCGGGTTCCTGGCCAGCGGGTCCGATCTCACGACCGCCGGCGAGCAAGCCCGGGCCGCCGTCTTCGGCCTGGTCCAACGTCAGGCGGCCATGCTGTCGTTCATGGACGCGTTTCGGCTGATGGGGCTGCTTTTCGCCTGCCTGCTGCCCCTGCTCCTCATGCTGAGGATGCCGCGGACGGGACGTGGGCCAGCGGCGATGCACTGAGCCGGACCGTGCAGGGAATGGCGGTTCCGTTGTTTGGTCCCCCGGCGGCAACGCCCGCGGACGCGGTGAAGCGCTGTCGGCGCCTCTTCCGATGAGGGCTTCTGCTGTACGATGGAGGCGCGTCCGGCACCTGCGCTGCGACCCGGTGCCACGAGGGGAGGAGCCATGGCGCCAATCCGAAGCCCCGACCGCCGGAGTCCCGGCGACGGTTCGGCTCGCGGCATCCTGGTGGCGGTCTACCGCGGTCACCTCGATGTGCAGAAGGCCCTCGACAGGATGGCGCGCGCGCATCTCGATCTTCGGCAGGTGTCCGTGGTGGGCGCGGACTCCCACACCGAGGAGAACGTCTACGGCTACTACTCCGCCGGCCGCCGCTTCGAGGCCTGGGGCAGCTTCGGCGCCTTCTGGAGCGGCGTGTGGGCGGCCCTCACCGGCAAGGGCTTCTTCTTCATCCCCGGCGTCGGTCCGCTGCTGATGGCGGGTCCAGTGGTGGGCTGGCTGGTGGGGACGCTGAAGACGGGCGAGATGGTCCACGGTCTCAGCCCCTTGGGGGCGGCCCTCGTGGCCAACGGCGTCGCCGCGGAGGACATGCTCGAGCTCGAGAGCGCCGTACGCAACGACGAGTTCCTGCTGATCAGCTCCGGTTCGTCGCCGGCGATCGCGGAGGCCCGGTCCCTGGTGGAGCCCGCCGCGGCCCGCGTGAGCGTCTACCCGCTGTAGACGGGGGCTCCGGCGAGGCACGGACGGCCGCACTGATCGATCCTTCGCGACGTGCGGCACTGGGAGAGCCAAGCCGGTCGGCGGCTCAGATCAGGTCGGCCCGACCAGCGTCCCCACCAGCGCCGTGACGCCCATCGCGAGGGCGCTCCAGATAGCGACCCGCAGCGCGCCAGCGGCCCTCGGCGCGCCGCCGGCCTGCGCCGCCAGGCCCCCGAGCAGGGACAGGCAGGCCAGGGACCCGACCGAGACCACCGGGACCATCAGCCGGGGCGGGGCCGCGACCGCGGCGAGAAGGGGCAGCAGAGCGCCGAGGGCGAAGCTCGCGGCGGACGCGAGGGCCGCCTGCAGCGGACGCGCCGCCGTGACGTCGGACAGGCCCAGCTCATCGCGGGCGTGTGCGCCGAGGGCGTCGTGCGCCATGAGCTGCTCTGCTACTTGCCTGGCAAGCGCTGGCTCGAGTCCGCGCGCCGCGTAGATGGCAGCCAGCTCCGCGTGCTCGGCCCGGCCGTCGGCGGCTAGCTCCCGGCGCTCACGCTCCAGATCCGCCCGCTCGGTATCGGCCTGGGAGCTGACCGAGACGTACTCTCCAGCGGCCATCGACATGGATCCCGCGACCAGGCCGGCCAGCCCGGCCACCAGCACCTCGCCGTGCGCCGCGCTCGCCGCGGCGACGCCCACCAGCAAGCTCGCCGTTGACACGATGCCGTCGTTGGCGCCCAGAACGGCAGCGCGAAGCCAGGCGATCCGTTGGGTTCGGTGCCGTTCCCCGTGGGGCATGTGATGACCTCCAACCGATAGCGCGGCATGGCCCCGATGGACCGCCCTCGGGTTCTGCCTCAGACCAGATCGAGCGCGGACAACCCGTCGAGCCGGCCCAGCCGCGCCAGCATCGCCTCCAGCCGCTCCCCGCTTCCCTGGAGCGCGAAGACTCCGACGACGTTGCCCGTCTCCCGGTCGAGGCGGTACTCGAGCCGGCGCCAGGTGGCGACGAAGTTGAAGGTGCCGAACCCGATCGGCTTGTGGCCGCGCTGGCGCGCGTAGCCAAAGGCGAAGGCGAGCAGGAAGGTGAGAGCGAAGCGGACCGCCAGCTCCGTGGACGGGACCGAGGTCGCGGCGTTCATGGCGACATCTCCGGGTGGTCGGGGGCACTGGACGGCAGGAGCATCATCTCACGGTCAGCAGCTTCGGCTCGACACGACCGGCTGGAAGGCCTCGCCGCGTTGCGACGGCGCTCGATGCGCGCCGGCCACTCCAGACCTCACCCTCACCCCCCTGGCGGCAAGGTCTCGGCCCGCTGGCAGGCTAGGAACGACAGCGCGCACGCGACCAGCGTGAGCAGGCTCACCTGCGCGATGCCCCAGACGTTGTCGGCGCCGAACGACACGTGCTGCAACACCTGCCCAACCGTCAGCGGCAGGAGCGTCATCGCCGCGGCGAACACGAGGATGATGGACATCACGTAGCCCCAGGCCCGGCGCCGCCACAGCAGCACTCCTCCGACGACGTGCAGCGGCGCCATCAGACCCAGCTCGAGGGCGGCCAGCTCGAGCGTGGTGCCGTTCTCCAGCGCCACCGGTAGCCGGCCGGTGTCGTGCACGGTGAGGGCCTGAGCCAGGTACTGCGAAAGCAGCGCGACCGCCACCCCCAGCATGTAGACGGCGAGGCTCCTCCTGGGAAAGCCCGTGGCCAGCTTCTCGGGGAGGGCCGCGGTGTCGAGCCGGTGAAGCGTGACCGCCACCCCGAGCACGCCGGTCGAGAAGAGCGCCGTCCAGAGCAGGGACATGCTGTTGAAGGCGTGGCCCATCACCCCGACCAGGTAGTTGTAGGCGAGGTACGTGAAGACAGCCGCCAGGATCAGCCGTCCTCTCAGCCAGCCGCGCGAGAACAGGAGCATCCCCAGCACGGACAGCGGCAGGCAGATCAGCAGGCCCGCCCAGTCGAACCCGCGGAAGGCGACGGCCTTGGCCATGCTGTCGAGGCGATACAGCCCGTGACCGCCGTATACCTCGACATCCTGTCCCCAACAGAACGTGACCCGGAAGGGATCGCCGCCGTCATCCAGCAGGATCCCGCCGAGCGAGCTCGCTGCAACGAGGACGAGGCTCACGAGGGCCAGCCCGATGACCGGTGCCCTTCCGTCACGGGACATCTCTGCTCCCACCGCCGATGACCAGCCCCTTCTGCCCGGGGGCGAGCATATGCCTCCTCGACCTCCCCGTCCCGGAGCCAGCCGAACGGGCAGCCGCGGGCTACCAGCGGCGCGGGGCGTCCTTGATGCAGCGCACGGTGTCGCGGGCGATGAGGAGCTCTTCGTTGGTGGGGATGATCCAGGCCCGCACCTTCGCCTTCTCGGCGGAGATGTCGCCCTCCTTGCGGCCCACCGTGGCCTTGTTCTTCTTCTTGTCGAGGGCGATCCCGAGGACGTCCAGGTCCCTGCAGATCCGCTCACGGACCTCGGGGGAGTTCTCGCCGATGCCGCCGGTGAAGACCACGGCGTCGGCCCCGTTCATCTGCGCCATGTACGCCCCAAGGTAGAACTTCACCCTCTCGCAGAAGATGTCGATGGCGAGCCGGGCACGCCGGTCCTGGTGGAGCCGTTCCTCCTCCAGCAGGTCCCGCATGTCGTTGGTGAGCCCGGAGATGCCGAGGAGACCGGACTGCTTGTTGAGGAGGGTGTCGAGCTGATCCAGCGTGAGCCCCTCTTTGTGGTGGAGGAACTCCAGGATCGAGGGGTCGATATTGCCCCCGCGGGTGCCCATCACCAGGCCTTCGAGGGGGGTGAGGCCCATCGAGGTGTTGATGGAGTTGCCCTTCTGGATCGCGCAGGCCGAGCAGCCGTTGCCGAGGTGGACGGTGATGATGTGGGTGTCTTCGTAGGACTTCCCGGTGAGGATTCGGTAGCGGTACGCCACGTAGCGGTGCGAGGTCCCATGAAAGCCGTAGCGCCGGACCTTGTGCCGGACGTACAACTGGTAGGGAATAGCGTAGAGGTACGAGGTGTCCGGCATGGTGGAGTGGAACGAGGTGTCGAAGACCGCGACCTGGGGCACCCCCTGGCCGAGGATCTCACGGGCGGCGTAGATCCCCTTGAGGTTGGCGGGGTTGTGGAGGGGCGCCAGCTCGATGCAGTCCTCGATCTGGTCCACCACCGCGTCGTCGATGGCCACCGACTTGGTGAACTTCTCGCCGCCGTGGACCACCCGATGGCCCACCGCGGCGATGTCGCCGATGGAGGCCACGCCGGGGACGGCGGAGTCGGGGGACACCAGCCACCGCAGCACCTTGTCCAGGGCCGCCCGGTGGTCGCGGAGCGGCGCGGTGCTGCGGGCCGAGGGCTTGCCCTCGGCCCGCAGGGTGATGAGGGCCTCGGAGCCGATCCGCTCGATGACTCCTTCGGCGAGGGTCTCGTCGGCGTTCTTCTCGATGGCTTCGAGGTCGGTATCGATGACCTGGAACTTGAGGGAGGAGCTTCCGCTGTTGAGGACGAGGATAATCATGCACCCATCCTACCAGTCGAGCGGGCGCGGGAACCACCCGTCGCTTCTCGGGCGGCCCTGGTCGGCAACCGGTCGCGCCGCCGGGGTCAACGCCCCGATCCCAGAGGCTCGCCGACGTGCGCGTAGAGCTCCCGTCGCTCGGCCGACTGCTCCAGGAGATCCGCCGCCAGGCGGACCCGACCTCGCTCGAACAACGTCACGATGGCGGAGCCGCCGAACTGGAAGTACCCCTTCTCCGCCCCCTTCTCCACATGGGCTCCGGCGACGTAGGTCTCGACGATGCTGCCGACGCAGGTCGCGCCCACCTCGACCATCGTCACCGTCCCGAAGCTCTCGGTGGCCTGGATGGTCAGCAGGCGGCGGTTCTCGAAGAGCACGCGGAGGCGGCGGCGCAGGGCGATCGGGTTCACCGAGTCGAGCCGGCCCGCGAGCGGGTGGGCCGCGCCCGGCGTGCCCGCCACCGGGAAATGGAAGCGGTGGTAGTCCACGGGACACAGGCGCGAGAGGACGGCTGTCCCGTCCCGGTAGCGCTCTGACAGCGTCCCATCGCGGAGCAGAACGTCCAGCCGGAAGCGCTGGCCCTTGACGAACACCGCGTCGACCTTCGATAGGTCCTGGAAGCCCAGGTGGCGCCCGTCGGCAGGGAAGACGACGCTGTCCGGGTCCGGGTCGATCGGACGCGCTTCCGGGCGCAGGCGCCTCGTGAAGAAGTCGTTGAAACTGACGAACTCCTCGGCGCTCTTCTCGAGCTCGCCCGGATCGATGCCAAAGCGCTCGATGAAGGGTCGCACCCGTCGCCGGCTCGACGGCCGGCTCATCCAGAAGCCGACCAGACGGGAGAACCAGGCGGTTCGCGCCGTGACGACCCTCACCAGCGGGCCGATCGGCGAGGCATAGGCGAGCCAGACGCCGTGGCCCCCGTAGACCTCCTCCTCCTCGATCCGACCGGTATGCCGGTTGTAGAAGAGGATCGGGGTGTCGAGGCCCCGAGATGCCGAGCCGTGCCCCGGAGCCGCCGGTGTGCCGCTCATGTCTCCGGGAATCTTACCTGCCCGAGCGGGTGTCCGGAACCGTACGGTCCGGACGGAGCCACGCGGTGCAGGGTCACAATCTGGCCAGCGGCTGTGTTCGCGGCGAGCCATGGGGCGGGAGGCCCCTTGGCCCCGTCGAAATCGAATGAGATTCCCGTTGCGGTCAGATACGCTGTGGGCATGAAGCCCCCTCAGCCTGGCCGCCTCGGAGGGGCTGGACCACCGGAGCGAGGATGCTGAACCAGCAAGCGCGACATCTCGGATGTCACACCACCCACGAGGTGAGGGGATGATCCGGCCCCGGGTCCTGCTCACGGGCGTCACCGGCTATGTGGGAGGACGGCTGCTTCCGGTACTGGAGGAGGCGGGCTACCCCCTGCGCTGCCTGGCCCGGCGCCCTGAGTATCTCGAGCGGAGAGTCGGTCCGCAGACGGAGGTGGTGCGCGGCGATTGCCTGGAGCCACAATCCCTCGAGCCAGCCCTGGCCGCCGTCGACGTGGCCTACTACCTGGTCCACTCCATGGGCTCCACCGGGGACTTCGCGGATCTCGATCGTCGGGCCGCCGAGAGCTTCGGCTCCGCGGCCTCCCGGGCCGGCGTTCGACGCATCATCTATCTCGGTGGCCTGGGACAGACGACGGGGAGCCTCTCCCCCCATCTGCGCAGCCGTCAGGAAACCGGCCAGGCGCTGCGCGCCTGCGGTGTCCCCGTGGTCGAGCTGCGCGCCTCGATCGTCCTCGGCTCGGGGAGCTTGTCCTTCGAGCTGATCCGTGCCCTGGTCGAGAGGCTGCCGGTCATGATCTGTCCGCGTTGGGTGCACGTCAGCGCACAGCCGATCGCCATCGAGGACGTGATCGCGTACCTGGTGGCGTCTCTCGACCTGCCGGACGAGGGCTCGAGAGTGTTCGAGATCGGCGGTGCCGACCCGGTCTCCTACGCGGAGATCATGACGGAGTACGCCCGGCAGCGGGGTCTTCGCCGGCTCCTGTTGCCGGTGCCGGTGCTCACCCCCTGGCTCTCCTCACTCTGGCTGGGCCTGACCACCCCCGTCTATGCCCGAGTGGGCCGAAAGCTCATCGAGGGCGTCCGCAATCCGACTGTGGTGTCCAACGACGAGGCTCGGGACGCCTTCGCCGTGCGTCCCATGGGCCTGAGCCAAGCCATCGCCCGCGCCATCAGCAACGAAGACCAGCGCTACGCCGTGACGCGGTGGTCAGATGCCATCTCCTCGGCGGGTCACCCCCAGAGCTGGGGCGGGGTCAAGTTTGGTTCCCGACTGGTCGATTCCCGGACGACCACCGTTTCGGCGAGTCCCGCGGCGGCCTTCGCGCCAATCCGCCGGCTGGGCGGACATAGAGGCTGGTACTACGCCAACTGGCTGTGGCGGCTGCGCGGCTTCATGGATCTGCTCGTCGGCGGCGTGGGGATGCGGCGCGGCCGCCGAGATCCCGAGCAGCTACAGGTGGGGGACGCCCTCGACTTCTGGCGCGTGGAGGCCTGCGAGCCGGACCGGCGGCTGCGGCTGGCCGCCGAGATGAAGCTCCCCGGCCGCGCCTGGCTGGAGTTCGAGGTGAAGCCGACGGGCGACGGCTCGGAGATCCGCCAGACGGCTGTATTCGATCCCGTGGGGCTGGGTGGCCTGATCTACTGGTACGGGATCTACCCCCTTCACCGCCGCATCTTCGCCGGCATGCTGCGGGCCGTGGCGGAGAGGGCCGAGTCGTAGGCGGGCTCGATGGCACCACGCTCGTGTGCCAGGCTGGTGGTGTACCCCGTCAGGAACGCGAGGATGTCAGCGGTCTTCACCGACTCCTGGCGGGACTCCTTCACGACCTGCAGCAGGTTCCGGACGTCCGTCACGTCACCGACGCTGCGAGCGGTGGCTTCGCCCTTGTCCTTCACCGTCTGGCTGTCGACCGTCCCGTGGAGCCTGACCTTTCCGTGGTCCACCTCGACCTCGACGGCGTTGCGGCCCGCGCCGTCGGTGGTCATCAGCGCGCTCTCGCTCTTCATCGAGATCCAGGCCTTGTCGGCCGCCTGCGCCAGGGCCACGCTGACCTTGGTGCTCGACCACAGCATGGACTCGCTGGAGCGCAGCCGTTCGCCGGCCAGTGACAGATGCACCACGCTGTCGTCGACCTTCACCGTTCGTTCGAAGCGCGCCGGCAGTCGCACCGGTTGGAAGAGCGAGCGTGGCAATCGGATCTCGATGCCCTCGGCGACGCGCTCGCGCAGGCTTCGCAGCACGTTCTCCGGATCGAGGAACATCCCGCAACGTCCGAGCGAGTCTTGTGAGCGAAGAGCCGTCTCGACCTTGCCCCACGAGTCCGGCGTCAGCTCGATCTTGAAGGGAAAGGAACGCTCGTGGATCACCGGCGTGGCGGTGAGCGCGTCGTCGTCGGCCGCCAGCTCGATCTGGCCGCGCAGGACGTGCTGTTGGCGCAGGGCGCGGCCGTCGACGTCCAAGTCCACCTCGAAATCCTTGCACACCAGGTTCAAGACGGCGGCCGAGTCCCAGGAGAAGTGCAGGCCGATCTGGCCCGAGGCCGGCTGCACTTCCAAGGGCAACTCGACCTCGAGCACGTTGCTGGCGAAGGTCAGCCGTGGCTGGCCGGCGCTGAGCCGGCCGACCAGCTCCTTGATCACGACCGCCACCGCCCACTCACCGACTCTCTTGCGGCCGATCAACGTGTCCTTGCGGAGATCTCCCTCTGCGTGCGCCTCCACCCCTGTCAAGTCGACGGTCACCTGCTGGAGGTACTGGCGCGCTACCCGCGCGGTCAGGTCTTCGATCAGGCCCGCGCGCACGGCGATGGCGATCTGGCCCGGATCGGCGAACGCGCGCGCGGCGATGGGATCGCGTCCCACGCCGGCCTCGAGCCGGCCGTGCAACTCGTCGTGGAGGCGCCGCAGCTCCAGCACACGCGCCGCCGAATCGCCGCGGGTCAACGACTCGACGTAGCCCGCAGCCAGGCCTGCCGCCACCAGGAGCGCGAGCGTGCGCGCGAGGCTCACTGGCGCATCCGCTGCGCGGCCGAGGCCGTCTGCGCCGGCGTCGATGGTTGCTCAGCGAGCGCCACCCAGAGCTTGCCCCCGAATACCTTCACCTTGGCCACCTCGACCCGGATCGGGACCTCTGCCGCGCGAATGCGCAGACGCTCGCAGTCCACGGCGGGAAGCGTGAGGTGATCGTCGATGCGCACCGGGATCTCCACGAAGCGCAGCAGCGCCGCGAGGCCGCCCTGACTGAGCGCCTCCGCCACCCCACGCAAAGGCTCGTCGATTCCCAGTACGTTGGCGCGGTCGGCCTCCACGCCAAACACCCGCACCTCGCAACGCAACAGCCCGGAGCCCGGGTCGATCTTCACGACCTCGAGCGTCCCGTAGACCCTGAGGTCCGCAGCCACCGACGACTGGATCAGGGTCGCCTTGCCGTTGAGGTGGATGAGCGCAAGGCCGTCGCCGAAGGACGCCTCGGCCGACTCAAGCCGGACTTGGAAGGCGCCCACGGGCCCCTCGATGGGCATCGCCGCTCGCAGTAGATCCTGCACCAGGCCCTGATCGACGATCACCAGGGCGTGCCTGAAGCTCAACAGCGCGCCGCGGTCCGCAGCGTCCACCAGGGCTTGGAGCGCCACGGTCCGCTGCGCCAACACGCCCTCTTCGACCGTACTGGTGGGGTCCAACTTTCGCGCAGTCCAGCGGTAGGCCAGGAAGACGAGCACAGGCACCGCGCTCAGGAGCATCCAACGAGCGACGCGTCGGAGAGTTCTCGCGTACACGTCACGTCCGGCCGAGGCGCTCGGGCTCACTCGTACCTCAGCGCCTCGATCGGGTTCAGCGCCGCCGCCTTCCGGGCCGGATAGTACCCGAAGAAGACGCCCACCGCCCCCGAGAAGCCGACCGCGACGACCATGACGAGCGGCGAGATCACCGTCTCCCAGCCGGTGAAGTGCGCCAGCACCTCAGCGCTCGCGATCCCAACAGCCAGACCGCCCATGCCCCCGAGGATGCCCATCACGATGCTCTCGACGAGGAACTGGGTCAGCACATCCGAGCCGCGCGCGCCGATCGCGAGGCGTATGCCGATCTCGCGAGTCCGCTCCGTGACCGAGACGAGCATGATGTTCATGATGCCGATGCCGCCGACGAGCAGTGAGATGGATGCAATCGCCGCCATCAACAGCGTCATCACGCGCGTGCTGCTCTCCGCCGCGGTGGCGAGGTCGGTCTGATTGCGGACCGTGAAGTCGTCCTCGTCATCGCGGTTGATGTGGTGCGACTCGCGCAACAGCGCCGCTACCTCCTCCTGCGCGGCCGGAATGTCCCTCTCCGAGGCGGTGGCGGCGAGGATCTGCGGAATGCGCAGCCTACCCGCGAGGCGGGTCACCGCGGTGGTGTACGGGATCAGGATCACGTCGTCGGAGTCGCTGCCGCTCGCGGTCTGTCCCTTCGGCACCAGAACCCCCGTCACCTTGAAGCGCAGCGCCGCCACCTGGATCTCCTGACCGACGGGGTCGCTGTCGGCGAACAGACGCTGCGCCACCGTGCGCCCCAGCACGGCGACGCCACGCGCCGCGCGCACGTCATCGGGCCCGAAGAACGCCCCGGCCTCTGTCTGCCAGTCGCGGATCGTCTGGTAGTCGGTGTCGACACCGTTGATCGTGGTACGCCAGTTGGCGGCGGGCCCGATGACCTGGCTGCGGCCGCCGACCACGGGAGACACCGCCACCACGGTCTGCGCCTGGTTGCGGATCTTGTCTGCGTCGGCCAGGGTCAGCGTGGCGAAGGCCTGCGCGCCTTGGCTCACGCCGCCGCTGCTGCTCGCACCGGGCGTGATGACGATCATGTTCGTACCGAGGCTGCCGATCTGCTCGCGAATGCGTGAGCGCGCCCCGTAGCCGACCGCGACCATCACGATCACGGCGGCCACGCCGATGACGACTCCGAGCATCGTCAGCATCGCCCGCGTCTTGTTCTTCAGGATGCTCTGCAGCGCGAGGCCGACCATCACCAGCGACAGCTTCATGCCGCGCTCCTGTCGCGCTCCTCCAGGTCCCTGGCCGCGCTGCGGCGGTTCGTGACCGGCTGGTCGCTGAGGATCTGGCCGTCGCGCATCGCGACGATGCGTGTCGCGTAGACGGCCACGTCGGGTTCGTGCGTGACGACGACGATCGTGATGCCCTGCCGGTTCAGGTGCTGGAAGAGGGCCACGACCTCCATCGTCGTGTGGCTGTCGAGGTTCCCGGTCGGCTCGTCCGCCAGGACCAGCGCAGGCTCGGCCACCAGGGCCCGCGCGATGGCCACTCGCTGCTGCTGTCCCCCGGACAGCTCGTTCGGCAGATGATCGAGCCGATCGCCGAGCGCCACACGCTCGAGCGCCGCCACGGCGAGCGCGCGGGTGTCCCGCTTGCGCCCGCTACGGTCGTACAGCAGCGGCAGCTCGACGTTCTTGACGGCGCTGGTGCGCGCCAGCAGGTTGAATCCCTGGAAGACGAAGCCCAGTTTCTGATTGCGGAGCGCGGCGAGCTGGTTCTTGCCGAGCCCGTCGACGCGCGCGCCATCCAGCGTGTACGACCCTGACGTGGGCGTATCGAGACAGCCGAGCAGGTTCATCAGCGTCGACTTGCCGGACCCCGAGGCCCCCATGATGGCCACCAGCTCGCCCCGGGTGACGGTCAAGTCCACGGAACGCAGGGCATGCACCTGGTTCGTGCCGCTGCCATAGGTCTTGGTGAGCTTGTCGGTCTGGATAAGGATGTCGTTCACGTTGCTCTGCCTCTTCAGAAGCCGCTGCCGCCTCGGCCGCGCGCGCCCTGCTGAGCACCACCTAGCGGGTTGGCCGAGGGCGTCCGCAGCGCAGAGCTCGTCGACGGCGCGAGGCCGTCGATGACCTGCATGCCTTCTCTCACGCCTCCCCCCCGAACCTCCGTCGACGCCCCGTCGCTCAGCCCCGTGTGGACGCGTGCGGCCTGCAGGCGGCCGTCCGAGTCGAGCGAGTACAGCGTGCCGACGCCGTTCGGGCTCCCGGAACGCACCCCGCCGGATGCGCCCCCGCTACTCACCGCGCGTTTCGCGCCGCCAGGCGTCGTGGCTTCGGTGGGCGTCGCTGCAGGGCCGAGCCGCGCCAGCACCGCGTCGCTGGGCTTGTAGCGGAGCGCCGCATTGGCCACCTTGAGGATGTTGACCGCCGATCTCACCAGAAAGTCGACGCGCGCGGTCATTCCGGGCAGCAGCTTGCGGTCGGGATTCTCCACTGTCACGACGACGGTGTAGTTGACGACGTTGTCCACCGTTGTCGACTGCAGACGTACCTGCTGCACACTGCCGGTGAAGGTACGGCCCGGCAACGCCTGGACGCTGAACTCCACCGTCTGGCCTTGCTGGATCTGATCGATGTCGCTCTCGCCGACCCGCGCGAGGATCTGCATGTGCGTGAGGTCGTTGGCGATGAGGAAGAGCTGCGGAGCGGACAGGCTGGCGGCGACCGTCTGTCCTTCGTCGACGTTGCGCTCGATGACGACACCGTCGATGGGCGCGTAGATGGAGGTGTAGGACAGGTTCTGCTGCGCCCGCTCCAGGGAGATGCGGGCGGATCTTTCGCTGGCCTCTGCGACCTGCAGCGCGGCACCGCCCAGCTCGAGCTCGCTGGGCGCAATGAGCCCGGCTGACGAGAGCTCGCGGCTGCGAGCCTGATCGCGTGAGGCCTGGCTGGCCTGCGCTTGCAGCTTTTCGAGGTTCGCCTGCGCGTCGGCTACCGCTTGCTGCGCGGGCGTCGGGTCGATTCGTGCCAGGAGCTGGCCCTTTCGGACGTGGTCGTTGAAGTCGACGAGGAGCGCGGAGACCTGCCCGGAAACCTGTGTGCCGACGCTGACCGTCGTGACGGCCTGGAGCGTCCCAGTGGCTGAGACGCGGGCCTGGAGGTCGCCCCGCTCCACGGTAGCGTAGCGAAACGTAGGCGCCTGCTCCGCAAAGGCGAATTGGCGGATGAGGAGCGCCGCCACGGCGACGACCGCCACCAGAACGCCGAGGACGACGGCTGTCTTTGGGAGACGCATGAAGGAATCCTCCGCTGCTCTTCGAGGCCGCGACGGCGCTCGGACGGCAGGGAGACGCCGCGATCCGGCCTCGCCTGGGCTCTCAGGGAGGAATGGTGCAAGCCACGTGCCACTCAGGGCGCATCGAAACGGGGCACGCGGCGCGGTCCTCCGCTAGTAGACCTGGCGCGGCGCCTGCGGTGCCGCTCGCATGGCGAGCGAGGATCTCGCGCACACCCGGGGCTGGCCTGCGACGGATCCTCGTCGCCTTGGCCGCGCTGGCGGTCGGGCTGGTGACGTACCCGTCGAGACTACTTCGCCGCGTCGTTGACCTTGTCGAGGATCTTCTCGGCTGTCTGTTTGGCCTTTCCGACGGCCTGGTCAAACTGACCCTCCCGCTTCAATCTCGCGTCACCGGTCAACGCGCCGGCGGCTTCCTTCACGCGCCCCTTCAGCTCGTCTGTCTTGCCTCGCGCCAAACCCATTCCTCCTCCGCTCTGTGGCGCTCGCGCTTCTTCGGCGGCGTCTGCGCCCAGGCATCGCGAGCCAGCGTGGAGTGACGCCGGATCCTCCCAGATCTCCCCCGGTGACGCGTCCCAGCGTCACTCTAGGGCGGGCGGGGGCGTTGCGCCCACCAATCGCAGCGTCTCCTCGTCCAGGTCGCCTGTCGGCAACAACTGCTGGTCGATCTGGAAGCGGATGATCGCCTGGCGAGTGGCCCCATAGACTGGGCCCAGAAGCCCGTTGACCTCGCCCTGGTAGTAGCCCCTTTCGGCCAAGGCCCGCTGTGCGGCGGCCACCGATCCGTGCGCGACGTGGATGTGGCGCACCTTCTGGTTAGCGGCCGTCCACGGCACTGCGGGCAGATCCGTCAGGGGCTCGGCGAACTCCATGGTGATCTGCGTCCCGGGGCTGACCGTCGCTTCTGCTGAGCCCAGGCCCGAGTCGGAGTAGCTCTCCGCCAGATCCTCGCCGACCAGGGTACTGGCCCGTCCCGCCTCGGCCTGACCGACGAAGACCGTGTCGATCCTCCGCCCCGTGCTCAGCAGGGGTGCGAGCTCCACCATGCGCTTGCGGTCATCCTGGCGCCAGCTCGTCAGGACGCCCTCGATGCTCCGCTCTTGGGCGCCAGCGATCTGGATGTGCGTGAACCTGACGCCGATGACGCCGGTGGGGTGCCCGTCACGCGAGGATCTCAGCAGCTCCACCGTCCCTACGACGACGGTGCCGTAGGGCAGCGCTGGTTGCCCATCGATGTCGATTGCCGGCACCACCGTCGAGCGGAACGTGTCGCCGACCTTCGTGGTGCGCGTGCTGAGGCCGTCCTGCACGATCAACTCCACTGACGTGCCGGTCGGAATCGTGATCCCTTCGGCCATCGCCACGGCGGGAGCGCACAGCGCAACGGCGCCCACCAGGACCAGACGTCTCACTGCGCCCATGCCTCTCCTTTCGGCGCCTCTGCGCCAAACGGTTCGTCCAGCGACGTGCGACTCTCCAGTGGCCACTCCAGACGGCGCCGTCCCATGGCACTCGGAAGCAACCCCCGTGCCACGCTCCGGCGAAGCCGTTCCACATCCACCGGCGCGCTCCCACCCTTCTAGATGCCGTGCGCCACGTTCACCTCGGCGCCCGCCCGAGGGCGAACGGCTTGACGAGGGTCAGCCCGGCGATGAAGCCGCCGACGTGGGCTGCGTAGGCGACGCCGCCCGCTTGCGAGCCGTCTCCCAGGAATCCCATGCCCGCCACGACCTGGAAGAGGAACCAGACACCGATGGCCACCCACGCCGGCATCTCCGTCGTGCCTCTCCCCATCAGCATGCGTACGCGTCTGCCTGGGAAGAGGAGGGCATAGCCTCCGAGCACACCCGAGATGGCCCCGGACGCCCCGAGGCACGGCACGAGCATGTTGCCGTGGGTCGCAAGCGTCGTGAAGACGTGCGCGAGCGAGGCCAGAACCCCACAGACGAGGTAGAAGATGACATTCCGCAAGTGCCCGAGCGCGTTCTCGATGTTGTCTCCGAAGATCCAGAGATAGAGCATGTTGCCGGCAAGGTGGGGGATGCCGCCGTGCATGAACAGCGCAACTAGGAGGGTCAGGTAGACCGTGAGCGGAGTGACCTGCAGCCCCGGCTGCTCGAAGGACAGGCCGCTCGCGGGATCCTTGACCGTGTGGGCGGGAGTCACCACGTCCTTCCCGGTGACGATCTCCTGGGGGACCGTCGCGAAGGCGTAGGTGAAGCGGTCGTTTGCCCCCATTCCCTGGCAGAGCACGAACACGGCGATGTTCGCGGCGATCAGGAGGTAGGTCACGAACGGGGTCATGGTTCGACCGGAGTTGTCGTCGGAGACTGGAATCATCAAGGCTCTCCCGGAGTATCGGTGGGTTGGCGTCTGTCCGCCTTCTTCGCCATCGTGTCACCACCGGTTGCGTACCGGTGCCGCGCCGTCCGCAACAGCAGCGACGCCCACCTCACTGCAGGCGGGCCCCTTCCTCGAGGCGCCCGCCGTGACCCGCTGTTGCCGAGCTTGAAGCGGACCGTCGCTCCCTCTTGCTGCGAGCAGGGACGCAAGGTTCGGGCCACCAGGTGCCCTCTTGCCTTGCCAGCGAGATGCCGAAGCCGACGGGACGGCGCGCGTGCGCCGGACTTGACGATTGTAGAATCTGCCGCCATCGGCTTTCCGTGCGCCCATCTCCACGGGCCGGCCACCCCCACACACACGCCCGCCCTGGAGCTCGCGGTTGCTTTGCCGCCGAGCGCAGGGAATCGCCCCGGGCTCTTGCACGACTCTTGCAAGGCCGATTACTCGAGCCACTGGGTGGAGGCCCGCCGCAGGGCGAGCGGACCGACGGGATCTCGGAGGAAGCGGTCGCGAGCCCAGCGCGGAGCCAAGGCCAGCGACCTGGCCCGGGAACGGAACGAAGGTGGCCATTGAGTTAAGCCAGCCTGATCGGGGAGCCGACGACCGCATCGGCCCGGTGGTCTCCGCCATCCACAATGGAGAGCAGGCATTCGTGAGCAGCCAGGACCTCAGCAAGCTGGAGTTGGATGGCCGCCGCGAGGCGGCTCCATTTCCAGGCGATCAGCCGGCCCGGACAGACGATCGACAGCGGGGTGCTCCACCGGCCCGGCGCGCCTGCAGGCGCGCCGAGCACGGCGCCCAGCCCGTCAGCGGCAGCTCCGACTGCCGGCCGCGTGGCCGCCATCCTGCAAAGGCGTGCTCCCTCGCTGGGAGGCAGGCCCTGGCAACCATCGAGAGCTCTGCCACGCGCGTCTCCCGTCTCCCGGTCACGCGGGGCAGCGCACGCCGCGCGTCTTCTGCCCCGGAAGGGGCCCCGGTGAAGCTCACGAGAGCTGGCCCAACAAGCCCCGTGCCTGGGACCAGGATCGGGGCGATCCAGGCGGCCCTCGCTGAGGTGCGGGCAGACAGGGGAGCCACCGGCCTTCGTGCGGCGCTGCAGCACCTCGCGGAGATCCGGGAGATACCCACGCTATGCGCGGGCCTCCACGAGGTGCTTGGGGAGATCCTCCCTGCACGCAACTTCTCGATCGCGTTGCGGGACTACGCGGGCGAAGGTCTGGACTTCGCCTACTACGTCGACGAGCTGGAGGTCGCGCCTCTGAGCGGCGGCGGACCGCGAAGCCTTGCTCACCACGTGATCCGCACGAACCGCTCGCTGCTGGCGACGCCCGAGGTGTTCAACCGGCTGGTGGCGAGCGGCGCGGTCGATCCCATCGAGGTCCCCCTGGCGGCCTGGCTCGGCACGCCCCTCAACGACGGCAATTCCGCCTTCGGGGCTCTGGTCGTGAAGACCTACTCGAATGGCCCCCGCCTCGGCTTGCGCGAGCTCGAGCTGATGGAGGTGGCCTCCCGCCACCTCGGCCAGACCGTCGCCCGGCGCCACGCCGTCGATGCGCTGCAGGAAAGCGAGGAGCGTTTCCGCGCGCTCGCCGAGAACGCGCCCTGCCCCATCTTCATCCTCCAGAGCGCACAGGTCCGGTTTGCCAACGAGGCCGCCCGCGAGATCACCGGCTACTCGATCGACGACTTCGAGCGCCGCGCCCTCTGGGACGCGGTTCATCCCGATGACCGGGAGAAGGTTCGGCGACGTGCAACAGACATGCTCGGCTCACTCTCGCCCTCGCGCTGCGAGGTGAGGCTCATCCGCAAGAATGGGGAGCCGCGCTGGGTGGATCTGTCTGCTTCGGTCCTGAAGTACCGTGGCCGTCCGGCGATCATGGGCGTCGGCCTCGACATCACCGAGCGCAAGCTGGCCGACGCCCGCATCGAGGACCTCGCCTACCACGATTCCCTCACCGGCCTCCCGAACCGCCGGTTGCTTCAGGACCGCGTGGGCGTGGCCCTGGCCCAGGCCAGGCGGCGCGGCCAGCGGCTCGCCGTCCTCTTCCTCGACCTCGACCACTTCAAGGACGTGAACGACTCCCTGGGCCACCTGGTGGGAGACGAGTTGCTCCAGAAGGTCGCCGCGCGTCTCAGCGGCGCCATCCGCAGCGACGACACGGTGGCTCGCATCGGCGGGGACGAGTTCGCCGTGCTTCTCACCCATGTCGCCGACGGCACCCAGGCCGCGCTGGTGGGCCAGAAGATCCTCGTCCTGCTGAAGGCACCCATTCGAGTGGGCGAGCGCGAGCTGTTCGTGAACGGGAGCATGGGCATCGCCATGTACCCCGAGGACGGGACGGATTTCGACAACCTGCTGAAGAGCGCCGACACGGCGCTCTACCGGGCGAAGTCGGAGGGGCGCGACAACTGCCAGCTCTACACTCCGAGCCTCCACATCGCGGCCATGGCGCGCCTCGAGCTGGAGCTCGGGCTGCGCCGTGCCCTCGAGCGAGGCGAGCTCTTCCTCGAGTACCAGCCGGCTCTCGATCTCACCGCCGATCGGGTCTACGGCGTGGAGGCGCTCATGCGCTGGCGCCACCCCGTCCGCGGCGTGCTTCCGCCCGCGGAGTTCCTGCCCGTGGCCGAGAGCTCGAGCATCGTCGTTCCCATGGGCTGGTGGGTGCTGGCCACCGCCTGCCGCCAGGCAAAGGCGTGGCAGCGCCTGGGGCACCCGGACCTCATGCTGGCCGTGAACATCGGCGCGCGCCAGCTCCACGACCCGAGCCTTCTCCGGCGTGTCATGGACGTGCTGGCCGAGACGGGGCTGCGCGCAAGCTGCCTGGAGCTCGAGATCACCGAGTCGCAGGCCATGCAGAACCCCGAAGCCACCTCACGGGTCCTGCAGGAGCTCGGCCAGCTCGGCGTGCGCGTGTCCATCGACGACTTCGGCACCGGATACTCATCGCTCAGCTACCTCAAGCGGCTGCCCATCCACACGCTGAAGGTGGACAAGTCGTTCGTTCAGGGCATCGCCACCGGCCCGGGCGATGCCGCGATCACCACCGCCATCATTCAGATGGCACACACCCTCAAGCTCAGCGTCCAGGCCGAAGGGGTCGAGACCGACGAGCAGCTCGCCGTTCTGAGTGGGCAGGCCTGCGACCGCATCCAGGGCTTCTTCTACAGCAGGCCGCTGGGGGTTGGGGAGTGCGAGGCCTTCCTGACCCAACACCGGCAGCCACCGGCAGCGCCGGTGGAGCCCCGCGTCGTGTCACCTGAGTCGGACACCGGCCTGGCTGGTGCGGGCCGGGCGGTGGGCGACCGCCGTTCCATCCTCTTGGTCGACGACTCGGACGACGCGCGTGCGGCGGTCGAGATCATTCTCACCAAGGCCGGCTACCGCGTGATCGCCACGGGCGATCCACGAAAGGCCCTGGAGCTCGTGCGGCTGCACCAGCCGGATCTCGTGCTGTGCGACATCATGATGCCCGAGATGGACGGTCATGAGGTGGTCCGCGCGCTCCAGGCGGACGTGGCCACCACCCATTTTCCCGTCGTGTTCCTGACCGCCCGGCACGAGCTCACCGAGCGGGTGCGCGCGTTCCGCTTCGGCGTGGTCGACTACATCACCAAACCCGTCGAGGCGGACCTGCTCAAGGAGAAGATCGCCGGGATCCTGAGCACCATCGAAAGGCGCAAGGGTGCGGTGGAGGCGAGCGGCGGCGAAACGGCACGGCGGCTCGTCGCGGAGGTGCAACGCACGAGCCGAACGGGACTGCTCACGGTGAGCGGCGCTGGCGCGCAAGCACGCATCGTGCTGCGTGCGGGAGTCGTGGTGCACCAGACGGGCGGGGTGGCTACACCCAGCCGGGCCCACTTCGAGGAGATCGACCCGCCCCAGGAGCACATCGTAGCGGGCGACCCGGATGCGCTCCTTTCCGGTGGCCTGCCGCCGACCTTCGACGACATCCCGCCCGGGCTGCGCAGGGTGCTGATCGCGGACAACAACCCGCTCTTTCGCGGGTTCCTGCGCTCAGTCCTCGAAGCCCGCGGGTTCCTGGTCCAGGATGCGGACAACGGCGAGGAGGCCCTGCGAATGGCCCTCGGGCGTCCACCGCAGATTCTTCTGCTCGATGTGCGGCTGGAGGGGCTCGACGGGTTCGAGGTCCGCCGCCGGCTGCGCGCGCACCGGGCCACGCGAAGCACCCCGATCGTGCTGCTCTCCGGTTGCCAGGCCTACGACGAGCGGCCCAGCGGCTCGGAGGCGGGCGCGGCCGAGCCCGTCCCCGTCGGCTCCTCGGTCCACGAGATCCTCAGCCGCATGCAGCTCCTCATGCAGCGCTACGCGCAGGCGACGGAGGTGACGCTCGGCGGCGCCAGCGTGCGGGGCTCCATCGAGGTCCTCGGGGCGGCCGGGCTGCTGCAGATGTGCCACCAGGCCGAGCTCACGGGCGCGCTCGAGGTCACGTACGCGGCCCAGACGATCAGGATGGCGTTCGACTATGGGCGGCTCGCGACCGCCAGCTCCGACGAGGCTCAGGGGCGCGAGGCGGTGATGCAGTTCTTGACCTGGGCGGGGGGGCGCTTCACGTTCCAGCCGGGGCCCGTCGCCGAGGGCGGGTCGATCTCCGAGCCGACGGAGTACCTGATCCTGGAAGCGTGCCGCCTGCTCGACGAGAAGTCAGCCACGACCATCGAAAGCTGAACGTGTGACCCGGCACCTATCGCGCCGGGCGAAAGGCGTTGAGATCAACGTGAGGGAACGCCAGGCCGGGCGGGCGTTACCAGCGTCGCCACCGCAGCGGCCAGCTCGGCCGGCGTCACCGGCTTGCGGACGTGCATCTGAAAGCCGGCCCGGAGCGCGGCCGCCCGATCCTGCTGAGAGACGTATCCCGTCAGCGCGATGGCCGGTGTCGCGCCACCGCGCTCGGCCGGGAGCGCTCGCACCTTCTGAAGGAGCGCGTAGCCGTCCTCGCCCGGCATGCCGATGTCGGCCACCAGCACCTGGGGACGCTCCCGCACGAGGGCGTCGAGGGCTTCGCTCGCCGACGCGGCAGCGGCAACCTGAGCGCCGTAGCGGCCCAGGCCGATGACCATCGCCTCGCGGCTGTCATCCTCATCGTCCACGACCAGGATGTTCAGGTCTTGGAGCGGGCGTGCCGGTGGCGCCTCTTCCTCTCGAGCGTCGGCGGACCCGCTCGGCTCGGCTGAGACACGGTCGGCCGAGGCACCTGGCCGCCGCGGCAGCCGGACGATGAACGTCGCGCCCGGTCGGTCCGCGCGGTTGCGCGCCTCGACGGTCCCCCCATGCAGCTCGACCAGGTGCCGCACGATGGCCAACCCGAGACCCAGTCCGGTGTGCCGGCGAGTGCTCGAGGAATCGGCCTGCCGGAAGCGGTCGAAGACGTGCGGCAGGAACGCGGGATCGATCCCGGGGCCGTCGTCCGTGACCGAGACCTCGCTGCACGAGCCGGCTTGCGCAAGCCGCACCAACACCCGCCCCCCCTCGGGGGCGAACTTCGTGGCGTTGGACAGCAGGTTCCAGATCACCTGCTGCAGCCGGCTGGCGTCGCCCGCAACGGTGCTGGCCTCGGGATCGATGGCCAGGTCGAGCTTAATGCTCCTGGCCAACGCGGCGGGCCGCACGGTCTCCGCTGCCGATTCGATCACGTCGGACAGCAACACCGTCCCGAAGCTCATCCGGAACCTCCCGGTGATGATCCGCGACACGTCCAGGATGTCGGCGACGAGCTCGGCCTGCGCCCGGGCATTACGATCGATGGATTGGGCCGCGAGCCTGGCGGTGCCGGGTCGCGCAGCAGATCCATCATCTCCGTTTCGGTGCCGGGATCCAGGCCCGGGTCGTTGAGGATGTGCGACCAGGCCACGATGGCATTGAGCGGCGAGCGCAGCTCGTGCGACAGGGTGGCCAGGAACTCGTCCTTCAGCCGGTTGGCCCGCTCCGCCTCGATCCGCGCGGATCGCTCGCGCTCCAGGAGCTCGATCCGCTGCTTCTCGGTTTGGCGCAGCGACTCCTCGACCTGCCTGCGTCGCTCGATCTCGTGCTGGGCGGCCCTGTTCGCCTCCTCCGCCACGACCCGCGCCACGTGTTCGCGCTCGAGCTGCGCCCGCTCCTCCTCTTGGCGCTCGCGCTCGGTCAGGTCCGTGACGACCATGCAGAAGACCGGCGCCCCCTCGAGGCGCAGCGGGGTGATGGAGACGTGGGTCGGGACCCGGACCCCGCCCCTCCGGAACGAGACCTCGCCTCGGCTGACCCCGCTCTCGGCGGCCCCCAGCAGCGTGCCCAGGGAAACCGCCGCCGGCTCGTCCAGGAAGCCCGAGAGCGGCGCGCCCAGCACCGCCTCCAGGGGCAGGTCCAGGAGCGCGGCCAGGAACGGGTTGCTGTAGAGAATGGCTCCGTCGTGGGACAGGGTGGCCGCGCCCATCTGCATCTGTTCCACCATCAGGCGGTAGGTCTGGTCGGCGCTCTTCAGCGTGAAGACCTGGTCTTCCCCGGCGGTCTCTACGACCAGCGCGTCCACCTCGCCGCTACGGATCGCACGTAGCGTCTCCTCCAGCTCCTCCAGCCGGGCGCGCTGTCTCTCGTTCTCTCTTTCGAGCGAGCGCCGGGCTGCCTTGACGGGCATCGCGCTTCCTAGGAGGGGCGCGCGACGAGGCCCAGGCCCTGCAGCACCTGCTCCGTCCTCGAGAGGTCGCCGACCAGGAAGCGTAATGGAATCGGGAGCTTCTTGATGAGCGTCGGCAGGGCCACCACCTGGTCCTCGCGCAGCCGCGCCGGCTGCCGGTAGACGTCCACGATCTCCAGCCGGTATCGACCCTTGAGGTGCTCCTCGCAGATGGCCTCGATGTTGGTGATCGCACGAAGAGACCCTGCCGTGGCGCCTGTCACGTAGAGTGTCAGCACGTACCGCTCCGTCGCCCTGCCGGCCCCCGCCGATTCGGGCCTGTCTTGCGTCGACCGGCTCGTCTTCTGCGTCATCTCAGGGCTCCGCAACGAGCTCCATGCCGACCAGGGTGCGCCCCTTGTTCGACAGGTCGCCGATGATCCGCTTCACGGGCGGGGGGAGCTTGCGGACCAGGGTGGGTATGGCGACGATCTGGTCCGCCCGGGCCAGCTCGGGGTTGGCCAGCAGGTCGATGACCTCGATCCGGTACTTGCCCCTCAGGTGGGTCTCGCAGATCTTCTTCAGGTTCGCAAAGGCGGCCAGCGACCTGGGAGTCTGTCCGGCCACGTACAGGCGCAGCTCCCAGCGCTCGGCGGCCTCCAGGCTCGCGGCCACGGCACGCAGCATGGACTTGCGACCCGCCTCGACCGGCGGGTTCGCGTCCTCGCGCCGAGCCCGCGAGGCTCGAGGGCCCGGCCGCTTGGCGGCCGTCATCGCCTGGCTCCCTTGCGGGCTCGGATCCCGGGGCGCCTCCGGATCCGGACCTCCGGCGGCGGGTGAGGCAGCTCCGGCTGGTCCTCGCCGATGTCGATGCCTCGCCTGGTGATCCGGAACTCCCGGATGTCGTGGGAGTGTTGCATGCCGCGCGACTTGAGCACGCAGAGCGCGCGGTGGCGCCGGCCCTCGCGTTCCAGGTCCCTCAGCACGATCCAGGTATCGATGAGAGAGGACACCCCCGCTTCCGACTGCTCCACGTGCGCCCCGGCCGAGGTGAGGCTCGTGAACACGGCGGTGATGCCTTCCATCTTGAGGAAGTCGATCAGCCTGGTGAGCATGGCCTTGTTGTCGGCCAGCGAGTCGGTGAAGTCCGTGATGGGATCCACCAGCACGGCTGTCGGCGAGAACTCGCGGATCGTCCTGTGCATGAAGGCCAGGTGCGTCTCCAGCCCGTAGACCGCCGGCCGCGCCGACTCCAGCCGCAGCAGGCCCCGCTTCTGCCACCGGGCCAGGTCTATGCCGACCGAGCCCATGTTGCGCGCGAGCTGCTGCGGAGATTCCTCGAAGGCGAAGAACAGGCAGCGCTCCCCGCGCTCGCAGGCGGCGTGGACGAAGCGGGCGGCCACGCTGGTCTTGCCGGACCCTGCGGTCCCCGAGACGAGGACGGTGCTTCCCCGGAAGTAGCCGCCTCCCAGCATGGTGTCGAGCCGCGGTACGCCGCTGGACACCCGCTCGGCGGACGCCCGGTGTTGCAGGCCCAGCGAGGTGATGGGCAGGACCGAGAAGCCGCAGTCGTCGATCAGGAAGGGATACTCGTTCGTGCCATGCGCCGAGCCCCGGTACTTCACGACCCGCAGCCGGCGCGTGGAGACCTGGTCCGTGACACGGTGGTCGAGCAGGATCACGCAGTCCGAGACGTACTCTTCGAGCCCCTGCCGGGTCAGGGTTCCCACCCCGCGCTCGGCCGTGATCACGGCCGTCACCCGGCGGGCCTTCAGCCAGCGGAACAGGCGGCGCAGCTCCGCGCGCAGCAGGGTCGCGTCCGACAAGCCCGCGAAAAGGCTCTCGATCGTGTCGAGCACGACCCGCTTGGCGCCGACGGCGTCGATGGCGTGGTCCAGGCGGACGAACAGCCCCTCCAAGTCGTACTCCCCCGTCTCCTCGATCTCGGCGCGCTCGATGCGCACGAAGTCGACGAGCAGCTTCTTCCGGGCGGAGAGGTGGTCGAGATCGAAGCCCAACGATGCGACGTTCTGGGCCAGCTCCTCGGCCGTCTCCTCGAAGGCCATGAACACGCCCGGCTCGCCCATCTCGATGCCGCGCACGAGGAACTCGACCGAGAAGAGGGTCTTGCCCGCGCCCGCGCTGCCGCAGACGAGGGTGGGGCGCCCGCGGGGCAAGCCTCCGCCCGTGATCTCGTCCAAGCCGCGGATGCCGCTCTTGGCCTTGGGCAATGCCGAGACGATCGCTGGCTTCTTGACAGGCACGCAGGTAGCCCGGTTGAGCAGATGCCACTCGGCTCGTTTCGCCGAGTGAATGCAGTCTATGCCCACCGCCACCTCCCAGCAAGTTGCGTGCCGCACACCGCCGGACCGGAGCCCGGCGAAGTAGCGGGATTGGCCTGGGCTCGGACGAGCCGAACGATCGAGGCGTGCCTCGGGGTCGCGAGTGGGGGAGCTCACCATCCTCGGCCACCTCGTGTCCCGACCGGAAGGATCCTCCGCCCTGACCACCGATCCGACGATTCATCACGGGCGGCCCACCCGTCGCGCGCTCGCGCTCCTGCTGCTCACGCTGACGGCCGTCGCGGCTTTCGGCGAGGAGCCGGCACGGCGTCCGCGGGTGGCGCTGGCGCTTGGCGGCGGGCCGGCCAAGTCGCAGATCGATCGGGTCATCGGCCAGGGCCGCCACGCGAGCGCGATGTACGACCGCCGCCGGCGCGGAGACAGAGAAGGGCTCGGCGTCGAGATCCGCGACAAGTCCTAGGCAACTCGGTGGGCGGGGGAACGCGGCTTTCTGCCGGGCCACTCATCGACCGTGAGCTCCCTTCGGCCAGCCGCGGCCCCGTTCAGCGAGACCTCGGCCTCGCCGCCTTCGGGGAGCCGCGAGACCCTCAGCCTGGCCTGCTCCTTGAAGATCTTCACCCTTCGATCGAATGCCGAGGGTTCGCCCATCGTATGACCCGCAAGACCGAGCACGGGCACTGGTGCCGCCCCCCCACGCCCCGAACCGACGTCTCCGCAGGCACGGCAAGAACGCGTCTCCCCGCATGGCATGCCGCTTG
>CAZNNH010000008.1:0-81706 GCA_964574335.1 uncultured Acidobacteriota bacterium | reverse complement strand
CTCGCGCTCGAGCCGGCGGCACTCCAGGCAGAACTCCCCGCCGGGTCGGTGGTTGCACTCGACGTAGTTCTCGGTCGGCCATCTCCAGCAGTTGCGGCAGGAATGCCAACGGTCGGAGGCTCTTCTCCTGCGGTACTTGGCCATGACTGTCTCCGCGTCTGCTGGGCTGAGCCGGGAAGGGCGCTAGCTGGATCGGCAGGTTCCCTCTCGCTCCTTCCCGCGGCACTTGCTGCAGATCTCGCCGGAGCTCGGGCTGCCGTTGCTCTGGACGAAGTCGGAAGTCGGCCAGTGCGAGCAGTTACGGCACCAGTGCCACGTGTCCGAACCGTTCTTTCTACGGTAAATGGCCATGGTGGCACCTCCCAACGCGCCAGAGATGCGGTAAGTGTATACCAGCTCGCGGCCAGCTCCCCTCCGTCGGCGGCGGGTGAGTCCCGGGCGGCCGCGATGGAGCCGGCCTAGGGCGCAGGCGGCAGAGGAGCTACCTCTGCGAGAGCCACCGCTGGGCGGCCCCGACATCGGTGAAGGACTTCAGCCTCACCCCGCGGCGCAGGCTGACCGCCTCGGCGAACTGAGCCACCCGGTCGGAAGCCTGATCGGGCCGGTACACGATCGCGACGGCCGCTCCCGCGGGTAGCACGTCATGGTGGCTCGAGCAGAGACGGAACACCTCCGACGTCGTCAGCCACGAGGGCGTCGCCTCGGTGATGTCCGCGAGGATCAGGGAGAGGCGCCTTTCATTCGCGAGTCGGGCGGCCTCCCGGCGCGAGGCTTCGAGCTCCGGGACCTTGAGCTCGCCGGTGTGGCGCACCAAGACGTGGTCGGACTCGACGCTGATGGTGTAGCCGGGCGCTGTCTTTTCCATCGGAGTGCTTCTGGCGGCCCCCGGAGGCCGAACCTATCACGCCGGGCGACTTCGGCATAATCGCCGGCCGTTGCTCGCGCCTCGGGTCTCGCGGTGGTGGTAGCATCTCTCGCACCGATGGGTCTCGAAGCGCTTCTCGAGCGGGACGACCTGCCGGCCGAGGTGCGCGACGCCATCGAGCGGGAGCTGGACGCGCGTCCCCTGGGTGAGTCGGTGGGTGAGTCGGAGTCCGGCTACCGCGCCACCCTCGACTCGATGGCCGACGCCATCCACGTGGTGGATCGTGAGCTCCGGATCGGGCTGGCCAACCAGGCCCTGGTCCGCTGGAACGCGAGCCTCGGTCTCTCGGCCGAAGTGATCGGCAAGACCGTCTTCGAGGTCTACCCGTTCCTGCCCGAGACGGTCCGGCAGGAGTACCTGCAGGTCTTCGAGTCCGGACAGGCCCTGGTCTCCGAAGAGGACACGACCATCGCCGGCGTCGCCCTGGTGACCGAGACCCGCAAGATCCCGATCCGTCGTGGCGCTCGGGTGGCGGCGGTGGTGACGGTGATCCGCAACGTGACCGAGCGCCGTCGTGGCGAGCGGGCGCTGCGGCAGAGCGAGCAGCGCTACCGCGGCCTGGCCGAGGCCCTGCCGGACATGGTCTTCATCGTCGGCCGGGACGGCCGCGTCGAGTTCGTCAACAGCCACGGCGCCCAGGGGCTGCGGGTCGGCGTCGGCGACCTGATCGGGCGGCCGCTCTCGGAGATCTTTCCGGAGCCGGTGAGCGCCCGCCAGCTCGGAAACCTGAGGCGCGTGTTCGACTCGGGCCAGCCGTTCCACAGCGAGAACGTGACCCCCTTCGGCGAGCGCGAGGTGTGGCTCGACACCTGCCTGGTGCCGCTTCTGGGTCCGGAGGGCACGGTCACCAGCGTGCTCGGGGTCTCGCGCGACATCACCGAGAAGAGGCGGCTGGAAGGACAGCTCAGGGAGCGGGAGAAGCTGGCCGCGATGGGCTCGCTGGTGGGGGCGGTGGCCCACGAGGTGCGCAACCCGCTGTTCGCGCTCTCGGCCACCGTCGACGTGATGGAGGCCCGCCTGGGAGACGTCGAGGGCCTAGGCGACTATCTGGGTCGGCTGCGGCACGAGATGGATCGGCTATCGGCCCTGATGCGGGACCTGCTCGACTACGGCCGGCCGCACTCGCCGGAGCTGGCTCCCGGGCCGCTGGCCCCGGTGCTGGTCCGCGCCCTCGAGGCCTGCCGGCCGCTGGCCGAGAAGAGGTCCGTCACGCTCTCGAGCCGGCTGCCTCCCGGCGGGCTGCCGGAGGTCGCCCTCGACGGCGGCCGACTGGTCCAGGTCTTCGAGAACGTCATCGAGAACGCCATCCAGCACTCGCCCGCTCTGGGCACGGTGCGGGTCGAGGCACGTGTCGAGGGCGCCGGCGAGCGGCCTGTGGTGCGGGTCGGAGTCGAAGACGATGGCCCCGGGTTCGAGCCAGAGGACATCCCGAACGTGTTCGAGCCTTTCTACACGCAGCGCCAGGGCGGCACCGGCCTGGGGCTGGCCATCGCCTGGAGGATCGTGCAGGACCACGGTGGCGCCATCGAGGCCGGTAACACCTCGCGGGGCGGCGCCGAGGTCCGGGTGAGGCTGCCGGTGGCTCCCGAGCGGGCTCAGGTCGCCGGCCACAGCCAGCCGAACAGCGCGCCGGCCACCACGGCGTAGACCAGGCCATCGAGGACGTGCTTGAAGGTCGTGCTCCACGACCGACCCAGCCAGATCGAGTCGATGGGCACGGCGGCGGAGAAGGCCAGGCAGGCGGCCGTTCCCGACACGCGGAACACTGCCAGGAAGCCGGCGCCAGCCGCCACCGTGCGACCGGTCAGGGCCTTCCCCATGGCGGGAGGACCGCTGGGCAGCACCGTCAGCATCCCCACCGGGCCCCGCTCGAGCTTGGCCGTCATCTCGGGCGAGCGGAAGTCCTGGATTCGGTCCGGGCGGGGGAAGGAGTAGTCCCCGGGGGGGAGGGCTCAGAAGAGCCAGACCGCCAGGCCGCCGGCGACGAAGATGGCGACCGTCACCACCGAGAGGCGCCGGCCCAGCCGGCGGCCGCCCAGCACCACCCCCACGCCGGCCTTCCCGACGGTGTTGGAGAGCGCCGCAATGGTGATGGCGGCGGCCGCGGTGGCGGCGTCGCCCCCGGCGCTGGCGAAGCGGCTCATGGCGAGGGTGATGGCGTCGACGTCGGTGAGACCGGCCAGCGCCGCCACCGCCAGCGTGCCTCGACCCGGGAAGGCCTGCTGGACGACCTTCACGCCCAGCAGCACCACCGCGAAGAAGAGGGCGAACTTGATGGCCGAGGTCAGGCTGAACGGGTTCTGGAGCGGGACCTCCTGCGAGCCGCCGGCCGCCTGGCGGCTCTGGGAGCCTCGCAGCAGGGCCGCCACGAAGACCAGGGTCATCAGGCCCATGGCGGCAAAAGGCACCGCTAGCGACGCCACCAGCGGCGGGTGGAGCACGGCGACCAGCGCCACCACGCGGGCGAACATGACCGCCCAGGCGATCAGGATCCCGGCGGTCAGCGGGCCCACCATGCGCCCCTCCGGGTCCTCGTGGCTCCGCCGGGCGAACGACAGCGTCACCGCCGTCGACGAGACCAGGCCGCCGGAGAGCCCAGTGAGCAGCAGTCCCCTGTTGGGGCCGAGCCAGCGGATGGTGATGTAGCCGACCAGCGAGAGCCCCGAGATGAGCACCACCAGGAGCCACAGCTCGTAGGGGTTGATGGCCTGCCAGGGGTCGACGGGGTGGTTGGGAAGCAGCGGCAGGACCACGAAGCTCGCCACTAGCAGCTTCAGGCCGGCGTTGATGTCCTCGTCCCCGAGCTTGGCCACCAGCCCGTGGAGCGGCTGCTTGAGGGCCAGGGTCGCCGAGGTGATGATCCCGAGCGCCACCGCCAGCCCGGGATAGCCGAGCAGGCAGGTCCCCCCCAGCAGGCAGGTGCCGATGGCGGCGATCTCGGTGGTCAGGCCGTACGAATGGGGCTTGGCCCGGGCCTGGACCAGGTAGCCGGCGACCACCACCCCGGAGACCGCGAGGACGGTCGCCACGAAGAGCCAGGGGGTGCCGAGCCTCAGCCCCAGCCAGGCCGAGAGCGCCCCGGCCTGGGCGAAGAGGATGAACGTCCGCAGCCCCCCGATCCCGACGTCGCCGTCGTTGGCCTTCTTGCGCTCCCGGTCCAGGCCGATCAGGGCCCCGATCAGCAGGGCGATCGCGAACTCCCTGGCGGTGGCCGGCTCGAGTGCTCCGCCCATCCACTCCCTCCCGATGGCAAACGGCTCGACGGTCGCTGCATGCTCTCACGCCCTCTCTCCCGGTGCCAAGCTGCCGGGCGGCCCTGTGCAGGCGCGGCCGGCTTCGGGTATCATCCAGGGCTCGACCGGAGCGAGGCAGCTGACCGCAGGCTCCGTTTCACCCGAGAGGCAAGTCAATAATGAAGACCTACCGCATTGCCGTCCTGCCCGGAGACGGCACCGGACCGGAAGTCGTCAGAGAGGCCGAGAAGGCCCTGGATGCCGCCGCCGGCCGATTCGGGTTCAAGCTCGACAAGACCACCTACGACCTCGGCGGCGAGCGCTACAAGCGGACCGGCGAGACCTTGCCCGACAGCGTCCTTCAGGAGCTGCGTGGCTTCGACGCCATCCTGCTGGGTGCCATCGGCCACCCCGACGTCAAGCCGGGCATCCTCGAGAAGGGGATCCTGCTCCACGCCCGCTTCGAGCTCGACCAGTACATCAACCTCCGGCCGGTTCGCCTCTACCCTGGCGTCGAGACGCCGATCAAGGACAAGGGGCCGGAGCAGATCGACTACGTGGTGGTGCGCGAGAACACCGGCGACGTCTACGCCGGCGTGGGCGGCGTCTCGCTCAAGGGGACGCCCAACGAGGTGGCGATCCAGTCCATGGTCTACAGCCGCTTCCAGGTGGAGCGGTGCCTGAGGTGGGCCTTCGAGTACGCCCGCGCCCACGGCCGCAAGGCCCGGGGCAAGGGCGACAAGAACACCCTGGCCCTGGTCGGCAAGACCAACGTGCTGACCTACGTCTACGACCTGTGGGAGCGGGCCTTCCACGAGATCGGCCAGGCCGAGTACCCGGACGTGGCACGCGACTACTACCACGTGGACGCCTGCTGCATGTGGATGGTCAAGAGCCCGGAGTGGTTCGACGTCCTGGTCACCGGCAACATGTTCGGCGACATCATCACCGACCTCGGGGCGATGACCCAGGGCGGGATGGGGCTGGCCGCCGGAGGCAACATCAACCCCGAGGGCGTGAGCATGTTCGAGCCGATCGGAGGCTCGGCCCCGAAGTACACCGGCCAGGGGGTCATCAACCCGCTGGCGGCGGTGTGCGCCGGGGCGATGATGCTCGAGACCCTGGGCGAGCAGGCGGCGGCGGACGCCGTCGAGTCGGCCGTCAAGCTGGTGACCGGTACCAAGCTCAAGAGCATGGCGGCCGGGCAGATGGGCTACTCGACCAGCCAGGTCGGCGACCTGGTGGCCGAGACCGTGGCCAAGGGCTAGACGCGACATCGGAAGCCCGCAGGTTCGGGCCCGGGGGCCCGGGGGGCGGGAGCCCCCCGCTTGATAGCGGCGACCGAAATCACTTCGGGCGCCGCGTACATCGGCGGTACCATCTCCCCGTGTTCCTCGGCCGGCTGCTGATCCTCTCCGGGACGCTGCTCGCGTCCGCGGCCCCGACCCGGGCCCCGGCGGCTTCCGTCTCGCCCCGGCTCGCGGCCCGGCTGGCCGAGGCGCCGGACAGCGCCCATGCCCTCTGGGTCTTCTTCCGTGACAAGGGCCCCCGTGCCGAGGCCCGGCTCGACGAGGCGCGGCGGGGGCTGACCCCGCGTGCCCTGGAGCGTCGGCGCCGCCGCGGGACGCGGCCCACGGTCACGGTGGAAGACCTGCCTCTCGATGCTGCGTACGTGGCCGCGGTGCGGCAGACGGGCGTCCTGGTGAGACACCGATCCCGGTGGCTGAACGCGATCAGCGTCGAGGCCGACCTGGACCAGGTGCGGGCCCTTCTCGAGCTTCCGTTCGTCGAGCGCCTCGAGCAGGTGCGACGGCTGCGGAGGTCGCCCGAGCCGCGGCCCGGCCCCACGGACGTCCCGCCGGTCCGCGCGCCCAAGCCAAGCGCCCCCCAGACCCTCGACTACGGCGAGTCCTTCGGCCAGCTCGCCCAGATCCAGGTCCCGATCCTGCACGACCTGGGCCTCCACGGTGAGGGGGTGGTGGTCGCGGTCTTCGACACCGGCTTCTCCAACCTGGCCCACGAGGCCTTTGCGACCACCCAGGTCCTGGCGACCCACGACTTCGTCAACCACGACGACGACGTCGCCGACGGGGACGACCGGGGCGAGGGCAGCCATGGCACGGCCACGCTTTCGGTGCTGGGCGGCTACCGGGAGGGGCGGCTGGTGGGACCGGCCTACGGCGCCAGCTTCATCCTGGCCAAGACCGAGGACACCCAGAGCGAGACGCCGGTCGAGGAGGACAACTGGGCCGCCGCCGCCGAGTGGGTCGAGGCCCTGGGCGCGGACGTCATCAGCTCGTCCCTGAGCTATTTCGACTACGACGATCCCCTTCAGAGCCACCGCTACGAAGACCTGGACGGGGAGACCGCCGTCAGCACCCGGGCCGCCGACCTGGCCGCCGAGCGGGGCGTGGTGGTGGTGTGCTCGGCCGGCAACGAGGGGATGAGCCCCGATCACGGAACGATCGGGGCCCCCGCCGACGGCAAGCGGGTGCTGGCCGCCGGCGCGGTCGGCCCGGAAGGCCAGCGGACGCTCTTCAGCTCGGTGGGTCCCACCGCCGACGGCCGTATCAAGCCCGACGTCATGGCCCAGGGGCGGCTGGTGGTGACCGCCGGCTGGTCCGCGCCCGACGAGTACTTGCGCCTCAACGGGACCTCGTTCTCGTGCCCGCTGGTGGCGGGCGTGGTGGCCCTGGTCCTCCAGGCCCACCCGGACTACACCGTCGAGCAGGTGCTGAGCGTGCTGCGCGCCACCGCCTCCAACGCCGCGGCTCCCGACAACGCCCTCGGCTGGGGGATCGTGGATGCCCTGGCCGCAGTCGAGGCCCTCCCCGGGCCCTGATGGGGGCACGGGGGAGGGGATTCGGCTACGGCGCCCTGCTCCTGCTGGCGGTGGCCGCCTACCTTCAGGGGCTCTCGAGCCTGCACATCCCCAAAAACGGCGACGAGTACCCCTACACCCACATCACCCGCCTCACGGCAGAGAGCGGCAGGCTCCTGCCGCTCCGGTCCGAGCTGCCCGGCGTGCGCAACACCAAGCCCCCGCTCCTGTTCTGGCAGGGGATCCTGGCCACCGACGGCGGGCGCGCCTTCGACCTGTGGCACCTGCGGCTTCCCAGCGTTGTCTACACCCTGCTCACCGGCCTGCTGCTGCTGCTGCTCGGCGCCCGGCTCGGTGGCGGGCTGGAGACCGGGTTCAGGGCCGCCCTCGTCTACCTGGCGTTCTTCAGCACCTACCGCTACGGCCGTCCCTTCCTGACCAACGCCCCGGAGGTGTTCTGGCTGTTCGTGCCGCTCTTCGTGCTCCTCTACGGTCGACCGGCCGGGTTCGCCTCCCGATTCCGGGTGCCGGCCCTGATCGGAGTCGCCACCGGCATCGGTCTGCTCTACAAGTCCTTCGCGCTGGCGGCTCCGGTGGGTCTCGGCCTCCTGTGCCTCCACCGCCTGCACCGGCGGAGCCGGGGGGAGCGCCTGGCCGGCCGGGACGTCGGCAGCGTCGCGGTGACGGTCCTGATCGCGCTTCTGATCTTCGCCCTGTGGCCGCTTCTCGATCCCGATCCCGCCGCGGTGTGGAACGAGTTCGTGCTCGGCGAGAACCTGGGCAAGTTCCACCTGGGGGGCTCCTATCTGGCGGGTCTTCTCTTCGGTCGTTTCAGCGTGCCGGCCCTGGCGCTGGGCTTCTTCGCCAACGCCGGGCTGCTGCTGCCGCTCGTGGTGGCGCTCTCGCTCGGTTGGCTGCGGCGACCTGGGGAGTCGAGCGACAGCGAGCGGATGTTGTGGGGCTGGGTCGTCGTCTTCTTCGCCGTGTTCTGCCTGCCGAGCCAGCGCTCCAGCCGTTACCTGCTGCCGGCGATGCCGGCGGTGGCCCTGCTGCTGGCCCTTTTCTGGGAGCGGATGAAGAGGCGCGCGTTTCTCGTCGCCCTGGCCCTCACCGGTGTCGTGCTCGCCGCCATGCTGGGTCTCTCGCTGCTCCTGCAGAGGGCCCTGCCGGGTGCGGGGCCGTACCGGGCCGGTCACTGGGCGCTCCTCGCCGGCGCGCTCGGCGTCGTCTTGTGGGGCTTCTGGTCGCCGCCGCGCACCCGCCCCTTTCTCCTGCTGGCGGTCTTCGCGACATTCCTCTCCTTCTCCTCGCTGGTCCGGCCGTTGGACGGCCCCCTGGGTCGCTTCGACGACGGGGTGGTGGCACGCCTGGCGGGCCGCGACGTGTGGGTCCCCGTCGACTTCATCGGCAAGGAGGAGGGTTATCGCTTCCTGCTGCCGGGGGCGAACGTCCACGGCTACCCACGGCTGCCGGAGCCGGCACTCGAGGCGCTGCTTCTCCGGTACCCGCGGGTGGTGGCGCGTGAGCACCGCGGGCGGCTGGAATGCAGGGGCTGCCGGTTGCTGGGGGAGCGTCTCGACCTGGGGGGGCGCCAAAGCCCGCAGGAGCTCCGCGAGATGCTCGAGGGCCGCCTGCTCGACCACCTGCTGGTGAGGGAGGTGGCGGTGGTGTCGGACGAGGTCCGGCCGTGAGCGGTCGATCCCGGAGCCACACCACCTGGCCGTGGATCCTGAGTCTCACCGCGGTCGGGTTCGGCGTGGGATTCAGCCGGGCGGCGAGCTGGCCTCCACCGGCGCCCTTTCTCGTGCCGGCGGTCGCCACGCCGAGCGGCGCCGAGCCCCGGCTGACCAGCCGCTTCGTGTCGAAGCGCCACGACGTCAACGCCCACGTGGCGTGCCTGGTGGAGCTCGGCGACGGTCGTCTGCGGGCCTTCTGGTTCTCGGGAAGCCAGGAAGGGGCCCAGGACGTGGAGATCCTCTCGGCCGCCTTCGACCCTGAGCGAGGGGGTTGGGGGGAGGCGCGGGCGGTGGCGGGACCCGAAAGCACCCAGCGTGCCCTGCTGCGATACGTGGTGAAGGTCGGCAACCCCACCGCGGTGCGTGCCGCCGACGGGACGCTGTGGCTGTTCTACGTGACGGTCACGGTGGGAGGGTGGGGCGGCAGCACCGTCAGCGTCGTCCGCTCGAGCGACGATGGTCTCACCTGGGGGCCGGCGCAGCGGCTGATCGGCTCGCCGTTTCTGAACCTCAACACGATGGTGAGGGGCGCCCCGTTCCTCTACCAGGACGGGACGCTGGGACTTCCCGTCTACCAGAGCCTGGTGAGCGGCTTCTCGGAGATCCTCCGTCTCGACCACGACGGTAAGGTGATCGACCGGCAGCGCCTGAGCACGCCGGGCGAGGGCTCGCAGCCCACCATCGTGCCGACCGCCCCGCTGGCCGCGCTGGCCCTGATGCGGGCTTCCGGACAGCCGCCACCGGGACGGGTGATGCTGAGCCGCACCCGGGACGGCGGGCGTCTCTGGACCCGCCCGGAGCGAACCGAGCTTCCGAACCCGGATGCGGGTATCTCTGGCATCGCGCTGTCGCGCGGGCGGGTGCTCCTGGCGCTCAACGACGTCGACGTCGAGCGTGACGCGCTCTCGCTGGTCGTCTCCGACGACGAAGGGACGGGTTTTCGCCTCGTCCACCGGTTCGAAGACCAGGTGGCGGCACGGAGCCTGCCGATCGACGACGTGCGCTACGCACGGACGGTGGCGGCGCTGGCCCAGGCGACGGACGCGAGCGTCGGGGACGCCGAGGCGCGGCGGTTCGTGGCCTCGTCGCGGCGCTTCATGTGCTGGGAGCCGCGGTGCCACTTCGAGTTCTCCTACCCGTTCTTGCTCGAGACCGAGGGCGGCGACATCCACCTTCTCTACACGTGGAACCGCGCCTACATCAAGCACGTCCAGTTCAACCAGGCCTGGCTGGAGAAGCGCCTGGCGAGGGCGCCCCATGCCCCGCGCCACTGACCTCCTCGGCCTGGCGGGAAGCGCCCTGGTGCTTCTCTGGGCGGCGGTGGTGGCGGGCCGGCGGGCCGGGCTGAGGCGAGGCGGGCTGTGGGGGCTGGGTGTGGCCGCCGGGTTCGCCGCCGTCGTCCCGATCGGAGGGTTGCCTGCGGCGGGCTACCTGCGGGGAGTGATCGGCGAGCTGAGCCTCGCGTCGCTGCTGCTGTTGACGGACGGTATCGTGCGGGGGCTCCGCGGGCTGGGGCCCCGACCCACCAGAGACACCGTCAGCTTCCAGGTGCTGGTCGGGGCCGCCGGGCTGCTGCTCTACCCGTTGGCGCTGGGGGTCGGCTACCTCGACCCGTACCGGCTGGGCTTCGGCGACCCCTGGATGCTGGGGGTGCTGCTGTCGATCGTGCTTCTGGCCTGGCTCCTCGACGTCGCCTCGGTAGCCGGGTGGGTGAGCCTCGCTGTCCTGGCCTGGGGCCTGGGGGCGTACGAGTCGCGCAACCTCTGGGACTACCTGATCGATCCCCTGGTGACGGCCTGGGCCCTCGCCGCCTTGTCGCTGCGCGGGGTCCAGGCCCTGCGGCGAGGTCTCGGCACCCGTCTCAGGTCCCGCTTCGGATCGTCCAGGTGAGCCCCAGGGTCCCCCCCCACGTCCCCTGGCCTCCGGCCAGGCCACGCCTCAGCGCGGCGTCGAAGGCGAGACGGCCGCGGGAGAAGCGGACACCCGCGCGCAGCTCGGATTGCTCCGCGGCGCCCGGCTTGCCCTTGCCGGCCCGGCCCGCCACCTCGGCCACCACGTCGAGCCGTGGCCGGATCCGCCAGCGCGCCGCCAGACCGTAGGAGAGGAAGTCGAGCTGGTCGTGCGGGCGCGAGACCTCGTCGTGGAGGTAGAGCCCGGCGTTGAGGTCGATCCATACCGGCCCCACCGGCTGGGTGAGCAGCGCCTCCGCGAAGGCGCGGAGGACGTTGGGCCCCAGTCCCAGCGGCCGGAACTCCTCGTCCTCGTACGAGGTCTCCGGCAGCGTCACCCCGAACCGGGCGCCCACCGTGGGCCGGGAGTCCCTGCCCTCCACGATCCGGAGCTTGGCGCGCAGCGTGACGTCCCCGAAGTCGGTGACGGCGGGGTCGCCGCCCGCGGCTCCGGCACCCACCAAGGTCACCCACTCGAGGTCCAGCTCGACGCGGTCGGCGGGTGAGTAGACGAGGCGCAGGAGCGGCCCGTCCCAACGGGTCCGCTCGACGCCGGACACGAAGCTGGGCTCGGCTGCGATCGCCTCTATCCCGGTCTCGAGCTCGAGCTGGCCGGCGGGGGCGGTGGTGGCGGGCTCGGTCCGCAAGGGGCGGGTCTGTGCGCCGGCCGAACCGGTGAAGAGGAGAACGGCGGCTCCGGCCGCCAGCAGCGTGGATTGTCTGGGCAGGGGTCGCACCGCCCGCTTATACCCGCGCTTCGGGCCGGCCGCAATCCTTGTTGGCATGGCGGCCAAGACGGGTCCGCGTTACCATGTCGTCGAATCCCCGTGTACTGCCCCGCTTGCCTCAAGGACAACCCGGAGACGGCCACCACCTGTGCGGAGTGTGGCGAGCCGCTGCTCCCGCCGGTGTCCTCGGTCCCGACCTCGAAGCGGGCACAGGCGGCGGCCCCCGTGGCCGCGCCGTCGTCGCCACGAGCTCCAAAGACACCGGCCTCGGACCTCCCGGCGGCCCTCCGGTACAGGGGTCCCATACCCGAGGCGCTGTCGGCGCCGGCGGCCCGGATCCGCGGCCCGTCCCGGCGACAGGCGGAGGTGTCGTCCGAGACCCGGCCGGTCTGGAGCCCGCTGGTGGGGGCCGAGCTGGAGCGGCCCCGGCAGGAGGCGCGGCCTGCCCGCCCGCAGGTGGCCCCGCCCGCCGAGCCCACCCCGAAGCCGGCGCCATCGGGGTCGGCTGGCGTTCCGGCCTCCGCGCCCGTCCCGGCACCGAAGCCGGAGACGGGCCGGACCTCGACGCGACAGGAACGTCGTCGCGAGCCGCGGCGGGAGATGCACGTCAACCTGTTCCTCAAGCTCCTCGACTCGGCGGGCAACGTGGTCAAGAAGGAGATCACGATCGCCGACAACATCGGCCGGCACGGGGCGCGGGTGCTCACCGAGGCCCCTTCGGTGAGCCAGGCGGACCTGGTGGAGATCGAGGAGATCGGCGGCGACTTCCGGACCCAGGCCGAGGTCCGGATGGTGTGGGTGGGTCCCGACAAGATCAAGCGCCTGGGCCTCAAGTTCGTCGGCCGTCGGGCCCCCGAGCGCCTCACCGGGCCGGGCCAGCAGATGCAGACGCCGCCGCCCTCGCGCGCACAGCCAGCCGCCGCCTCCGTCGCCAAGGCATCGCCGGCAGCCGAGTCGGCCGGCCCCGAGCCAGGAACGCCGAGCCCTCCGCCGCCCTCGGCGGAGCCCAAGGTCCAGTCGGTGCGGGCGGCGGTGCTCGAGACCTACCAGCGGGTCAAGAGCCTCTCCCACTACGAGGCGCTGGGTCTCTCGCCCGACGCCAGCCCCGAGCAGGTCAAGGCCGCCTATGCCCGCCTCGCCAAGCGCTATCACCCCGACATGGTGGGACAGAGCGGTCTGGCTGACCTCAAGCGGCCGGCCCAGTCGATCGTGATCCGCCTCGGCTTCGCGCTCAACACGCTGACCGATCCGGAGAGCCGGGCCTTCTACGACCGGAAGCTCAGGGAGAGCCAGCAGCCGAAGCCCGCCGAGCCGACCGACGACGTGGACCTCGACCGGGCCGCCGCCGAGCGGGTGCTGCGGGACGCGCGCCAGCTCATCTCGGGGCGCCACTACTGGGATGCCATCCAGACCCTCCAGTTCGCCATCCCGTACACGCACGAGCCGGCGATGAGGCACCTGATGCAGGTGTACCTGGCCCACGCCACCGCCAAGAACCCGCGGTGGCTCGACCGGGCGGAGGAGATCCTCAGGTCGGTCATCGCCGAGGACCCCCGGCACGTTCACGCCCACCTCCTGCTCGGGACCATCTGCCAGGGGCGGCGTCGCTCCGAAGAGGCGATCCGGATGTTCGAGAAGGTGCTCGAGCTCTCACCCGGCAATACCGACGCGACCACCGCGCTGTTCGTGCTCCGAGGCGGGTCCTCGCCGAGCTGACAGCCCCCCAGCCACGCGACGAGCTCCAGACCCCGGCCGGCTACGTCTTCTAGCCTCAGCCGCAGTGGAGGTGGCGCTGGACCAGGAGCTTCAGGCTGTCGGCATCGCCGAACAGCTTCTCGCTGAGGTTCAGGTCGTCGTGGGCCTCGAGGTCACGGGCGATCGAGTCGATCAGGCCGGGGGGGAAGACGCCCCCCTCCTCGTAGCGCGCCCGCTCCCGCCTCAGGCACTCGGCGGACTCGTGGCAGGAGGCGGGGAGCTGCCGCAGCGGCGTCGTCCCTGAGGCGCCCTTGCGCACGTAGAGCCGGTCGGCGATCTCGAGGGCGTCGGGGTGCTCGAGGCCGTACCTGGCGGCGACCGCCATGCCCGCCAGCAGCAGGTGGGCGTTGGCCGATCCATCCGGGCTCCGTAGCTCCACGGTCTGGTTCGAGTCGACTGGCCCGACGTCCTCCGGCGGCTCGAGGGGGTTGGCGTCCCGCACCATCCGGTCGCCCACGCCGATCCAGCTCAGCGGCACCCGTACCAGCACCGAGCGGTTCCGGTCGCCCCAGCAGATGCTGGTGGGGGCCTCCTGGTGGGGCACCAGGCGCAGGAACGAGGTGGGGACCGTGTTGGAGAAGGCGGTCAGCGACTCCGCGCTCGTCAGCAGACCGGCGATCAGCCTTCTGGCCGTCTCGGTGAGACCTTGCTGGTCGGCCATCACGTTCACGCCGTCCCGCATCAGGCGGGAGTGGACGTGCAGGCCGCTGCCGGCGTGGCCGACGGTGATCTTCGGGGCGAAGGTCACCTCCAGGCCCGCCTTGTAGGCCACCTCGCGCAGCACCCACTTGGCCTTCACCAGTTGGTCGGCCGCGTCCTCGATCGGCTCGGGCAGGAGCTCGATCTCCTGCTGGACCATCTCCCGGTCTTGGTGGAGGATGTTGCCCACCTCGGCGTGGCCGTACTTGATCTGCCCCCCCATCTCGGCGATGTGCTTCATCGCCTCGCGCCGCACCAGGCCCCACTTCGAGAACGGGTGCGACTCGTGGTAGCCCTTCTGCTCCACGATCGGGTAGATGCGGTCGACCTCCGAGAAGAGGTAGTACTCCAACTCGCCCAGGGCCTCCATGGTCAGGCCGGTACGCTGGCGCAGGATGTCCTGGGCCTTGCTCACGACGCGTTCGGGAGCGCTCTCCAGAGGCAGCCCCCGCTCGTCGTAGAAGGAGCAGATCAGGTCCACGGTGGGAACGTCGGCGAAGGGGTTGACGAAGGCGGTGCGGTAGCGGGGCACCACGTAGAGGTCGCTCGAGTCGGCGGGGACGAAGGAGAAGAGGTTGGACCCGTCCACCCGCTCGCCGGCGGTGAGGATCCGGTCCAGGTGGGAGCGGCTGTTGATGACGAAGTTGAGCTTCTTCAGGCGCCCGTCCCCGGCCACGTAGCGGAAGTTGAGCATCCTGACGTCGTTCTCCTCGACGAAGCGGATGATGTCGCGCTTGGTGAAGTCCCGGGCTGGCTTGCCGAGGGCCCGTACCAGCCGGTGGGGGCTCAACGCGGTGGGGTCGTCCATGGCGGCTCCTGTCCCCTCGAGAGGGGCGCTCCTTCCGTCCGCTGGCAGGCTACTCGATGTAGCCGATGCCGCGGAGCTCCTCCATGACCTGCTCGTCCTTGGCCGTCTCGGCGCTGGCCGGCTGGAGCACCCCGCGCCGCCCGTAGCTCGGGATCCAGACCACCGGGCTTCCGGCCAGGAACGCCGGACGGAACGCCGGGTCGGGGACCCGGCCCGGCAGGTCCCTGGCCAGGGCGAAGCCCTTCAGCCGGAGCAAGGTCGGCAGCACCTCGTAGACCGTCAGACCTTCGACCCGGGTGCTGTGGAAGGCGGGCCCGGCCGCCACGAAGATGCCGGGCGGGCCAAGACGGTGGGTGTAGGCAGTGGCCCCCGCCTGCGGGTCGCGCCCGAAGCCGTGGTCCGAGACCACGATCACGTTGCCGTCCCCGAAGGCCTCGACCAGCCTTCCCAGCGTGGCGTCGGCGGCGCGGTATGCCTCGCTCACCACCCGTGAGAGCCGGCGCTGCTCCTCGGGCTCGCAGACCGGCTCGTCCACCAGCTCCGAGCAGCGGAGGGCGGTGTGGCAGAGCTTGTCCACGAGGTCGAACCAGACCACGGTGTCGGCGGGCCGGCCGTCGCGTCCCATCCGGGTGCGAAGCAGGTGGAGGGTGATTCCCTCGGCCGTCTGGTGTCGGGCCACGAACCGGTCCCACTGGTGGAAGGTGTCCCACGGGCCGCTCTGGGGCCGCGCCCGGATCTCGGCCAGCTCGTCGAGGGTGACGTCCATGTAGCGTCGTGCCAGCTCGGGGTCCAGGTCGTCGGTCTGGAGCACCAGGTGAGCGATCTCCCCGAACAGCGACTCGGGATACGTCAGCCGCGGCGGGGGCTGCCGGTCACGGCTCGGCGGCCAGAGCACGGCCCGCTCGGTCACCAACGCTCCGGTGATCTCCTCGGCCGGCCAGGTGGGCCAGATGGTGACGACGTTGGTCGGCGAGGCGTAGGCCGAGGCGATGTTCCAGTAGGCGGGGAAGCGGCGCATGTCGCTGTTGACGGGAACCTCGTGGATCACCAGGCGGCGCTGCAGCTCGGCCTGAAGCGTCTCGAAGCCGGTGCCGCGCTGCTGCCGGAACCGGGGCAGCACCTCGAGGACGCCGGCGATGCGGGGGCGGGTGAAGCCGATGATGCCGTGCCGCCACGGCGGCCAACCGGTGAAGATCGTGGTCCAGATCTCGGGGGACTGGGTCGGCCGCAGGGTGCCGAGCGGTCCCCAGGCGCCGCGACGCTTGAGGTCGGCCAGCACCGGAAGCTCACCGCGTTCGATGAGGCGGTCGGCGAGCGACCAGTCGGCGGCATCCAGGCCGACCAGCAGGAACCGCTGGCCGGTCAGGGCGCCCGCCAGCATCGGCCGCTCCTGCGCCGGTGGCGTGGCCGGCCACAGTGCTGCGATGCCCGAGCCGACGGCCAACAACGCCAGCAGCCGGCTGGGCCAGCGCCGACGCAGGGGGACGACCTCGGCCAGCAGGCCGAGGACGGCAGCGGCGCTGGCGACCGGGAGCAGCCACTCGAACCGCTCCGGCCCCTCGAGGCCGAACAGGTCCCGTCCCGCCCGCCAGTTGAGCGACAACGTCACCGCCAGGAAGGTGAAGGACGCCGCCGCCACGGCCCAGGCGGCGAAGAGCCGGGCCACCGGAACGCGTCCCCCCAGCAGGCTACCGAGCAGGCGGAGGAGGCCTGCCGCCGGCCAGACGATCGCCGAGTAGAGCACGAAGAGCCAGAACCAGAAGACCAGACCGAAGCTGAGCGGCGTCTGGTAGGGGACGAGGTGGGAGCGTGCGGTCAGGAGCGTGCCGGCCAGGGTGGCGGCGAAGGCGCAGCTCAGCACCGCCCGCTCCGCCAGGGAAAGCCAGCTCGAGCCCCCGTATCGTGCCCCGGGTGGCTGGTCTGCTTTTGGTGCGTTCATCGGTCTCCGCTCGATGGAGTGACCTCGCGACGACCGGCGGAGGGCCAGCCTGGGGTCGGCTCTCGGGACCTGTGTCGCATGCTGCCGTTACTATACGTTCGGCGGGGGGATCTGCGAAAAGCGCCAGGGCGACAGGTGGCCCTGCCGGCCAGGTGAGACGGCCCCACCCGTTGCGACTTTCCGGTTGCGTTCGCAAACGCGGCGCGCCAGAATGCTTGGATTCCGTCCACAGACAAACGACAAGGGGCCGCGAGCTCCGGGGGGTGACGCGTGCAGAGTCTACTGGTCGCGCTGGCGTTTCAGGAGTACGGTGGTGGCGACGGCACCGGCGCGATCGCCGGCGTCGTCGGGATGGGCTTGTTCCTGATCTGGCTGGCCGTCGCCCTGCTGATGCTGGTGGCCGCCTGGAAGGTGTTCGCCAAGGCCGGAGAGCCGGGCTGGGCGGCGATCGTCCCGATCTACAACCTGGTGGTGCTGCTCAAGATCGTGGACAAGCCGCTCTGGTGGTTCATCCTCTTCCTGATCCCGTTCGTGAACTTCGTGGCGGCGATCCTGGTGACGCTGGCGCTGGCCGACAAGTTCGGGAAGGGCGCCGGCTTCGCGGTCGGGATGATCGTGCTGCCGTTCGTCTTCTACCCGATCCTCGGCTTCGGCGACGCGCGCTACCGCGGATAGCGTTCCGTAGCTGAAGCTAGGAAGGCGGCGGAAGCCAGCCCGAGACCTCGGAGGTCCCCGAGAGCTCCTTGCGGTCTCGGGCCAGCGCCTCGGCCACCTGCGGCACGTCGATCCGGACCACGCCGTCGGGTCCGGCCTGGGCGCGGGGGTCGAACTCGAGCGGCCTGACGATGCGCCGGAAGACCTCCTTCAGGGCCCGGGCGCCGAGCCGCGGCTGGCGGGCCGCCGCCTGCGCGATCCGTCGCGCGGCTCCGTCGGTGACCTCGAGGCTCAGCCGGAAGGCGGCGAAGTAGCGCTGTGACTGGCGCAGTCCCGAGTCCTCGCCTTCTTTGAAGATCCGCAGCAGCTCGTCCTGGCCGAGCGGCTGCAGCAGGATCACCGCGTCGAAGCGGGAGAGGAACTGGGGCGTGACACCGTACTCGAAGAGGTCCTCGCTCTTGAGCCACTCGCCGAGCGAGAAGGGGAGCTCCTCGCGAGCCCGGCCGTCGTCGTCGACCACCGTCACCGGCTTCAGGGCTCCCTTGTCGCGCCCCTCCGTGACCCGGTGGAGCACCGCGTCGTAGAGCCCTTCGAAGGCGCCGGCGCAGACGAAGAGCAGGGAGCGCGAGTCGAGGTTGACGGTGCCGCCGCCCGCCCACTCCGGCAGCGTGAACGGGACCGACTCGTTCTCGATCAGGGTCAGCAGCGCTTCCTGGGCGCGGATCCCGGCCACGCTGGGGCGGGAGCCCACCACCGCCCGGATCTTGTCCACCTCGTCGATGAAGACCAGGCCATGGGCGGTCCGGTCGAGCAGGCGCTCGGCGGGGGCGTCCGGGCCGAGCTGCTGGCGAGCCCGGTCCAGGAGGCGCCGGAGCAGCTTCTCGGCGGGGTGCCCCCGCTCGGCCTCCTCCCCGAGGATGTTGGCGTGGACCCGCACCACCGTGGAGCGGGAAGCCAGGGCCGGGTTCGAGGCCAGGTAGCCTTCCACCGCGTGCATCAGCGTGGTCTTGCCGGAGCCCGAGGAGCCGATCAGCAGCACGTTGCCGACGTTGAGCCCGGCCAGCTTCTTGGCCAGCGCCACCGAGATCTCGCGGATCGCCTCCTCCTGCCCGATCACCTGGGAGCGGAGAGCGGCGGCGATGACAGTCGGGGTGGGGAGGCCGGCCACGCCGGCATTGTAGACCGTGGGTGAGCCTACAGGTGTGACAAAGCGGCTGGGCCGCGGCCCCGGGATCACGTTGCAGCACTGCCATAACCATGCTATGCATAAGTTGTGGCGTCACGAACCACGCTGGTCCTCGACGAGAAGGCACGGGAGGCGGCTCGGCAGCTCGCCCACAAGTACGGCTGCTCTCTCTCCGAGGCCACCCGCCGGGCGCTGATCCGGCAGCGCGACGCGGAGCTTGGGCCGTCTCGGGAGCGGCGAAGGGAGCGGGTCCGGACCCTGCGCCGGCTGGAGGACCTCTTCAAAGACAACGATCCTCTCGCCGAGGTGAAACGGCTCAAGGCCGAAGACCAGGGCTTCTGATGCGCTATCACCTCGATACCGACTTCCTGATCTACGCGCTCTCGGCCACCGGACCGGAGCGACGGCGGCTTCACTCCCTGGCCGACTCCGACGCCACGCTCCAGATGAGCGCCATCGCGTGGTACGAGTTCTCTCGCGGGCCCCGTACCCCCGAGCAGCTCGCGGTGGCTCGCTCGTTGCTGGGCGAGGACGGCGTGGTGGTCTTCTCGGAGCGGACCGCCGGGCTGGCGGCCGAGGCCTTCCGCCGTCTCGGATCGCCTCGCAAGCGCGCCGCCGATGTGGCGATCGGCGTGACTGCGGCTGCCCACGGGGCCGTGCTCCTGACTCGCAACGCCCGCGACTTCGCGGGCATCCCGGACCTGCGGGTCGAGGTGGCGAAGCCAGGGACGGCCTGATCCAGACCCGGTCATCGCGGCCGTCTTGGCGCCCGCGGGCGCTTGGGGCCGCGGATCGCGGCCCAGGGCGACACCGCCTGCGGGTTGCGCTACGATGACTTGGTGGGGGTGGCTCGGCAGACTCACGGCGGAACGTGTCGCTGACCGCACCGGTGAAGGCGCCGAGAACGGGAGGGCGTCCCGATGGCCGCGGCGCTCGATGCCCTAGGACCCGCCGGCATCGGGCCCAGCCGAGGCGTCCCGCCGGCCGGGGACACCGCCCGCCGACCCTTCGAACGGCCTGCGGCCGTAGGCCCCTCCGGGAGTAGAGAAGATTGGACTCAGCGATCAAGCTCCTCGGCACCGTGCTTCCGACCCTGTACGCGCTGGCGGTGGCCGCGTACGCGCTGGACTTTTTCAAGCGGGACCCGCTGGCCGCCTGCGGCGCCCGCCGGCTGATGAACGGGGCGGTGTCGGTGCACGCCCTCTTCCTGCTGGCGCTCACCCTGCGGTTCGGGCACGTGCCGCTGGCCACCCCGCCCGAGGTGCTGAGCTCGGTCGCGTTCGCCGTCTCCCTCACCTACCTGTGGGTGGAGCGGCGCACCAAGGTGCTCGAGACGGGGCTTTTCGTGGTCTCGCTTCCGCTGCTGCTCCAGCTCCTTTCCTCGGCGTTCATCCAGGGTTCCAGGACCTTCCCGGACGTGCTCAAGAGCCCGCTGTTCGTGGCCCACACCATCAGCGCGGTGATCGGCTACGCCGCCTTTGCCGTCTCGGCGGTCTACGGCGTGCTCTTCCTGATGCTCTACCACGAGCTCAAGGCCAGCCGCTTCGGCTTGATCTACCAGCGCCTGCCGCCCCTGGAGACGCTCCACCGGATGAGCCAGCGCGCGGTCACCGTGGGGGTGGTGTTCTTGGCGCTGACCATCGTCAACGGCAGCATCTGGGCCCAGTCGGAGTTCCCGAAGTTCCGCTCCGACCCCAAGTTCCTGCTGACGGTCGCGGTCTTCCTCGTCTATGCGGCGGTCCTGTTCCTGGACCGCGGCCTGCGGCTCAGCCCGCGGCGGACCATCGGCGCGTCGCTTCTGGCCTTCGTGCTGCTGGTGATCGCGGCGGTGGTGGCCCGGCTGTGGCCGGACTCGTTCCACGTCGTGTTCAAGTGAGGCCCACTTGGAGCTGCTGCTTCTCGGGGTGAACCACCGTACCGCGCCGGTTGATCTGCGCGAGCGGCTTTCGTTCACGCCCGAGGAGACCCACCACGCCCTGGGCGCGCTGGGCGCCTCTCCCGCGGTCAAAGAGGCGATGATCCTCTCCACCTGCAACCGCACCGAGGTGTACGCCCTGGCCCCCGACCCGGAAGCGGGCGAGCAGGAGATCCGCTCCCGGTTGATGGCGGCGAAAGGGGCCGACCTGCTGGCCCCCGGGGATCATCGCTATCTGCTGAGGCGCCGCGAGGCGGTGCGCCAGCTCCTGCGGGTGACGAGCGGGATCGACTCGATGGTGCTCGGCGAGATGCAGATCCTGGGCCAGGTCAAGGCCGCCTACGCGATGGCCCTGGAGTCGGGGACCGCCGGTCTGCTGCTCGAGCGCCTGCTGGCGGCGGCGATCCACGCCGGCAAGCGGTCGCGGGCCGAGACCGAGATCGGGGCCGGCAGCGTGTCGGTGGCCTCGGCGGCGGTGTCCCTGGCCATCAAGGTCTTTGGTCAGCTCGACGGACGGCGAGTGCTGGTGGTGGGCGCCGGCGAGACCGGCAGCCTGGCGGCCCGCCACTTTTCCGAGCAGCATCCGGCGGCGTTGCTGATCGCCAACCGCTCCCTGGAGCGGGCGCAGAAGGTGGCCCAGGAGCTTTCCGCCCAGGTGCTCCCGTTGGCCGGGCTTTCGGAGGCCCTGCCTCAGGCCGACGTGGTCCTGTGCGCGACGCGATCGGCGGAGCCCATCATCTCCGACGCGATGGTCCAGGCGGTGATGGCCGAGCGGCCGAGGCGGCCGCTGCTGCTGGTCGACCTGGCCATCCCCCGGGACATCGAGGAGGCGGCCGGGCGCCGCGACAACGTCTTCCTCTACCCGATCGACGCGCTGCGCACCATCGTCGATGGCAACCTGGCCCGTCGCCAGGGCGAGGTGCCGAGGGTGGAGGCGATCGTCGAGGAAGAGGTCGACCGGTTTTTCGCTTGGCTCAACGGGCTGGGGGCCGCCCCGGTGGTGCGGGCGCTGCGCGAGCAGTACGAACGGGTGCGGAGAGAGGAGGTGAGCAAGAGCCTGCGCCATTTCTCGGCCCCGGAGCAGGAGCGGGTGGAGCGGCTCACCAAGGCCCTGATCAACAAGCTGCTGCACCGCCCCACCACGCTGATCAAGGAGATCGACCTCGGCACCGAGCAGGGCCTGGACCGCCTGGATGCGGTGCGCGAGCTCTTCGGGCTGAGCGGCGTCGCCGACGGGGCCGACACCGAGGCGGAGCATGGCGACTGAGACGCCGCTACGGGTCGGCACCCGGGGCAGCCGGCTCGCGCTCTGGCAGGCGGACCGGGTGATCGAGCTGCTGGCCGGGGCCGGCCTCGCCGCCGAGCGGGTGGTGGTGCACACCACCGGCGACCGGATCCTGGACACGCCCCTGGCCAAGATTGGAGACAAGGGGCTGTTCACCAAGGAGCTGGAGGAGCGCCTGCTCGAAGGCGCCATCGACGTCGCCGTCCACAGCCTCAAGGACCTTCCCACCCAGGTACCACGGGGCCTGGGGCTCGGCGCGGTGCTGGAGCGCGAGGATCCGAGCGACGCCCTGGTCTGCCCGGCCGGCCATCGGCTCGACGAGCTGCCGGAGGGTGCCCGGATCGGCACCTCGTCGCTGCGCCGTCGGGCGCAGCTCCTTCTCCGGCGCCCCGACCTGGACGTGCGGGACCTGCGGGGCAACGTGCCCACCCGCCTGTCGAAGCTGGATCAGGGAGACTACGACGCTGTCGTGATGGCTCGGGCCGGGCTGCTACGGCTCGGCCTCGGCTCGCGGATCACCGAGACGATCGACGCGGAGGCGATGCTCCCGGCGGTGGGCCAGGGGGCCATCGGCGTCGAGGCGCGAGAGGTCGCCCCGAGCGCTCGCCCCTGGCTCCAGGTCCTCGATCATCGGCCCACCCACCTGGCCACTGCCGCGGAGCGTGGCCTGCTCGGCCGGCTGGAAGGCGGATGCCAGGTCCCCATTGGCGCCCTGGCCACCTGGGAGGGACGCCTCTTGAGGCTGCGGGGGCTGGTGGCCGGTCTCGACGGCGAGCAGGTCGTGAGCGGGGAAGAGACGGCCGAGGTCGTCTCCAGGAACGATGCCCGTCACCTCGGCGAGTCTCTGGCCAATCGGCTCATCGCCGAGGGGGCCGACCGGATCCTGGAGGGCGTGCGCGCCGCCTCTGGACGTGACACCATCAGCCTCCCGAGCCCCGAGGAGCGAGCCTGAAGCGAGGAGTCCGGCCATGAGCTTCCCCACTCACCGCCCCCGCCGCCTGCGGCGCAACGAGACGCTGCGCCGGCTCGTACGCGAGACGTCGCTCAGACCCGACGACCTGATCGCCCCGCTTTTCGTCTGCGAAGGCGAAGGCGTGACGCGGCCGATCTCGGCCATGCCGGGGTGCGCCCAGATGAGCGTGGACCGGGTGGTCGACGAGTGCCGGGAGCTGTGGCAGGTCGGCGTGCCGGGGGTGATCCTGTTCGGCATCCCCGCCAGCAAGGACCCGGAGGGCACCGGCGCCTACGCCGAGGGCGGCGTGGTGCCGCGGGCGCTGCGGGCGATCCGCGCCGAGCTCCCCGAGCTGTCGCTGTGGGCCGACGTCTGCATGTGCGAGTACACCAGCCACGGCCACTGCGGGCCGCTCCGCCAGGGACCCGACGGCCGGACCCACGTCGACAACGACCGCACGCTCCCGCTGTTGGCCCGGGCCGCCGTCGCCTACGCGACGGCGGGCGCCGACGTGGTGGCCCCCTCCGACATGATGGACGGGCGGGTGGCGGCGATCCGCCGGGCCCTCGACGACGCCGGCCGCTCCGACGTCGTGATCGTCTCCTACGCGGCCAAGTACGCGTCGGCCTTCTACGGTCCGTTCCGGGAGGCGGCCGAGTCGGCGCCCGCTTTCGGCGACCGGCGGGGCTACCAGATGGACCCGGGCAACGCCCGTGAGGCGCTCCGCGAGGTCGAGGCCGACATCGCCGAGGGCGCCGACGTGGTGATGGTCAAGCCGGCGCTCTCTTACCTGGACGTGATCTGGCGGGTGAGGGAGCGCTTCGACGTGCCGGTGGCGGCGTACAGCGTCTCCGGCGAGTACTCGATGATCAAGGCCGCCGGCGAGAGGGGTTGGCTCGACGAGGAGCGGGTGGCCCTCGAGGCGCTCCTCTCGATCCGGCGGGCCGGCGCCGACATCATCCTGACCTACTTCGCCAAGCAGCTGGCGCGGCGGCTGGGCTGAGGGTATCGGTGACCGGCCTGCCCGCCGCCAACCCCCAGCATCCTCGGGAGCCGCTGTTCCTGCGCGCCTGCCGCCGTCAGCCGGTCGAGCGGACCCCTGTGTGGATCATGCGCCAGGCGGGCCGCTACCTCCCCGAGTATCGCGCGCTGCGCGAGAAGCACGACTTCCTCACCGCCTGCCGCACCCCGGAGCTGGCCTGCGAGATCACGCTGCAGCCGGTGAGGCGCCTGGGCGTCGACGCCGCCATCCTCTTCTCGGACATCCTGGTCCCCCTGCCGGGGATGGGGGTGGATGTGGCGTTCGAGCCGGCCCCGGTCCTGGAGCGCTCGATCCGCACCGAGGAGGACGTGGCCGCCCTGCGCACGCCGGAGGCCGCCGAGGCCACCGGCTTCGTGCTGGAGGCGATCGGGCTGCTGCGCCGCGAGCTCCCCGAGCAGGTGCCCCTGATCGGCTTCGCCGGCGCCCCGTTCACCGTCGCCACCTATCTGATCGAGGGGGGTGGGTCGCGCTCCTTCGCCGCCACCAAGGAGATGCTGTTTGCGGCCCCCGACCTGGCCCACGAGCTGCTGGGCAAGTGCACGACCACCCTCTGCTCCTACCTCTCGGAGCAGGTGGCTGCCGGCGCCCAGGCGGTGATGCTGTTCGACACCTGGGCCGGGATGCTGGGACCTCGAGACTACGAGGAGTTCGCCCGGCCTTACGCGTGGAGGGTCTTGAACGCGGTGTCTCAGGTCGCCTCGCTCGAGGGCGCTGCGCCGACCCTCTACTACGCGGGGGAGTCGGCCGGGTACCTCGAGCTGTGCGCGGCCGTCGGCGCCGACGTGGTCGGTGTGGACTGGCGGGTCGGCCTGGACGAGACCCGGCGCCGGCTGGGCGATGCGGTGGCGGTGCAGGGGAACCTCGATCCCGGCGTCCTGCTCGGCCCGCCCGAGCGGATCCGGGAGCGGGTGGCCGCGGTGCTGCGTGAGGCGCGGGCCCTCGAGCTGGGGGGCGAGCCCGGCTCGACCGCCGTCGCGCCCGGCCACATCTTCAACCTCGGGCACGGGATCCTGCCCACCACGCCTCCAGAGCACGCCGAGGCCCTGGTGGAGTACGTCCGCGCGCTCTCGAGCCTGGAGGGCGCGTGAGCTCGGCCACCGCGGGCCGCCGGCCGGCCGACGACGCCCGCTCGGTGAGCCTGGAGCTGCTGCGCCAGTACGACCGCCCCGGCCCCCGCTACACCTCCTACCCGACCGCGGTGGAGTTCAGCCAGGCGTTCGACGAGGCGGCCTACCGCGAGCGGCTGGCGGTGGCGGCGCGCGCCCCGGACCAGCCGCTGTCGCTGTACCTGCACCTGCCGTTTTGCGAGGAGCGTTGCCATTTCTGCGGCTGCATGGTGGTGATCACCCGCAAGCGCGAGGTGGCGGGGCGTTATCTCGGCTACCTGCACCGCGAGATCGCCCTGCTCGCCCGGCAGCTCGGCGAGCGGCGCCGGGTGGTGCAGTACCACTGGGGCGGCGGCACCCCCACCTACCTGGACCCCTCCCAGATGGAGGCGCTGCACCGGGAGGTGACGCGCTACTTCGAGGTCGACCCGGACGGCGAGGTGGCGATCGAGGTGGACCCGCGGGTGACTCGGCGCGAGCATCTCGAGCTGCTGGGAGGCCTCGGCTTCAACCGACTGTCGATGGGCGTCCAGGACTTCACCCCCGAGGTGCAGAAGGCGGTCAACCGCGTCCAGGGGGTGGCGGAGACCCGGGAGCTCTCCGATCAAGCCCGGCAGCTCGGCTTCAAGTCGATCAACGTCGACCTGATCTACGGTCTTCCGCTGCAGACCCGGGTCTCCTTCGGGGCGGCCGTCGACACGGTGATCGACATGCGCCCCGACCGGGTGGCCGTCTACTCCTTCGCCCACGTCCCGTGGATCCGGGCCCACCAGAAGCGCATCGACCCGGCCCAGCTCCCGCCGCCGAAGCAGAAGCTGGAGCTGTTCCTGGAGGCGCGGGACCGGTTCCTGGCGGCCGGCTACCGGCAGATCGGCATGGACCACTTCGCCCTGCCCGGCGACGAGCTGGCGCGTGCGGCCGCCGCCCGGCGCCTCCATCGCAACTTCATGGGATACACCACCCGGCCCGCCCCTGACATGCTGGGGGTCGGGGTCTCGGCGATCGGGGACGTCGCCTCCGCCTTCGCCCAGAACGTCAAGAAGCTGAGCGGCTACTATCAGGCCCTCGATGCCGGCCGTTTCCCGATCGAGCGGGGCTACATCCTCTCCACCGACGACCAGATCCGGCGCTACGTCATCGCCCAGCTCATGTGCAACTTCTTCCTGGACCGCGCCGAGGTGGAGCGGCGTTTCGGGATCGACTTCGCCGACTACTTCGGGCCGGAGCTGGCCGAGCTCGGGGCCGAGCCGGGACCGGTTGGCGACGGCCTGGTGGAGGTCCACCCGGACCGGATCGAGATCACCGAACGTGGGCGGCTACTGGTGCGCAACGTCTGCATGACCTTCGACCGCTATCTGCGCGCCAAGGCCGGCGATCAGCCGGTCTTCTCTCGGACCATCTGAGCGATGGGAAGGCACAAGCGGCGTCCCCGCAAGCCTGGCGGTTCCCGGAGCCGTCCCCGTCCCCTGGCGACCTCCCTGCTCCAGCCAGGCGACCCGGCCCCTGGGCCGTCGCCCGCCGGGGAGCCGATCGGGGTGGTCCTGTTCAGCCTCGGGGGGCCTCCGGACCTTCTCTCGGTGGAGCCGTTCCTGCGCCGCCTCTTCTCGGATCGGGAGATCATCGAGCTGCCCCTCGGCGCCGTGCTCCAGCCGCTGTTCGCCTGGCTCATCGCCAAGCTGCGGGGCCCGTCGGTGCGCCGCAACTACGCGCTGATCGGGGGAGGCTCGTCGCAGCTCTACTGGACCCAGGAGCAGGCGCGCGCCCTGGAGGCGCAGCTCAACCGGAAGGCCGAGCGGTTCAGGGTCCACATCGCCATGCGCTACTGGCACCCCTCGACCCACGCCGCGCTCGCCGCCGCCGCCGCCGAGGGGCAGCGGCGTCTGGTGACTCTGACCCTCTACCCGCAGTACTCGCAGGCCACCACCGGGTCGTCCCGGCGCGAGCTCGAGAGGGCGCTCGGAGGGCGGCCCTACCGGGACCGCTTCGAGGTGACCCACATCGATCGCTACCCGAGCGACCCGCTCTACCTGGAGGCCCTGGCCGACACGGTGCGCCGCGGCCTCGAGGACTTCCCGCTGGACCGTCGCGACCGGGTGGTGCTGCTGTTCAGCGCCCACGGCCTGCCGCAGCGTTTCGTCGACCGCGGCGACCCCTACGTGGCCGAGACCGAAGAGACCCGGCGCGGCGTGCTCGACCGCCTGGGCCTGCCCAACCGGCACGAGCTCGCCTTCCAATCGCGCACCGGGCCGGTGCGCTGGATCGGTCCCGGGACCGACGAGATGCTCGACCGGCTCGGAGGGGAGGGCGTGAACGAGGTGCTGGTGATCCCGATCTCCTTCGTCTCGGAGCACATCGAGACCCTCTACGAGATCGACATGCTGTTCGCCGAGCGGGCGCACCGGGCCGGCATCACCGACTACCGGCGCTGCGAGGCCCTCGGCACCCACCCCACCTTCATCGAGGCGCTGGCGCGCCTGGTGGAGCGTCACCTGGAGGACCCGGCGTGAAGCGGGTGGCGGTGGTCGGCGGCGGGATCGCCGGCCTGAGCGTGGCCCACGCCCTCACCCGGCGGGGGAGCGACATCGAGGTGGTGGTGCTGGAGGGGGCGGCCCGGCCCGGCGGCAACATCCGCAGCCAGAGGATCGACGGCTTCCTGTGCGAGTGGGGACCGAACGGCTTCCTCGACAGCGTCGAGGAGACGCTCGACCTGGTCCGGGAGCTGGGGCTCCAAGGACGGGTCCAGGTCAGCGACGACCGCGCCCGGCGACGCTTCATCTTTCGCCGCGGCCGCCTGCACGCGCTTCCCGGCGGCCCGCTGGCCTTCTTGGGGAGCGGCCTCCTCTCCTGGCCCGCCAAGCTGCGGGTCCTGATGGAGCCCTTCGCCAGCCGCCGACCAGCCGGCGACGAGACCATCCACGCCTTCGCCAGCCGGCGCATCGGGCAGGAGGCGGCCGACGTCCTGATCGACTCCATGGTCTCGGGCGTCTTCGGGGGCGATGCCCGGCGGCTCTCGCTGCGGGCCTGCTTTCCCAAGATGTGGCAGATGGAGACCGACCATGGGGGGCTGTTCCGCGCTCTCCTCGCCAAGAGGCGCGCGGGGCGAGCACGCCGAGGGGAAGGGATCGGCTCGCCGGTGGGCCGCCTCACCTCGTTCCGGGAGGGGACCGAGGAGCTGGTGCAGGCCCTCGCCGCGCGGCTCGGGTCGCGCCTGCGCCTCGAGGCCGAGGTCACCACCCTGGAGGCTCGGAACGGCCGCTATCGCCTCCGCTTGTCGGGCGCCGACGCGCTCGAGGCCGATGCGGTGGTGCTGGCCGGGGGGGCGCCCGCCAGCGCCGGGATCCTGAAGGCGACCGAGCCGGAGATGGCGGTGACGCTCGGCGAGATCAGGGCGGCGCCCCTCGTCGTGGTGTGTCTGGGCTACCAGGAGGACCGGCTGGAGCGGCCGCTGGACGGCTTCGGGTTCCTGGTCCCGCGTGGGGAGGGGCCGCGCCTGCTGGGGGCGCTGTGGGACTCGAGCATCTATCCCGGGCGGGCGCCGACGGGGCGGGCCCTGATCCGGGTGATGGTGGGTGGGGCCCACGACCCGGCCGCGATCGAGGTCGGGGACGACGAGCTGGTCGAGACGACACGCCGTGAGCTGGCTACGACCATGGGGCTTCGCGTCGCGCCGTGCTTCACACACCTCTTCCGGCATCCGATCGGGATCCCCCAGTACACGGTGGGGCACCTGGACCGGCTTCTGCGCCTCGACGACTTGATCTCGCGGCGTGCGGGGCTATACCTTGCCGGCAACGCCTTTCGCGGCGTGGCCATCAACTCCTGTGTCGCGGAGGCTGGCCCGCTGGCGGACCGGGTGCTGAGGGGGCTGGGGGTCGATCGTCCGGCGGAGCCATGAGGTCACACGACCACACCTTCGGACAGGACCAGGTGCAGGCGGGGGAGCCGCGCACCATCGCCGTGGTGGCGCTGACCGGGGTCATGATGGTGGCCGAGGTGGTGGCCGGCCTGGCCTACGGGTCGATGGCCCTCCTGGCCGACGGCCTGCACATGGCCTCCCACGGGGCCGCCCTCGGCATCGCGGTGGCGGCCTACGTCTACGCGCGTCGCCGCGCCAACGACCCCCGCTTCAGCTTCGGCACCGGCAAGGTGAACGCGTTGGGCGGGTTCACGAGCGCGCTTCTGCTCGGCGGGTTCTCGCTGCTGATGGCCTGGGAGAGCCTGGAGCGCCTGGTCCATCCCGTGGAGATCGCGTTCGTGCACGCCATCGTCGTGGCCGGCGTGGGCCTTCTGGTGAACGTGGTGAGCTTCTTCATCCTCGCTGGCGGCCACGCCGGTGACGGCTACCGGAGCCACGACCACAACCTCCGGGCCGCGAGCCTCCACGTCGTGGCCGACGCGCTGACCAGCGTGATGGCCATCGTCGCCCTCGCCGCCGGCCGGATCTGGGGGGCCACCTGGCTCGACCCGGCGACCGGTCTAGCGGGATCGTTGCTGGTGGCCCGGTGGGGGTTCGGCCTGGCCCGGGAGACCGGGCACGTCCTGCTCGATCACCAGGCCTCCGGCGACGTGCCACAGCGGCTGAGAGAGGCGATCGAGGCGCCCGAGGGAGATCGGGTCACCGACCTGCACGTCTGGGCCATCGGTCCCCGGCGCTTCGCGGCTTCTTTGTGTGTGGTCTCGCGGGCCCCCAAGTGCCCCGATCACTATCGCGGCCTGATACCGGACAGGCTGGGTATCGTCCACGCCACCGTCGAGGTGCACCAATCTGGTGAGGGAGGAGCAACGGAACATGCCACGCGCCCGAGGTAAGTGCCCGAAGTGCCATATCGCCTTCGACGTCGATGTGGAGCCAGGGAGCTTCTTCGCTTGTCCCGGCTGCGGGACGCGCCTCAGGAGCCGTCCAGTCCAGCCCGCCTCGGGGACCCAGTCGGTCACCACGAAGCTGAAGGCGGTGATGGCTCAAGCCCAGGCCCAGGCGCAGGCGCAGGGCCAGGCCACGCCTCCGCCCCCGCCCCCGCCCCCGCCCCCGCCCACGATGACGATCGAGCCGCCGCCGTTGCCGGCCAGAGAGGCGGCGCCTGCGCCTCCTCCCGTCGCCGCCCCGGCCCCGCCACCGGTCGCAGCGGCGCCGACCCCTCGGGAGGAGTCGGCAACCGCGCCCACCGATCCCACGGCGTCATCGACGGTGGCCGAGCTGATGTTCGCCCTCTACCAGACCCAGAAGCAGATCCTGGCCATCCTCGACTCCCGGCTCACGCCGACGGCGGGGACGGCGTCCGCCGAGGGGGAGGAGGGGTCGACCGAGGAGGGCGACTTCGCCGTCCTGCCGCCGGCCACGCCACGCCTCCGCCAGCAGAAGACGGTGCTGCTGCTGGACGACGACACGGCGACTCGCGAAGCGGCGGAGAAGGCGCTGCAGGCGGTCGAGATCCCGGTGCGCGCGATGGACACGGTGGACCAGGCCATCGCCGCCATCTCCGAGCAGAAGCCGGACGTGCTGGTGCTCGAGCTGGACCTCAAGGGCGCCCGGACCGGCAAGGACATGATCGACATGGTCCGGGCCACCATCGAGTGGATCAACATCCCGATACTGCTCTACACCCGGACCGCCATCCACTCCGAGCAGGAAGCCCGGACCATCCACGGGGCTGACGCGTTCGTGGTCAAGGGGCCGGAAGGCCCGGAGGCCCTGGTCTCGATGGTCATCACGCTCTTCCGCAAGCACTGACCGCGGGCAGGATGCGGGGCTCGACGCCCCCGACTCCGTGAAATAAGTACCTGAGCCTCAATTAGTTAGTCGCCATCGCCTGGCTGGACCGCGCCATCGCGGGCCTTCTACCCGTCCGAAACCGCTTGACAATCCTGGCTGCCGATTGTACTAATTCACCATGACACTAGTAAATGGGATCACTAGTGCAATGGTGAAGGGGGACGAGGGGTGGCGATCAAGATCCTGCTGGACCTCAAGAGCGGGGTCCCTTTCTACCGTCAGATCATCGACCAGGTGAAGAGCTCGATCGCCACCGGCCAGCTCGAGCCGGGGGACCGTCTGCCGACGGTCCGGCAGCTCGCGGTCGACCTGTCGGTCAATCCCAACACGGTGAGCCGCGCCTACACCGAGCTGGAGCTGACCGGACTGGTGGAGACGCAGCTCGGATCCGGGACGTTCGTGGGTCAGCTCAGGGTGCAACAGGACGACGTCGAGCGGCGCCGGATCCTGGACCAGATCTGCCAGGAGCTGCTGTCACGGGCCTCGTCCCACGGCTTCACCCTGAACGACATTCTCGACAACCTCGAGCAGCGGAAGAGCCGCTGAGAAGGGATGGCAGTCATGTCGACGCGAAGCGATCAGTTCGGGCTCGGTGCCCTGGAGCGGTTCTCCACGAGCTTCCGAGCCGACTTCCGTTTCGGTCCCCTCAACATCATGGTGCTGCTCGCCATCTGCCTGGTGGGGCTGGTCGTCCATCTGCAGGTCCACGCCTTCGACCTGCAAGCGGTCATCACCATGGTGTCCGTGGCCCTCTCCCTCGGGGTCCTGCTGCGTCTGTGCCAGATCTGGGAGGCCGCCCTCATCTACACCACCGTGGCCGCGTTCGTGGCCTACCTGCGCCATCGCCCGGAGAGCGAGGTGCTGGTGGCCAGCGTGGTGGTGGCCGGCCTCCTGGCCCCCAGCGTCCAGATGGCCTACCAGTGGGAGCGGGCGGTGATCCTGCGTTTTGGCCGCTTCCGTGGGCTGCGCGGGTCGGGGCTGTTCGGCGTGATCCCGGTGATCGACAAGGTCTCCAACTACGTGGACCAGAGGATCCGGGTGACCGACTTCAGGGCCGAGACCACGCTGACCCGGGACACCGTCCCCGTCAACGTCGACGCTATCGCCTTCTGGATGGTGTGGGACGCGGAGAAATCGGTGCTCGAGGTCGAGGACTTCCACGCCGCGGTCTCGCTCTCCGCCCAGACCGGGCTGCGGGACGCGATCGGCAAGCACGAGCTGGCCGACATGCTTTCCAACCGCGACCGGCTCGGCAAGGAGATCCAGCAGGTGCTGGACGCCAAGACCAGCGCCTGGGGGATCACGGTCCAGTCGGTGGAGATCCGCGACATCATCATCCCCAAGGCGCTCGAGGACGCCATGAGCCGTCAGGCCCAGGCCGAGCGCGAGCGACAGTCGCGGATCATCCTCTCGACCGCCGAGACCGAGATTGCCGAGAAGTTCGCCACCGCCTCGGAGCACTACAAGAACAACCCGGCCGCCCTGCACCTACGCGCCATGAACATGGTCTTCGAGGGGCTCAAGCAGAAGGGCTCGATGATCATCGTCCCGAGCACCGCGGTCGAGACCATGGGGCTGGGCGCGCTGGGCGGGCTGACCGCCTTCGACCGCATCTTCGGCAAGCCCCCGGAGACCGGCCCGGCCCAGCCGGGGCCGACCCAGGAGGTGGCCCCGACCGCCGAGCCGAGCGGGGCCTGAGCCCCGGGCGGACCGATCCGTCCTTCATCGATGAGGAGAGCCGAGATGTCGCTCGGAACGCTAGAGGTGTCGCCTGAGGCGGGTCCGGCCCACGCCGCCGGTTCTCGGGCAAAACTGGCCGCCGTCGCCACCGGCTTCCCGGTGACCCATCGCGTGGCCCGGGTGCTGCTGGTCGGCGGCCTGCTGATGGGCGCCGTCACCGCCGTGAGGTACGCCATGCTGGCGCCGCCATCGGTGACCGTGGACGTCGTGCGTGTCACCCGCGGCAGCGTGGAAGAGACGGTCAGCAACACGCGGGCCGGCACCGTCCAGGCGCGACGCCGGGCGTCTCTCTCCCCGGAGGCGGGCGGACGGGTGGTGGCGATCCCCCACCGCGAGGGGGCGCGGGTGGCCCGAGGGGCGCTGCTCTTGAAGCTGGACGATGCGATGCAGCGGGCCCAGCTCGAGCTGGCGAGACAGGACGTCCAGGCGGCGCTGGCGCACTCGGAGGAGGTCTGCCTCGTCGCCCAGCTCGCCGAGGTCGAGCGGGGGCGGGCGCAGCAGCTTCAGCACCGGGGGATCGCCAGCGACCAGCTCCTGGATAGCCGGACCAGCGAGCGCGACCGGTCGCAAGCCGCCTGCCGCGCCGCCCAGGCTGCCCTGGAGCAGGCCCGCGCCCGCCTCAGGGTGGCCCAGGTCGAGCTGGCACGCACCGAGATCCGCGCCCCCTTCGATGGGGTGGTGGCGGAGGTCGGCGTCGAGGTCGGCGAGTGGCTCGCACCATCGATGCCGGGCGCGCTCCTGGCCCCGGCCATCGACCTCCTCGACCCGAGCTCGCTGTACGTGACGGCCCCGATCGACGAGATGGACGGCGAGCGGGTGGCGGTGGGGCAGCCGGTCCGGCTGTCCGTCGACTCGAGGCATGGCGAGCTCTTCGATGGGAGGCTGGTCCGGGTGGCCCCCTACGTGACGGACGCGGTGGAGCAGAACCGCACCATCGAGGTGGAGGCAGAGCTGCTCGATCGGAAGCTGGCGGCCACCCTGCTGCCCGGGACCTCGGCCGACGTGGAGGTGATCCTCTCCAGCCGAAAGGGGGTGCTGAGCATCCCCAGCTCGGCGCTGGGTCCGGACGGCCGGGTGCTGGTGGTCGAGGACGGCCGGATCGCCGAGCGGCGGGTTGTCCGAGGGCTCAGCAACTGGCGTCTCACCGAGGTGCGCGAGGGGCTGACCGAGGGCGAGCCGGTGGTGACGTCGCGTGATTCCCCGCTGGTCAAGCCCCAGGCCCGGGTGGCGATCCGAGGCGAGGGATGATCCGCGTCCGAGGGCTGTGGCGAACCTACCGGCTGGGCGGCGTCCCCGTGGAGGCGCTGCGAGGGGTGAGCTTCGAGATCCGCGAGGGCGAGCATGTCGCCATCGTCGGGCCCTCGGGGTCGGGGAAGTCCACGCTGCTCCACATCATGGGGTGCCTGGACCGGCCCAGCCGAGGGTCGTACCGCTTCGACGGCCACGAGGTGGGCGGCCTCGACGAGGAGCAGCGGAGCCGCCTGCGCGCCCACCACATCGGCTTCGTCTTCCAGTTCTTCCACCTGATCCCCCGGCTCAGCGCGATCGGCAACGTCGAGGTGCCGATGCTCTTCGCAGGCCTGGGGCGCACGGAGCGGCGGGAGCGGGCGCGACAGGCGCTCGAGGCGGTGGGGCTGTCCCACCGTCTCGAGCACCGGCCCGACCAGCTCTCCGGCGGCGAGCGCCAACGGGTGGCGATCGCCCGCGCGGTGGTGATGGGCCCCCGGGTCCTGCTGGCCGACGAGCCGACCGGCAACCTCGACCGCGCCTCGGCGGCGGAGGTGATGGGCCTGCTGCGGGCCATGAACCGCGACGGTCTGACGCTGGTGGTGGTGACCCACGACGCAGGCGTCGCCAGGCAGGCCGACCGGATCCTCCGGATGGAGGACGGGGAGCTGCTGCCGCAGACGCGGCGGTCTTCCGGCGCGCCGGCTCCCGAGCCGTCGTTCGCCCTTGCCGAGTGAGGTCGAAGGTGCCGGCCTTGGCCGTGATGGGCTTCGCGAGTCGGGCGCTACTGGGGCATCGGCTGCGGACGCTGCTCTCGGTGACCGGCATGTCCGTCGGCATCGCCGCGGTGGTGACGCTCACCGCCCTCGGCGAGGGCGCCCGGCGCTACGTGGTCCGGGAGTTCTCGGCGCTCGGCAGCAACCTGCTGATCGTGCTGCCCGGCAAGGTCGAGACCAGCGGCGGCATGCCCTTCGGTGGCGTCACCCACGAGCTGACCCTGGACGACGTCCGGGCGATCCAGTCGCGGCTGCCGCGGATCCGCCGCGCCGCCCCGATTTCGATGGGAACCGAAACGGTGCGCTTTGGCGGACGGGGCCGCGCGGCGCCGGTCCTGGGCACCAGCCACGACCTCCAGGCCGTGCGCCAGCTCGAGCTGGTGGCCGGACGTTTCCTGGCCGCCGCCGACCTCGACCAGGGTGGCGCCGAGGTGGTGCTGGGCGGCAAGGTGGCCGAGGCGCTGTTCGGCTCGGCGAGCCCGCTCGGCGAGGTGGTGCGGATCGGCGGCTGGCGCTTCCGGGTGGTCGGGGTGCTGGCGCCGAGGGGACGATCGCTGGGCTTCGACATGGACGACCTGGTGATGGTGCCGGTCCAGACCGGACTGTCCATGTTCAACCGACGCTCGCTCTTCCGGATCCTGACCGAGGTGCGGACGCGGGCCGAGATGGAGACCGCCCGCAAGGAGCTTCTCTCGCTCTTCGCCGAGCGCCACCGTGGCGACGACGTCACCGTGATCTCCCAGGACGCCATGCTGGGCTCCTTCAGCTCGATCCTGCGGGCGATGACGCTGGCCCTCGGCGGGATCGCGTCGGTGTCGCTGCTGGTGGCCGGGGTCGGGATCATGAACGTGATGCTGGTCTCGGTGGTGGAGCGACGGGCCGAGATCGGTCTGCTCAAGGCGCTCGGTGTTGGCAGCGGGCAGGTGCTGGCCGTGTTCGTCACCGAGGCAGCGCTGCTGGCCGGGTGTGGTGGCTTCCTGGGGCTCGGCGCGGGCTATGCGCTGGTCGGGGCCTTCGTGGCGCGCTACCCCTCCTTCCCGGCCGCACCTCCCGGCTGGGCGGTGGCCAGCGCGCTTCTGCTGTCGGTCGTTCTCGGTGTGGGCTTCGGGGCCTGGCCGGCGCACCGCGCCACCCGGCTGGACCCGGTGGCGGCGCTACGGGGGAGGTGAGATGGGCGCGGTGGGCTTCGTGATCGGAGCAGTGACCGGCCACCGGCTGCGCACCGGCCTCTCGGCGTTGGGCGTGGCCATTGGGGTGACCGCGGTGATCCTGCTGACCTCGCTCGGGGAGGGGACTCGGGACCACATCGTCTCCCAGTTCACCCAGTTCGGGGCCAGCCTGATCGCCATCAACCCGGGGAAGGTGGAGACGCTGGGGATCCCGGGGGTGCTGGGCGGCACCACCCACAAGCTCGACGTCGACGATGCCGAGGCGCTACGCCAGGTCCCCGGTGTGAGGTCGCTGACGCCGCTGGTGATGGGGCAGGCGCGGGTCGAGGCGAAAGACCGGGGCCGCTCGGTGTACGTCTACGGCACCAACCACGAGGTGCCGGCGGTGTGGTCCTTCGAGATCGCCCGAGGGTCGTTCCTGCCTCCCATCGACCCGAGGCGCCAGGGGGCGCACGCGGTGCTGGGCCCGAAGCTGGCCGGCGAGCTGTTCGAGGGAGGCTCGGCGGTGGGGGAGCGGGTGCGGATCGGCGGCCGCAGCTTCCTGGTGATCGGCGTGTTGCAGGGCAAGGGCCAGCTCCTGGGCCTGGACCTGGACGACGCCGCCTACGTCCCGGTGGCGAGCGCGATGGCGCTGTTCAAGGTGGACGAGCTGAACGAGATCGACGTGGTGGCGAGCCGGCCGGAGGCGATCCCGAGGGTGGTCGAGGAGATGCGGCGTCTGCTCACGGAGCGCCACCGCCACCACGAGGACTTCACCATCACCAGCCAGGCCGAGATCCTGGCCAGCTTCGGCCGGATCCTCAACGTGGTGACGGTGGCGGTGAGCGGCATCGCGGCGATCTCGCTGCTGGTGGGCGCGATCGGGATCCTGACCATCATGTGGATCTCGGTCCACGAGCGGACCCACGAGATCGGCCTGCTGCGGGCGCTCGGGGTGACGCCGGGCGGGGTGAGTCGTCTGTTCCTGATGGAGTCGACGGTGGTGGCCGTTCTGGGGGGTGCGGCCGGTGTGCTGGCCGGGCTCGGCCTCTCTGCCCTCACCAAGCTGGCGGTGCCGGGACTCCCGCTCTCGACGCCTCCGACGGCGATCGTGGCCGCCCTCGCCATGAGCCTGCTGGTGGGGATCACCAGCGGCTACCTGCCGGCCCGCCGCGCCGCCTCGCTCGACCCGATCGAGGCGCTCCGCGAGGAGTAGCCGAGGGACGGAACAGAGCGGGATCTCCTGCCGTAGCTCCCCGAAGAGCACCAAGACACGGGGGCCCGTCTGCGACGGCGCGGGCGGAGACGCGGGAGGAGGGTTCCAGAGATGAGACGTCCCTCGATGATGTTGGTGTGCCTGGCCGTCACCGCTGCGGTGTCGGCGCAGGCGGGCGAGCTGAGGAGCTTCCCGGCCGGGACCGACTCCAAGGAGGCGGCCGCCAAGGTCCGCGAGCTGCAGCAGCGGATCGAGAACCTGCAGTTCGGGCCGGCCAGCAACGAGCTGGCCAAGGCAGCGGTCGCGGTCGATCCCGACTTCGCCCTGGCCTACTTCTACGTGGCCGCCACCCAGTTCCCGCCCGACACGGCGGCCCTGGACAAGGCCGTCGAGCTGGCCCGGAAGGCGCCGGACAGCCACCGGCGCTACATCGAGATCCAGGCCACCACCTTCCGTGACCCCTCGACCGCCCCCAACATCGCGGCCATCGAGCCGTTGTCCAAGCTGGCCGAGGAGTACCCCGGCGAGAGGATGCTGCCCATGGTCATCGGCCAGTACCAGCAACTGGCCGGTCGCACCGCCGATGCCCGGAAGTCGTACCAGCGGGCGCTGGCTCTCGACGCCTCCACTCCCCGGGTCCACACCCTGCTGGCGGGACTGCTGATCCTGGACGGCGAGTACGCAAACGCCCGGGCGGCCCTCGAGGAGGCGCTGCGCCTGGTGCCCGCCGACGTCGCCCCCGGAAACATCCGCTACCAGGTGGCCTTCACCTACCTCTACGAGGACAACCCCGACGCGGCGATCGAGTCGCTCCGCCGTTTCGAGAGCGAGTACGAGAAGGCGGGCCGGCCGTTCGGCCTGCCCGAGGTCTTCATCTGGAACTCGATCGCCCGCATCAACCTCGAGAACGGCCGGCTCGAGGAGGCGATGAAGGCGTACCAGCGCGGCTACGACAGCGTCCCGGGCAGCGACCTGGACGAGAGTCAGAAGAAGGTCTGGTACGGCCGGCGCTGCACGGGAAGAGCCGGACGCTGGCCCGCATGGGCCGGCACGAAGAGGCCTGGGAGAACGTGGTGGCGGTCCGCCGGATGATCGACGAGGGCGGCGAGGATGCCAAGCAGTACGAGCCCTCCTTCCACTACCTTGCCGGGTACTGCAAGCTCGAGGCGGGGGACACCGCGGCCGCCATCGAGCACCTGAAGCAGGCCAACCCCAACGACCCGTTCCAGCATCTGCTGCTGGCTCGTGCCTATGAGAAGGCGGGCCGGCAGGCCGAGGCGCGCCAGACCTACCAGGAGGTGGTGGCCTCGAAGGTGAACAACCTCGAGCGCGCGCTGGCGTTCCCCGAGGCGCAGCGCAAGCTGAGCGCCGGCTAGACGCCCGGGGACATGACCGGGTTTCGCCCGTCGTGCAGCGAAACCCGGATCGTGTCCCCGAAACGCCGGCGGTGCCCCTACGGCACGAGCCCCGTGTCGATGTAGTCGTGGACCGCTCGCTCGAGCAGCGAGAGCGGCATGCGGTTGTGCAGCAGGACGACGCGGTGGAAGTCCTTGACGTCGAAACGGTCGCCGAGCCGATCCTCGGCGAGTTGCCGAAGCTCGAGGATCTTGATCATCCCCGTCTTGTAGGCGCTGAAGTAGCCGGGATCGGACAGGTAGAGGTCGATCTGGCTGGTCGCCAGACCGGCGTCGGCGCCCACCGTCTCCACGTAGTAGTCGATGGCCTGCCCGCGGCTCCAGTGCCTGGCGTGCAGGCCGGTGTCGACCACCATCCGCGCGGCCCTCAGCAGCTCCCATTGCAGGCGGCCCAGGTCGCTGTGGACGTCGTCCCGGTACCAACCCAGGTCCTTGGCCAGGTACTCGGCGTACACGGCCCAACCCTCGACGAAGCCCGTGAAGATGTTGCCGGCCTTGGTGAAGAGCGGGACGTCCTGCTCGTTGCCGATGGAGATTTGGAAGTGGTGGCCGGGCACCGCCTCGTGGTAGGCGATGGTGCGCATCGAGTACCGGTAGCCATCGGTACGGTCGGCGACGTAGTAGGCGCCAGGTCGGGAGCCGTCCAACGACCCGGCGACGTAGAAGGTGCCCGTTCCACCGATGACGGTCACCGGGCTCCGGGGAGCGATGTCGAAGGCCTGGTCACAATCCGCCTGGGCCTGCCTGATGATGGCTTCGGCGTGGGCGACGATCTGGTCCGCCGGGACGATGCCCGAGTCCTGCGCCAGACGCTGGAAGAGATCGGCGAAGCCCTGGTCGGGAGGGTAGCCCAAGGCATCGAAGGCCAGCCGGATCTCGGCGCGGATGCGCGCCACCTCCCGGAGCCCGAGCTGGTGGACCGCCTCCGGGGAGAGGTCCGTGGTGGTGTGGAAGCGCAGCCTGGATCTGTAGAAGCGGTCGCCGTCCGGAAGCTGCCAGACGCCGTTCATGGGTGGGGCCAGAGGGACCTGCTGGTCCAGCTTCTCCACCAGCCTCTGGTACGCGGGGATCACGGAGCCGTCGATGGCCTGCTCGGCCAGGCTCAGGAGATGCTCCCGCTGCACCTGGCTCAGCTCGCCGATCTGGCCCAGCTTGGTGGCGAAGACGGTGAAGAAGGGGAGGCTCCTGGCGGTGCCCGGCACGATGTCGCGGATCTGGTAGGCCGCGGCGCCCAGCATCTGCGCCGGGGCCATGATCCCCCGGTCCTGACTCTCCTGCAGGCGCTGGACCAGGCAGCCGAACTGGTCGTCCACCTGCTCGAGACGGCTGACGTAGTCCTCGGCGTCCTGGAGAGACGCCATGGGATGCTCGTCGGTGAGAAACCGAACGAGGTCGTTCTGGCGGCTGAACGCGTGAGTGACCGGGTAGAGGTGATACATGAACTCGTGCTCGTCCCCCCAGGCCGAGAGCAGCCAGGCGTAGGAGTCGAGGCTGGTCTGCTGGCCGGGGGCGAGCGCCACCCGGTCGTAGGTCTCAAGGATCTCGAGGACGCCGGCCTCGAGCGCGTAGGTGTTCTCGACGAACGGGTAGCAGACGTTGTCGAGCCGGTCGTTTCTCGTGCCGAGCGCCGCTGACAGACCCAGCGAGGTGACCGTCTCGGGGGTGCGAAGGAGGATCTGCTCGTAGGACTCGTCGACGAAGGTGTCGAAGTCCAGGCCACGAAGGCGGGCCAGCACGGCCTGGATGTCGTCGTCCTCGGTGGCGACGAAGCCGACCGCCAGGGTCGGCGCAAGGAGTGCGAGGACCAGCGAACCGCAGGCAAGCTTGAGTGGGTGGAAGGCGCCCATGGATCACCCCCAAGCGGCGTGGGCCTGGCAGGCGCGTTTCCGGCCAGGCCCACGCCACCTCCGGTGATTATGCGCCTTTGGGGGACATGAGCGGGTTTCGCCCGTCGTGCAGCGAAACCCGGATCGTGTCCCCCGAAGCCCTGAACCCGGATGGTGTCCCCCGGGAGGGGCCCGCTACGGTGTCGCCTCGCCGGGAGCCTGCGGCTGAGTGTGCTCCGCCTGCTCGCGATGCAGGTCCAGCGATAGCTTCTGGAGCACCTGGGCCTGCTCGAGGAGCTGGAACGCCAGGCGCCGGTCACGCGTGGTCTGGGCCTTGACCCGGAGCAAGAGGCCCTTGTAGACGATGGCGTCGATGTAGTCGTGCTTCAGATCGAGGGCCTTGTCGACGGCCGCGAGCCCCTTGTCGGCATAGGCGCTCTTCTGCTCGTCGGTCAGCGTGGGGTCTCGGAATGCCTTGTCCCAGTAGAAGGTCGCCACCTTGTAGAAGCCGGTCGCATCGCCGGGATCGAGCGCGGCGCACCGCTCGAGCACGCGGACGGCATCATCGAAGCGTGAGGCAGCGTCCCACAGCGCCTTGTTGTAGAACGCCGCCAGCGCCCCGCAAGCCCGGGCGTCCTGCGGGTGGAGTTCCCACGCCCGCAGGTAGGCCTTCTCGGCCAGGTCGGTCCGCCCGAACCTCTCGTACAGGTTGGCGGTGGCGAAGAGGTTCTTGACGTCGTCTGGAGCCTGCCGGACGAGCTGGTTCGCGTACCGGATGGCGGTGTCGTAGTCGCGGTAGGGCTCGTCGGCATAGATCGCCGACAGTGCCGCCAGGGCGTTCCGGCGCAGCGTCGCGTCCCGCTCACCGGGGCCGGTCGCCAGATCGAGGACCCTCCGGTAGCCGTCGACCGCGAGTGCCAGGTGATGGTCGTTCTCGGCCTCGCCCCGTTGCGCCGGACGGTACAGTGCCTGGTGCGAGCTGGCCAGGTAGAAGCTGGCCGCGGCGTTGCCGGGTTCGAGCTCGGTCACCTTCTCGTAGAGCGAAGCGGCGGTCTGGAAGTCCTCGTCGGAGTAAGCCTTGTTGGCGTCCTTGACGGCAGCCCGGGTCTGCAGGTAGCGGGGGAGGTTCAGGTAGCGGGCGGGGGTGAGCAGGACCAGAGCCAGGACCATGGCGGCTGCGGCGGGCAGCAGGAGCCGGGTGTGGGCCTCCGGGTCCTTTTCGGTGGGCGTCTCTCGTCCCGGCTCGTCCATCGGCCTCTCCCGGACCGTCGCGGTGGTCTCCACGCCCTCTCCATACTCACGAGGCCGCGGAAGGTTTCAGTGGATTGTCACCTTTCTCGGCTGGGGGTGACGCCACATGGCGGCGAAACTGGGTCTGGCGAAGACCTAGCGCCTGATCCGGGTGGGCAGGCGAGCCGCGTTGCAGTGGCTGCCCGGCGAGATCTAGACTGAGGCGACCACGGCGGCAGGCCGGGACGGTCGCTCCGGCAAGGAAACGCCTGATGCAGCTACTCACCAGAGTCACCCTCCGCCACTACAAGAGCATCGCGGCATGCACCGTCGACCTGGGGCAGCTCAGCATCCTCGTCGGCCCGAACGGCTCCGGCAAGAGCAACTTCCTCGACGCCCTTCGGTTCGTCGGCGACTCGATCCGATACTCCCTCGACCACGCCCTCCGTGACCGCGGTGGGATCAACGAGGTTCGGAGGAGATCCGGTGGACACCCGACGCACCTGGGGATCCGTCTCGAGTTCGCGCTGCCCGGCGGGGAGACCGGCCACTACGCTTTTGACATCGGCGCCAAGCGAGAAGCAGCCTACGCGGTCCAGCGCGAGGAGTGCCTGATCCGGCAAGGCTCTGTCGAGCACGTCTACGAGGTGGCGAACGGCGAGGTCCAGCGCTGCAGCGTGGTCAACGCTCCGGCTCCGGCAGCAGACCGTCTCTACCTGGTCAGCATGTCCGGAATAGGCGCGTTTCGGCCGCTCTACGACGCCCTGGCCGGCATGGGCTTCTACAACCTCAATCCCGAGTCGATTCGGGACCTCCAGGCCCCCGATCCAGGTGAGCTGCTGAACAGGGACGGCGGCAACATCGCGAGCGTCCTGGAGGCCTTGTCCAGGCGGGCTCCGGATCTGAAGCAACGGATCGAAGAGTATCTGTCGCGGGTGGTACCGGGGGTTGTCGGCGTGGACCGTGTGGTCGTCGGGCCGAAGGAGACCCTGGCCTTCTCCCAGGATGTCGGCGCCCCTCATCCCTGGCGCTTCTACGCTGCGGGGATGTCAGATGGGACCCTGCGTGCGTTCGGGGTCCTGGTGGCGCTGTTCCAGCGGGCGGGCAATGGGACGTCACAGAGGCATCTCGTTGGGATCGAGGAGCCTGAGATCGCGCTCCATCCAGCCGCCGCCACCGTGTTGACGGACGCCCTCCAGGACGCCAGCGAGCATGCGCAGGTGCTGGTCACGAGCCACAGCCCGGATCTGCTCGACAACGAGTCCATCCCGGATGGCTCTCTGCTGGCGGTCGTGGCCGAACGCGGAAAGACGCTGATCGGAGGGCTCGACTCGGCCGGCCGGTCGATCCTCCGCGACCGTCTGTACACGCCAGGCGAGCTTCTGCGCATGGACCAAATCCGGCCCGACCCGGAAGCTGCCCGAGTCGAGCCGACGCAACTGAGACTCTTCGGGCTCGAGGCCTGATGAGGCTGGTCGCCGTCGTGGAGGGGTACGGCGAGGTGGGGGCCGCCCCCCTTCTCCTGCGCAGAGCAGCCTCGATCCTGGCACCAGACGTGACGATCGACGTCCGGCATCCGATTCGGTTGCCGAAGAGCCGGCTGTTGAGGAGCGGTGAGGTCGAGCGCGTGACCGAGCTGGCGGCACGCCAGAGCGGCCCAACGGGAGCGATCTTCTTCATGGTCGATGCCGACGACGAGTGCCCCGCTCGGCTCGGCCCTGACTTACTCGAGCGTGCCAAACGAGCCAGGGCTGATCGCCGGATCTACGTCGTGATCGCCAAGGCAGAGTACGAGTCCTGGTTCCTGGCGGCGGCCAGGTCGCTGGCCGGAAAGCGGGGACTCCCCTCCGACCTCCGGCCACCCGCCCAGCCCGAGACGATCCGGGACGCCAAGGGATGGTTGAGCAGCCAGATGGTCGGGCGCTATCGAGAGACGCTCGACCAAACCGCCATGACAGCGGAGTTCGACCTGGAAGAAGCGCGGCGCGCTCCGTCCTTCGAGAGGCTCTGGCGCGACCTCGCCGATGCGCTTCGTGGAGGCGGCACCGGCGAGGTCCGTTGACCCACTTCACCCGAGGCGCTAGGCTGCCCCCGAAACCGTCACGAGGGGAGGGTCTATCACGATGCAACCGACCAGGCGCAACTTCTTCAAGAGCGTCGGCGCGGGAGCCGCCGGCCTGACCATCGGCGCAGAGGGCCTGTCGCCCGTCTCGGCGCGGGCGTCGGCAGCGGGCGAGGCGGGGGAGGACGGGCCGGTCCTTCGTTTCGGCAGCGAGGTGGCGATCGCCGACACCCAGCACGGGAAGGTCCAGGGGTACCTGCTTCGAGGCATCCACTACTTCCTCGGGGTCCCCTACGGCGCGGAGACCTCGGGCGCCAACCGGTTCATGCCGCCCCGACCCCCGAAGCCGTGGACGGACGTCTTTCCCGCCGTCTGGTGGGGGCCGTCGGCTCCCCAGGACATGGAGGGCCGGTTCGCCAACCCGTACTACGCCTTCCGCGACCACTGGAACTACTACGACGTCAGCGAGGACTGCCTTCGGATCAACGTCTTCACGCCGGCGGTCGGGGACGGGAAGAAGCGCCCGGTCCTGGTCTGGCTGCACGGCGGCGGCTTCACCGCCGGCAATGGCATCGAGCACGACGGCTACAACGGCGAGAACCTGGCCCGCTTCGGCGACGTGGTGTTCTGCTCGCTCAACCACCGACTCGGGCCCCTCGGCTACTGCGACCTGGCCGGGGTGGGCGGTGAGGCGTATGCGGCGTCAGGCAACGTCGGCATGCTCGACATCGTCGCCGCCCTCCAATGGGTGCGCGACAACATCGCGGGCTTCGGTGGGGACCCGGGGAACGTCACGATCATCGGCCAGTCGGGGGGCGGCGCCAAGGTCTGTATGCTGACCGCGATGCCGGAGGCCAAGGGCCTGTTCCACAAGGCGGTGGCCCTGAGCGGCGTGGCCCTTCAGATGAACGAGAAGGACGACGCCGAGAAGCTGGGGGCCTACGTTCTCGAGGAGGCGGGGTTGTCGCCGGCCGAGCTGGGCAAGCTGCAGGCGATGCCCTGGAAGGACTACTATGCCGTTGCCACCCAGGCCCTCCGGAAGCTCAACCAGGAGCTGCCCCCGCCGGGACGTTCGCGGCGTCGTGGCTTCAGCCCGGTGGTCGACGGCGTCGTCCTGCCGCAGCACCCCTACTATCCGGCGGCGGCCCCCACCGCGGCCGAGGTGCCGTTGATCCTCTGCTCGACGCTCAACGAGCACGCGCCGGCCTGGCTCGACAAGAAGCTCGACGAGATGACGCTGGACGACGTCGCGGAGAAGGTCAAGGACCGCGCCGGCTTCGGCCGCGGTTTCGGCGACCAGGCCAAGGCGGTGGTCGAGGCCTACGCCAAGGTCTTCCCCGACAAGAAGCCGGCCGAGATCTGGTCGCTGGTGAGCAGCAACCGGCAGGGCCTGGTGGCGGTGGCCGACGCCAAGGCCAAGCAGCCCGCGCCGGTCTACGTGGCCTGGTTCGGCTGGCAGCCGCCGCTCTTCGACGGGCGCATCGGCGCCTTCCACTGCGTGGACATCTGCTTCTGGTTCCACAACACCGACCTGATGCTGACCCACACCGGGGGCGGCCTGCGGCCGCGGGCCCTGGCTGCCAAGATGGCCGGGTCCCTGGTCCAGTTCATGAAGACCGGCGATCCCAACGGGGGCGGGCTCCCGGCCTGGCCGAGGTACACCTCGGCCAACGGCGAGACCATGGTCCTCGACGACGACAGCGTGGTCAGGAACGACCCCGACGGGGAGGCCCGCAAGGCGCTGCCGCCGCTGTGATCTCGCGGGGGACACGATCCGGATTCGCCGGCATGACGGTGCGAATCCGGTCATGTCCCCGGGGGGGTCACTTGCCGGGTCGGCGCTTCATGTCGACTTGGAGCGTGCGTCCCTGGCTGGGACAGGTCATCTCCAGCACTATCGTGTCGTCATCCACGCGCTGGAAGGTCTGGGTGCAGTCGTCGCCTTCCCAGTCCAGGAACAGCGTGCGTGTGTCGCGCAGGTGGGCCATAGCTTGCCGAAAGGACCCGGAGCTCTCGAACCAGAAGTAGCGGTATCCCTCAGCCGCGGCATCCCACGCGAAGACTCCGTGGGCCGACCCAGCGGGCTCGCCGGTCTCCTGCCTGCGGACCTGGTAGTCGAAGGTGAGATGGGTGCCGCCGAGGGTCGAGCGGATCGTCCCGCTGCCCGCCAGGTCCGTGAGGGTCGGGCCGCCGGCCTCGAGCGAGTAGGAGTAGGCGAGCTCCCACTCTCCCAGCAGGAACTCCAGGGACGCCATGCGTCGGATGGCTTCGCTCTGCATCGCTAGCTCTCGCCTCGGAAGGCCACTCGACAGGACTCGCCTGGCGTGAGCGATAGGCCGACGACCTCAGCCCGGTCCGCCGCCAGTGGCATCTCCTCGCCCGCGCAGGTGACCGACCTGAACGCCTGCCCGTCTGGCGCGCGGACCGTGTGGCTTCCGTCGCGGGTGGCCCGCAGCTCGGCCGAGACGGCGCGGCCGTCCCGCCAGGCCAGGTCCACCTCCACGCTACCCCGCGCCCGCAGGCCGCGGACCGAGCCGTTCGGCCACGCCACGGGCAGCGCCGGCAGCAGCTCGATCTCGCCGGCGTGGCTCTGCAGGAGCATCTCGGCGATCCCGGCGGTGCCGCCGAAGTTGCCGTCGATCTGGAACGGGGGGTGGTTGTCGAACAGGTTGGGCAGCGTCGACTTGGCGAGCAGCAGCCGCACGTGCTCGCCGGCGGCGTCGCCGTCGTGCAGCCGGGCGAACAGGTTGATCAGCCAGGCGCGGCTCCATCCGGTGTGGCCGCCGCCGTGCGCCAGGCGGTCTTCGAGGGAGCGGCGCGCGGCGGCGAGCAGCTCGGGCGTGCTCTGGGTGAGCTGCCGTCCCGGGTGCAGGCCGAACAGGTGGGAGACGTGGCGGTGTCCCGGCTCCGCCTCCTGGAATGGAAGCGCCCACTCCATCAGCCGGCCGTCGGGGCCCACCCGGGGCGGCGCGAGGCGGTCACGTGCCGATCGGACCCGTGCCACCAGGTCGTCCTCCACCCCCAGCGCCGCGGCGGCCTCGAGGGTGTTCGAGAAGACGTCCCAGACGATCTCCTGGTCCATCGCCCCGCCCATCGACAACGAGTAGCGCCGGCCGTCCGGCCCCAGGTAGGTGTTCTCGGGGGAGCTGCTGGGCCCGCCGACCAGCTCATGGGTCTCCGGGTGCTCGGCAAGCCAGTCCAGGTAGAAGCGGGCGGCCTCGGTGAGGATCGGGTAGGCGCGCTGGCGGAGGAAGTCGAGGTCGCCGCCGAAGCGGTAGTGCTCCATGAACGGCCGGGTGCACCAGCCGCCGCCGTGGGGGAACATCCCCCAGACCAGCTCCCCGATCGGCGCCGTCCAGCGCCAGACGTCGGTGGTCTGGTGGGCCACGAACCCAGAGGCCCCGTAGACCTTTCGCGCCGTCTCCCGCCCGCTCGGGACCAGCCCTTCCACGAAGCGGAAGAACGGTTGGTGGCATTCGGCCAGGTTGGTGACCTCCGCCGGCCAGTAGTTCATCTGGAGGTTGATGTTGATGTGGTAGTCGGCGTTCCAGGGCGCTTCGATCTGGTCGTTCCAGATCCCCTGCAGGTTGGCCGGGAGATCGCCGGGCCGCGAGGAGGCGATCAGCAGGTAGCGCCCATACTGGAAGTACAGGGCCACCAGCGCCGGGTCGCTGGCTCCGGCCTGGACGGCGGCCAGCCGCCGGTCGGTGGGAAGTGGCGGATCGGGTGGCGGGCCGAGGTCCAGAAAGACGCGGCGGAAGAGGCTCCGGTGGTCTTCCTGGTGGCGGGACAGGAGCTGCGGGTAGGGCCAGGCCGCCGCCGCTCGGAGAGTGGCGTCGCACTCGGCGCCCAGATCGGCGTGTCGTGGCTGGTACGGGTCGTGGTAGTTGAAATCGGTGGCGGCGGCCAACAGCAGCAGGACCGCGTCGGCGTGGCCCACGTGCAGAGCGCCGTCGCGGCGTGACACGCCGCCCCCGTCGACCCACGCGCGCAGCCGGGTCTCGAACCGCACGCCGAGCTGCTTGCCGTCGTGCTGGGCGCGGCCCCGCATGGCGAGCGTGGTGTCGTCGAGGACTGCCACCTCGGCGTCGACGGGGCGGGTGAGGCGCACGTCGACGTCGATCGCCCCCGGTCGGTCCGCCGTCAGCCGGACCACCAGCACCCGGTCGGGATGGCTGGCGAAGACCTCGCGGACGTACCCGATGTCACCGATCCGGTACCGGGTCGTGGCCACCGCGCCGTCGAGGTCGAGCTGGCGGACGTAGTCCCGGGCCCCGCCCCCGTGACCCATGTCGAGCCACAGGTCGCCCAGCGTCTGGTGGCTGCGGGGACCGATGTCCGGGCTCATCACCCGGCGCATCCGCTCGTGGGCCTTGGCGTAGTCGCCGGCGAACCAGGCCTGTCGTGCCTCCCGGACCAGCGGCGCTCCGTCGGCAACGGGCTCCGGGACCGGCGGCCCGGCCCAGATCGTCTCCTGGTCGAGCTGGAGGCGCTCGGTGGCCACGCCGCCCATCACCATCGCCCCCAGACGGCCGTTCCCGACCGGCAGCCCCTCGGTCCACTCGCCGGCGGGCTGGAGGTAGTAGAGGCGGAGCGGGTCGGAGGCCATCGTGGTGGCTCCGGACAGCACCAGGACGGACAGCGTCAGCGCCGGCGTGACCAGCCGAAGGGAGGGGCGGGAACGGTTCTTCATGTGACCATACCCAGCGCCTCAGCGGGCGCGTCTCGCCAGGCGATGCAGGACGAAGGGCGCCGTGGTCACCCAGACCAGGACCAGCGGCCACAGCCGGCCGGAGGGCAGGTCGTAGGCCTCCCGCAGCTTCTCCCACGAGATCCCGCTCACGTAGTGGAAGAACAGGAACTCGAAGGCGACGGTCATCACCAGCCAGGCCACGCCGATGCGAAGGGCCTCGGCGTCCGAGCGGGGCGGCCAGCGCCGGACCACCCCGTAGATCACCACCCCGAACAGCGTGATACCGGTGAGGCACGAGAGCTGATGGGCGCGCAGCTCGCCCAGCCAACTCTCGAACAGGATGGCGCGCAGCGCTCCGTTCACGAAGGCCACCACCAGCAGCAGGAACCAGGCACCCAGGTAGACGGCTCGCATCCACTCTCCTTCGTCCGCCGCTCATGGCACGGCGCCCGCTGGCGTATGCTACACGACCGGGACCTCCATCATGTGCCGCCTGGTCGACTCGCGGGACGTGCTCGATCCCAACGCCCGCACCACTCACGCCCTGGACGCCCGTGTGCTGGGGCACTATCGACGAACCGGGCCCAACGAGTGGGATCCCTACCAGCTCGTCGACGAGGACGGCGGCGCCGTCCGGGTCCTGCCGGGGATCGAGGTCCAGGTCGAGGACGAAGGGGCCGTGTTCCGGATGCGGCAGGAAGGCCACGTGATTCGGGTGGCCTGGGAGCCGAGCCCCGAAGAGTCGGCGGAGCTCAGGAAGCGGCGCTGGGAGCCGCGAGAGGCGTTCCTGGTTGGGTACGTCGAGGGCTACCAGAGCCCGCCCGCCCTGGGTCTGGCCGCCGTCATCGCCCGGAAGCTGTCTCGCCAGGGCCAGGACGACTAGCCGCCTTGACGCCCCGCCGCCGGCGCTAGGCCAGCCACACGAAGGGCCAGTAGGGCCACCACGACCAGAGGAGCAGGGCCCAGGTGACGAGCAAGAGCAGGTGCTGGGTGGGGCGAGCGCGACGCAGGCGCGCCGGGTCGAGGGCCAGGGCGGCGCCGAAGAGGAAGAGGAAGGGCATCACCGGAAGCCGGTAGCGGGAGATGCCGACGAAGGTGCCGTGGACCGCCAGCGTCACCGCCAGCAGGAGCAACGTGAAGCCACGCAGGTCGCTGCGTCTCGAGTAGACGAGGCCGGTGCTGCCCAGGGCGAGGGTCAGGACGTAGAACACCGTCGTCAGCAGCCCCAACACCAGGGCCGTGCTCGAGCCGGGCCGGGCGCCCTGCATGGCACCGAACATGATCCGTCGATGCAGGAAGCTGGTGGGGTTCCAGAGGGCGCCGAGCTTCTTGGGGATGCCGGCCAGGAAGTGCAGCGGGTGGCGGGCGATGAAGGACAGCTCCTGCCGCAGGATGGTGGCGCTGCGCCTCGGGTCGTCGTGGGGGGCTTCGATCCCCTGGCGGCGCACCGTCTCGTCGATGCGCTTCGAGCGCACCCTCCAGTCCAGGCCGGGCGAGTAGTCGAGCCGGTCGCCGTGCCAGAGGGTCCGGTCCATCGACGTGTCCACCAGCACCGGCGCGCCGGCCCGCAGGGAGGCGACCGTGCAGTAGGGAAAGACCACCACGCCCCACCCCAGCAGCAGCGGCGTCACCGCGCGGAGCCGATCGAGGTGGGTCGGTGGCCGTCCGGACCGGGTGCGGCGAGCCGTCTCCCAGGCGAGAAGCGCGGCCACCACGGGGAGGGTGGCGGCCTTGACCAGGTTGGCCAGCCCGAACAGCAGGCCGGCGAAGAAGCCGCCGCCAGGCGACGAGTCGGCTCGGTGGCGCAGGTAGACCAGGCTGGCGGCCAGGAGCAGGAACAGGTGGAGCGTCTCGTTGAGGAAGTAGTGGGTGAAGACGATCAGCGTCGGGTCGAGGGCGAACAGGGCGGCCGCCAGCAGCGCCGGCCGCGCGCCGAGGGGACCGCGCCCCAGCCAGAACAGCAAGGCGGCGCTCACCGCTCCGAGGACGGCCTGGACGATCCGCGCTCCCGACAGGCCGTTGGCGAGCCAGCGCAGGTGGGCGCCGACGAACCAGACGTAGCCGGGGGCGCGCGCGAACCGGGGGATCTCGCCCAGACCCGCCCACTCCTTCGCGAAGCCGACGTAGCCCCGCTCGTCACCGAGCAACCCCAGCGGGGGCCAGAGGCGGAGGCTGAGCAGCCGCAGGGCGAGGCCCACCAGCACCACGCCGACCAAGCCGAGGGCGAGCCTCCTCGCCTCGGCGCGGCCGGCGCCGGGGTCCTGCGGGTCGGTGGGCTGGATCGGGAGCGGGATTCTCGGGCCTCCGGTGCTCCGGTGGCGACCCGCCCCGGAGGATCATCGCCGAGTATAGAAGAGCCTGGGCGCCGTGTAACCGAATCCCTGCCCGGCGCGTTCCTGATGTGAGGGCCGGCGGAAGGCGAGAAGCCCGATGCCCGCTCCCCTCTCACTCCTTACGTCGGCCAGGGCCGCCTGTCACCCACCCCTCCCGGGGCGGCCCTGGCCAGACTCCGCCGAGCGCTGTGACATAACGTCTGGCCACTCGCCCCGCCCCTGCTACACTCGACCAGATGAGCACACCATCGGAGAGGCTGAACGCGCTCCTGCGCGAGCGCATCGTGATCCTGGACGGGGCGATGGGCACCATGATCCAGGCCCACGGCCTGGGCGAGGCGGAGTTCCGCGGCGGGCTCTTCGGCGATCACGCTCGTGACCTGAAGGGCGACAACGAGGTGCTCTCGCTCACCCGACCCGAGCTGGTGGAGGAGATCCACCGCCTCTATCTCGAGGCCGGCGCCGACATCGTCACCACCAACACCTTCAACGGGACCTCGATCTCCCAGGCCGACTACGGCCTGGAGGGCAAGGCCTACGACCTGAACCTGGCCAGCGCCCGCCTGGCCCGCAGCGCCGTCGAGAGCTTCGTCTCTGCCCAACCCGGCCGCCACGGTTTCGTGGCTGGCGGGATCGGACCCACCAACAAGACCGCCTCGCTGTCCCGGGAGGTCGGTGACCCGGGGGCGCGAGCGGTCAGCTTCGACGATCTGGAGGCGGCCTACCACGAGCAGGCCCGTGGCCTGCTCGACGGCGGGGTCGACCTGCTGCTGGTCGAGACCGTCTTCGACACCTTGAACGCCAAGGCGGCGTTGTTCGCCATCGAGCGCTGCTTCGACGAGCGCGGAGGGCGGGTCCCGCTGATGGTTTCGGTCACCATCGTCGACAAGAGCGGACGCAACCTCTCCGGCCAGACCGTGGAGGCGTTCTGGATCTCGGTCGCGCACGCCGAGCTGCTCTCGGTGGGCATCAACTGCTCGCTCGGACCCAAGGAGATGCGCCCCTACGTGGAGGAGCTTTCCGGGCTGGCTCCGGTCTTCGTGAGCTGCCATCCGAACGCCGGCCTGCCCAACGCCTTTGGCGGGTTCGACGAGACGCCCGAGAGCTTGGCGGCCCAGCTCCACGAGTTCGCCGCCAACGGCTGGCTCAACATCGTGGGGGGTTGCTGCGGCACCACCCCCGAGCACGTCAGCAGAATCGCCGATGCCGTGCGCGGTCTCCGGCCGCGCTCCAAGGCGGAGCCGCCCGCCTACCCGAGGTTCAGCGGGCTCGAGGCGCTCACCATCCGCCCGGACTCCAACTTCGTCAACGTCGGCGAGCGCACCAACGTCACCGGATCGGCTCGCTTCCGCAAGCTGGTGCGCGAGGGCCGCTACGAGGAGGCGCTCGAGGTCGGCCGCCAGCAGGTGGACAGCGGGGCCCAGGTGGTCGACGTGAGCATGGACGAGGGGATGCTCGACTCCGAGCAGGCGATGGTCCGGTTCCTGAACCTGGTGGCGTCGGAGCCCGAGATCGCCCGGGTCCCGGTGATGATCGACAGCTCCCAGTGGACGGTCCTGGAGGCGGGGCTCAAGTGCCTGCAGGGGAAGGGCATCGTCAACTCCCTGAGCCTGAAGGGGGGAGAGGCCGAGTTCGAACGACAGGCCCGGCTGGTCCGGCGCTACGGCGCCGCCGTGGTGGTGATGGCCTTCGACGAGGAGGGGCAGGCGACCAGCGTCGAGCGCAAGGTGGAGATCGCCGTCCGGGCGGCCCGGATCCTCACCGAGAGCGTCGGCTTCACGCCACAGGACATCATCTTCGACCCCAACGTCCTCACCGTGGCCACCGGCATCGAGGAGCACAACGACTACGCGGTGGCCTTCCTGGAGGCCACCCGCCGCATCAAGGAGCGACTCCCCGGCTGCCTGGTCAGCGGCGGGATCAGCAACATCTCCTTCTCCTTCCGGGGCAACGACGTGTTGCGGGAGGCCATGCACTCGGCGTTCCTCTACCACGCGGTGCGGGCCGGCCTGGACATGGGGATCGTCAACGCCGGCCAGCTCGCGGTCTACGAGGAGGTCCCGAAGGACCTGCTGGAGCGGGTCGAGGACGTGCTGCTGAACCGACGTCCGGACGCCACCGAGCGGCTGGTGGCCTTCGCGGAGTCGATCAGGAGGGAGGGCCCGGCTCGGGCCGAGGAGCAGGCGTGGCGGTCTCTCAGCGTGGCGGAGCGGCTGAGCCATGCGCTGATGAAGGGGGTCGTCGACCACATCGAGGCCGACACCGAGGAGGCCCGCCGCGAGCTGGGATCGCCGCTCCAGGTGATCGAGGGACCGCTGATGGCCGGGATGAACCGGGTCGGCGACCTGTTCGGGGCGGGCAAGATGTTCCTTCCCCAGGTGGTCAAGAGCGCCCGGGTGATGAAGCGGGCGGTGGCCTACCTGCAGCCCTACCTGGAGGCCGAGAAGCGGAGCGGGGGGTCGCAGCAGGGCCGGGTGCTGCTGGCCACGGTGAAGGGCGACGTGCACGACATCGGGAAGAACATCGTCGGCGTCGTGCTCGGCTGCAACGGCTACGACGTGGTCGACCTGGGCGTGATGGTACCCGCCGATCGGATCCTGAGCGCCGCCCGGGAGCGGCGGGTCGACCTGATCGGGCTGTCGGGGCTGATCACGCCGTCGCTCGAGGAGATGGTCCACGTGGCGACCGAGCTGGAGCGGGAGGGATCGAACACGCCGCTCCTGATCGGCGGCGCCACCACCAGCCCGGCCCACACGGCAGTGAAGATCGCGCCATGCTACAGCGCTGCGGTGGTCCACGTACGCGACGCCTCGCGTGCGGTGTCCGTCGTCTCCGGCCTGAGCGGGCAAAGGCGCGGTGAGGTGGCCGCCGCGAACCGCACCGAGCAGGAGGAGCTGCGCCGGCGTCACGCGGCTCGGCAGGCGGACCGGCAACTGGTCGGCCTGGAAGAGGCCCGGCAGCGACGGACCCCGTTGCGCTTCGACACCTACGCACCGCCGGAGCCCGGCTTCACCGGCGTGCGGGTGCTGGACGACGTCGGGCTCGAGGATGTGGTGCCCTTCATCGACTGGACCCCTTTCTTCGCGGCCTGGGAGCTGCGCGGCACCTACCCCCGCATCTTCGAGAACGAGACCTGGGGCGAGCGGGCGCGGGAGCTGTTCGAGGACGGCCAGGTCCTGCTCCGGCGTCTGGTCTCGGAGCGCCTCCTGACGGTCCGGGCGGTGCTCGGCTTCTTCCCGGCCAACTCGAAAGGCGACGACATCGAGGTGTACGCCGACGGCTCGCGCCTCGAGGTGCTGACCACGTTCTACACCCTGCGGCAGCAGACAAAACGCCCGCCCGCCCAACCCCTCCAGGCGCTGGCCGATTTCGTCGCGCCGAAGCAGAGCGGCGTTGCCGACTACCTGGGCGCGTTCGCGGTCACCGCCGGGATCGGCATGAAGGAGCTGGTGGCGGAGCTGGAGGGACAGCTGGACGACTACCAGGCGATCCTGGCCAAGGCGCTGGGGGATCGGCTGGCCGAAGCCCTGGCCGAGCTGGTCCACCAGCGTGCGCGCCAGGAGTGGGGCTACGGCAAGGACGAGCAGCTCAGCCACCAGGAGCTGATCCGGGAGCGATATCGGGGGATTCGGCCGGCACCCGGCTACCCGGCCTGTCCCGACCACACCGAGAAGCGACAGCTCTTCGACCTGTTGGATGTCGAGGGCAACGCGGGGATCCGGCTCACCGAGAGCTACGCCATGGACCCTGCCAGCTCGGTCTGCGGGTTGTTGCTCTCCCATCCCGAGGCGCGATACTTCACGGTGGGTCCCATCGGCCGCGACCAGGTGCTGGACTACCACCGCCGCAAGGGAGGAGAGCTCCAGGCGGTGGAACGCTGGCTGGCGCCGAACCTCGCCTACCCGACCACCACGGGTTCCACGTGAAGCTCGAGCTCCGCTACCCGGCCACCGCCGAGAAGGCCGGCGACTTCGCCGAGCTGGCGGTCCAGGCCGCTCGGCAGCAGGCGGGGATCGCCCTCGACTTCACGGTGGAGAGCCTCGAGCGGTTGGATGCCGAGGTGGAGAGCCTGCGTGACGAAGGTTACACCGGAGAGGACGTGGCCGAGGCGCTCTTCGTGTTCGGCTGCTACCTCGGCGAGGTGATGGTGCGTCGGCTTTCGGGAGGCTGGATCGACGCCCGGCGCTCCACCCTCGGCGCGATCTGCCCCTGGCCGATGGTGGTGGTGTTGCCCGGAGGGTCCACCTGGGACCCGATCGGCAAGGTCTACAAGCGGCTGGAGCTGGGCGACTCCGAGTACCTGCCCGCCTTCTTCGCGGCGGCGGCCGCGACCCGGCCCCGGTGACCGACGAGGGCGGCAAGGGCGGCGAGGGCGGCGAGGGAGAGCCTCCCGATCTGGTCGAGCTGCCCATCACCGGGGAGCTCGACCTGCATCCCTTTGCGCCGCGCGAGGTTCCGAGCCTGGTCGAGGAGTACGTCGCGGCCTGCCGGGCTCGTGGCATCCAGAGCCTGCGGCTGGTCCACGGACGCGGTCGGGGCGTCCAGCGCGCGGTGGTCCGGCGGGTGCTGCGCGGCATCGAGGGCGTGGTCGAGGTCAAGGACGCGCCGCCGATCTCGGGGGGATGGGGCGCCACCCTGGTCGTGCTGGCGGCTTCCGAAGACGCCCCGCGTCGAGGCCAGGTGTGACGCCGATCACCGCAGCGGCGCGTCCACAAGCATTCCACAACTCTTCCACACGATCTGCGCGCTTCTTGAAGCGTTTTGTGAGGCCCTCTCAAACCCGCTCCTGTGGCTCATCCCAGAGGCTCGTCTCCGAGAGGCCTCGTCGTTGCTGGGCGAGAGGATTCTTGACAGGGGTGGCCGGCGCCTTTAAATTCGACCCGTTTCATCCGCCGGACCTCGAAGACAACAGCGATGCAGCGAACGGCTTGATTGGATGGTTTCGTTGTCGATGCGCAACCTCAGGTTCGACTTCTTCGATGACAGCGGCCTGCCGAGGGAGAACCGAATCCTGATGTTCTACTCGTTCGAGACCGACGAGAACCTCCCCCGCTCCGGCATCCTCCACTACCACCTCGAGGAACAACGTTTCGTCGGACCCTGCAACGATCGCGAGCTGACCGAGGCGGCCCTCGAGTTCCTCTGCGTAAAGGGACGACTGGGCCGCGCCTCCGAAGACCACTGACACGGCTCGAAGGCCGCCGCCTATCCCCTGTGGTAGCATGTCCCGCTCTGCCGTCGAGCAGGTGTCTTAGTCTTGTTTGGGGAGGACCACATGGCGAAGGGCGAAGCGGCCATCCGGCCGGCAACTGGGAAGCTGGGCGTGCTGCTGCCGGGGATGGGGGCGGTGGCCACGACGTTCGTGGCGGGCGTCGAGGCGATCCGGCGGGGGATCGCCAAGCCCATCGGCAGCCTCACCCAGATGGGGACCATCCGTCTGGGCAAGCGTACCGATAACCGTTGCCCACTGATCCGGGAGCTGGTTCCCCTCGCCTCGCTGGACGACCTCGTCTTCGGGGGCTGGGACATCTACGAGGACAATGCCCTGGTGGCCGCCCGCAAGGCCGGGGTGCTGAGCGACCAGCACCTGGCCGCGGTGGGGCCGTTTCTGGAGACGGTCAAGCCCTGGCCGGCGGTCTTCGATCCGGCCTACGTGAAGAAGCTCAACGGATCCAACGTCAAGAAGGGCAAGAACAAGCGGGACCTCGCCGAGCAGATCGGCGCCGACATCGACTCCTTCCGCAAGCAGCACGCGCTGGAGCGGCTGGTGATGGTCTGGTGCGGGTCGACCGAGGTCTATCGGCAGGCCGGCGAGGTGCACCAGACGATCGAGAGCTTCGAGAAGGGCCTGGAGCAGAGCCACCCGGACATCCCGCCGTCGATGATCTATGCCTACGCGGCGATCAAGGCCGGGATCCCGTACGCGAACGGCGCGCCCAACCTCTCGGCGGACGTCCCGGCGCTCCTGGCGCTGGCTCGCAAGAGCGGGTCGCCGATCGGCGGCAAGGACTTCAAGACCGGCCAGACCCTGATGAAGACCATCCTGGCCCCCGGCTTCAAGGCACGCCTGATCGGCATGCACGGCTGGTACTCGACCAACATCCTCGGCAACCGCGACGGCGAGGTGCTCGACGACCCCGAGTCCTTCAAGACCAAGGAGGTCTCCAAGCTCGGCGTCCTCGACTACATCCTGCAGCCGCACCTGTATCCCGATCTCTACGGCAAGATCGACCACGTGGTCCGCATCAACTACTACCCGCCGCGTGGCGACAACAAGGAAGGCTGGGACAACATCGACATCTTCGGGTGGCTCGGCTACCCGATGCAGATCAAGGTCGACTTCCTGTGCCGCGACTCGATCCTGGCGGCGCCGATCGTGCTCGACCTGGCGCTGTTCTTCGACCTGGCTGCCCGCGCCGGGATGAGCGGTATCCAGGAGTGGCTCTCCTTCTACTTCAAGAGCCCGATGACGGCTCCCGGCCTCTATCCCGAGCATGACCTGTTCATCCAGCTCATGAAGCTGAAGAACACGCTGCGCCACCTCAAGGGTGAAGACCTGATCACCCACCTCGGCCTCGAGTACTACGACTGAGGCGGCGCCTTTCCGCGGCCCCCGCCGGCGCATGGACAGCCGGCGGGCCGACGACTAACATGATGCCGGGGGGTCCCCATGGACCAGAGCGGCCTCAAGGTCGGCGTCACGGTCAAGCAGATCGCCACCCGGGACAACGTGTACGAGGTCTGCCGGGTGCTGCACTCCGACGGGATCGGTCTGGCCTTCGAGGTGCAGCGGACCATCTCCGAGGGGGGACAGATCGAGACCGTGGTCAGCCAGGTCCTGGTCCCCTGGAGCAGCATCAACTACGTGCTGGTGATGGAGGAGAAGGTATGAGTTGGTGGGGATGGCGCCGGTTCCGCGCGGGGGCGGCTGCCGCCGCCCTGGCGGTGGGGCTCTGCCCGGGGCTCTCGCTGGCCCAGGACCTCCCGGCGGCGGTGACCCTGTTCGAGACGGGGAAGTATGCGGAGGCCGAGGCGGCTCTGCGCAGCCTCTCGGGCACCGAAGCCACCGCCTACCTGGCGGCCTCTCTGGCTCGCCAGAAGAAGTACGCCGAAGCCGAGGTCTCGGCCAAGGCGGCGCTGGCCGACGACGCGACCAACCCGGTGGCGGTGGCCGCTCTGGGACAGAGCCTGGTGGGACAGGAGAAGTACGCCGAGGCGATCGAACGGCTCTCCCCGGCGATCGTCGCCAAGCCGGACCTGGCCTACGCCTACTTCTGGCGCGGGATGGCTTTCAACAAGACCCAGCAGGCGGCTCGAATGGTGGACGATTTCCAGACCTTCGTGAGGCTCAAGCCCGACGCGCCAGAGGCCGCCAACGTGAAGCAGATCCTGGGCGCGCTGCGGTAGGGCGCGGCCGGGCCGCTCGGCAAGGGGATGGCTCAGGCCCTTTCGTCCGCCCCAGGAACCGAGTCGGGGTGACCCATCCTCAGCCCGGCTCTTGTGCTACGCTGCAGGCAACCGGGACGGGTGCCGCGGCTGCCCGGAGATGGTCGCCGCCGGCAGGTGTCCCTCCCTCCCAACCGGGGAAGGGGTAGTGTGTCCGTGAGCGGTTACCAGGGATCGCTGGCCGACCTGCTCGCCCGCTACGGCGCCGAGTCGAAGCTGGCGGCGGGCGAGTACCTCTGGCGAGAGGGGGATCCCGGGGACTCCGTGGTGCTGCTGCTCGAGGGGACCCTCGAGGTCATCTTCGACAGCTCCGACGGCCACGTGGTGGTGCTGCGGACGCTGGAGCCGGGGGCGGTCCTCGGCGAGATCGCCTGCCTCGACGGTCGGCCCCGGTCGGCCGGGATCCGGGCCGCCACCGACGCCCGGGTGACCCGATGCCCGGCCGCCCGCTTCCGAGACCTGCTGCATCGCCGCCCCGACATCCTCGAGCAGCTCCTGCTCCAGCAGGTGGAGACGGTGAGGCGGCTGACCGCGCAGGTCACGCGAAGCCATCACCGTGCGATCACCGACCCGCTCACCCGGCTGTACAACCTCGGGTTCTTCACCGAGCGCCTGGGGCTCGAGATGGAGCGGGCCGAGAAGACCGGCGACCCGCTGTCGGTGGTGATGTTCGACATCGACCACTTCAAGAACTTCAACGACAGCCACGGGCACCAGGCCGGCAACGACGCTCTGGTCAAGGTGGCGCAGATACTCAAGAGCAGCGGTCGGCGCGGCGACATCGTGGCCCGGTACGGGGGAGAGGAGTTCGTGGTCCTGCTCTACGGTGCCAGCCGCGGCGAGGCCGGCCGCTTCGCCGAGGCGGTCCGCCGCAACATCGAGCTGACCGACTTCGTGGGAGGCGGCGAGCAGCCGCTCGGCCGGGTCACGCTGAGCGGCGGGGTGGCCTGCTTCCCGGAAGACGCCGGCGAGCTGAACGCCCTGATCGTGGTGGCGGACGGGAACCTCTACCGTGCCAAGCAGCTCGGCCGCAACCGCGTGGTGACGGAGCAAGAGCGGTAGCCCGGCGGAGGCTCAGAAGGCCTGGCCCAGGCTGAAGTGGATCTGGTGGGTCGCCTCTCCCTCGTGGCGCCGAATCGGCCAGGCGACGTCGAGGCGCAGCAGCCCGACCGGCGAGGCGTACCTCAAGCCGGCGCCGATCGCGTGGCGCAGGTCGAGGCTCAGCTCGGCAGGCGCGGTGAAGACGTTGCCGGCGTCGTAGAAGACCACCGCGCCGATGCCGGAGCGGTGATGGAACCTCAGCTCCTGGTTCAGCACCAGCACCGCCTGGCCGCCCCTGGGCTCGCCGAGGAAGTCGGCGGGCCCCAGGCTGTCCCGGGCATACCCCCGCACGCTGTTGGATCCGCCGGCCCGGAAGCGCTCGAAGGCCACCAGCGGCTGGTCCGAGAAGACGTGGGCCAGGCCGAGGCGGTAGCCGTGGGCCCAGGTGAGGTGGGCGCCGATCGGCTGGGCCAGGAATGCCTGGGCCATGCCCTTCACGTAGTCGTAGTCCGACGCGGCCAGCTTGGGCGCGACCCGGAGGCTGGCGCTCAGGAAGGCGCCCCGCCGCGGGTCGAGGGGGCTGTCCCGCCCGTCGCGGATCAGCGAGGCGTCCAGGGAGGCCACGTCGACGGAATCGATGAAGGTGGCGGACGATCGCTGGAAGCTGTAGCCGAGCAGGAGGCTGGTGCGGGGGCCAAGGGCCTGCGCCATCTGCAGCTCGATCCCCTTCTGGCGACGGCGGATGGTGATCGCCTCCCCGGTCTCGAAGTCGACGCCGGGCGAGTCCTGGGTGAGCCGGAACAGCGAGGCGGTGAGGTTCCCCGGGCCCACCGCGGGCACGAACACCGAGCCCCACACGTCCTCCTCGTCGCGGCCTCGGCTGTAGCGACCGCCGAGAGCCAGCCCCCGCCCCAGCAGGTTGGAGACCTCGGCCTCGAGCTCGCCGCGGGCTCCCGACTCGTCGTTGTAGCGGATCTGGTAGCTTCCACGAAAAGGAGACCGCTCTTCGGTGTGGACGACGAGCCGCGTCGGGTCGTCCTTCGAGCGGGCCACGGCCGCCCTGGAGAAGACCCCGAGGCCCTGCAGGCGCCTGGAGGCGCGTGCCAGCTCGCGAGGGTCGAGGGGGTCGCCCGGTGCGATCTGGAGCTGGCCACGGACCAGGGACTCGCGGGTCCGGCCCAGGCCCTCGACGTCGATCTCGCCGACGGTGACCCGCTCGCCCTCCTCGACGTGGAAAAGAAGCTCCAGGTCCCGCCCCACCCGTCGCTTCTCGGGGACCACGCGAACGTCAGGGAACCCTTCGGTGAAGAAGTGCTCCCGGAGACGGCGCGCCGCATCGAGGACCTCCTCGTCGGCGGGGACGGCTCCAGGCTCGAGGCCGGTCAGGGCGGCGACACGGTCGTCCGCCAGGTCCACTCCATCGGCTCGGACCGCGGTGAGCCGGGCGGGCGGGCCCTCGTCGATCGGGACGGTGACGAACAGGCGACCGTCCCGTTCCGTCACCGAGGGAGTGCCGACCCGGGCCTCGAAGTGGTTCTGCTTCTCGTAGGCCTCACCGATCCGCCGAACCGCCGCCTCCGGAGCGAGCAGGAACGCGGCCGGCCCGCCGGCTATCTCCAGCAGCCGCTTGTAGGAAAGGTGGCGGGCGCCCGGAAAGGACGCCTGTCCCAGCTCGAGGCGGGGGCCGGGCTCGACCTCGAAGATCACCCGGCGGGTGCCCTGGTCCTCGTGGACCTGGACCTTCACGTCGGCCCGCAGGCGGCCACGGTCCCACATCGCCCGAAGTAGCCGGTCTCGTGCCGCCTCGACGGCCTCTTCCTCGAAGAGCGCCGAGCGGATGGTCCCGCTCAGATCCGGCGGTGAGGGCATTCCCCGGACCTCGAACAGGAAGCGCGGCCCCGGCTGGATCCGAAACACCGCAGACGAGCCCTCGAGCCGACCGCCGACCTCCGCCTCCATGTGGCCCGCCTTGCGCAGCCGGCTGCGAATCCGGTCCGCGTCCTCCTGCACCTCCCAGGCGGTGACCTCGCGGCCACTGCGGGCTCGAACCGCCTGCCGGAGGACGTCCTCCGCCAGCACCGGCGTCCCTTCGAAGCGCACCTCGTCCAGTTGGACCCTGGGCTCGGGCTCCTCCCGAGCCCGGTGTCCTCCGAGGCTCAGCTCCTGCCCGGCCCCGAACGTGAGCGAGCCATTGTCCTGGCGCTGGCCCAGCACCTGGAAGCTCCGGAACGGCTCCACCTCCAGGCGGATGAAGCGACCCTCCGGGTTGCTCAACGACGTCGAGTAGGCGAGGCGCACCCGCTCGCCGAACCGCTTGCCGAACGTGAAGCGGGCCCCGGGATTGGTCTCGCGGGCCACCAGCTCCGGCTGGATGCTCACCTCGTCGATGCCGAGGCTGGTGAACCCCTGCCCCAGCTCGCGGGCGACGCGGCTGCCGAGCAGGGAGGCGGCCTGCTCGCCGGCCAGCCAGGCCGTCTCGCCGAGGGCTTGGCTGTCCGTGCGCCCGGTCAGCAGCAGGCTGAGGATCTCCGGCTCCGAGAGGCGGGGGCGCGAGTCGAAGCTGAGCCGGGGCTGGTCCAGGGGACCCTCGGCATTGACCGTGACCCGGTAGCGGACGCTCTGGTCCTCTCCCCCCTCGGCCGTGAGCCGCGTGGTGGCCTGCGCCGAGAGCTCGGGGTTCCAGGTCCCCGAGTAGACCAGGCTGCCCGACTCGACGGCCAGCTCGCGCCCCTGGAACCAGAGCTTTCCGCCGGGCAGGATCTCGAGCTGACCGAACGGCGAGGGGGTCGAGAGATCTCCGCGCAGCTCGAGCCGCCCACTGGCGCGGAGCTCTCCGAGCTGGCCCCGCACGAACACCGGATCGGCCGTCTCGATGTCGAGCTGGAGCGCCACCTGACGCAGCGCCTGCGACGTGGCCTGGCTGCTCGCGACGCCGAGCAGGCTCTGCTCCAGGACCAGGTCGAGGTCGTAGCGGCCCCGTGCCGCGCGGACGTCGCCGAGCAGCAGCAGCCGCCCGGGCGGGCCGGTCAGGGACAGGGCGGTGTCGATGCGGCTGCGCAGCCCTTCGGGGTATTGCAGCGTCATCGCCTCGCCGAGGAGCAGCAGGTCGACCTCCGCCAGGCGGCCCCCCGACAGCCGAAGCTCGCCGGTCAGCAGCAGGTCGCCTCCGCCGAAGTAGCCCGAGGTCCGCTCGACCTTCAGGAGGTCTCCGTCCAGCAGGATCGAGCCCTCGATGCCGGTGATGCTCTGGGGCAGGGTCTTGAGCCGGAGGCTGCCGTTCGAGACCCGCAGCCGGCCTTCCGGCTTGGGGGCGTCGAAGGGGCCGGCCAGACGCAGGTCGGCTTGCGAGAGCCCCGTCAGCAAGGTGTCCGGCAAGAACGGGGAGAGGGCGCGCAGGTCGATCTGTCCGCTTCCCTGTAGGTCGAGCTGGCGGCTCGCCAGGTCCGCGAAGCCGCGGGCCCGGAACGTCCCGCCCATCGCCTTTAGCGACACCTCGTCGGCGGTAAGGCGTGCCTCCCGAAGCTCCAGGCGGACGGGAGAGACGTCGAAGGTGACGCCTCCGACCGCGAGCCGGGAGGCCGCCAGGGTGAGCTGGCCGCTCAGGTGGCCGAGGTCCAGCCGGTCTCCCGACAGCTCGAGGCTTCCCGTCAGCTTGCCGGAGAAGCTCGACGCCGCCGGCTCGGAGCCGTTCGGCTCGAGCAGCCTGGCCAGCTCGAGGTCACGCCAGGTCAACATCAGACTCGCCGCCTCGGGGGGCGAAGCCCGGGCTGCTTCCAGCAGGACGCCGATCGGAAGCTGGCCCGAGAGCTCGACCACAGCCCCCCCGAGCTCGGCCTCGAGGTTGGAGGCCTCGAGGGTGGTGCCACGCAGCTCGACACGACCTGCGGGGACACGCAGCGGCGGCAGTCCGGGCCCTGAGAGCGACGCGCCGCGGACCTCGAGCCATCCGTCGCCGCCGGAGGCCCCCGAGAGCGACACCGCGGTGTGCGCCTCTCCCAGAAGCGCCCAGCCCTCTGGGAGCGGAAGGCGGGCGAGGTCGACGACCGCATCCACCGTCAGGGGCTCGGCGGCCAGGGGGAGGGGGACGCCGCCATCGGCCTTCAGCCGGAAGCCGGGACCCGACAGCGCAAGCCCGTCGAGGGCCAGGTGGCCGTCCTCCAGGCGCGCTCCGAATGGGCCCGCCTGCACGGCGAGGGATCCCGTCCTAGCCGCGAGGTGGTCGAAGCGCGCGCTCACCAGCGTGGCCTGCAAAGAGAGAAGGGGCAGCTCCAGGTCCAGGGTGCCGTCCACCCGGCCCTCCAGCTCACGACCTTCCGGCAGCAGGACCGCCAACGGGTCGAGCCGGGCGTTTCTCAGCTCGAGCTGGCCCCGCCAGACGGGACCGTCGGCGAGGTCGAGCTGGCCGTGCCCAAAGGCGCCGAGCTGCGCCATCTCGAGCCCCAGCCTGCCGCCCTTCGCGTTGCCCTCGAACGTTGTTGCCAGCGTCCCGAGCGTCTGACCACGCCAGGCAACGCCCTGCGCCGAGAGCTCGATGCTGGTCTTCACCCCGCTCCAGGGGCCGCGGCTCGCCACCCGGATCTGGGCGTCCCCGGCGAGGTCCGGAGCCAGCCGGGCGAGCTGGAGCCGCTCGGCGCTCAGCGACAGATCCAGGCTGTCGGGTCGGGCAGACAGGTCGAGGTCGACGGAGCCGTCCAGGACCTGCCCGCTCAGGCGGGCGTTGGCGACGCCGCCAGCCACCTTCAGTGGCCCCGAAAGCTCCAGGGCGACCGGCCCGGCAGGGCCTTCCAGAGAGACCCGACCCTCGAGCTCGGCGTCGAGGGAAAGCGGCGCCCCACGGAGGTCGCCCTCGGCCCGGACCTCTACGCCCTGGAGCCAGGGTCGGGCCCGGTCGCGTGCCGTGATCTGGACCTGCCACGAGTGCCCGTGGCTTGCGTCGGCCAGTCTCACCTTTCCCTGTCCCCGACCGCTCGCCTGGAGCTCGAGGGAGCCGCTGGCGGCGGAGGCGCGGAGACGCCCGGCCGAGTCGAGCGGACCGTCCATCGGTCCGCTCAGCCTCCAGCTCGCGTCGAGCCGTCCCGTGATCGGCAGGGGCCGGCCGGCCAGCCGCGTTACCAGCGGCCCGAGGGGCAGGTCCCGTACCTGGAGGTCGGCGCTCGAGCTCGCTCCGAGCTGCGCCTCGGCAACGACCTTTCCGCCCAGGACGTCGCCTTCGAGCCGCAGACCGGTCTGGCTCGGGCAACGTTCCACCTGCCCTACCAGGTCCCGAACCGGCCAGCCCTCGACGTCGAGCCGGTCACTCGTCACCCGCGCCTCGCCCCGAAGGTCGGCAGGCGGGCCGGAGAGTCCGCCGGTGATGCCGAGGCGTCCCTCGAGCGATCTCCGCACCACCGGGCCGAGCTCGGCCAGGTCCAGGTCGGCCGCCCACTCGAGGGAGGCGGCGGCGGGACGGATCGTCCCACTCGCCTGCAGGCGTGAGCGCCGGGTGGCGACGTCGAGCGAACGGACCTTCACCGCCAGGTCGGTCGCCAGCCGCAGCCGTGCCGAAGAAGGGCCGAGCTCGATCTCGGATGGGCCGCGCCACCGCCCCGAGCCTGCGGACACCTCGAGCTCGCCGACGCCGATCCCGCCCGTCACGGCCAGGTCGGAGACCAGCAGCTCTCCCATGCCGGCGGAGAGCAGCCGGAGCTGCCCGTCGTGTACCTCGAGATGCCGGATCGTCGGCAGCTCGAGTCTCCCCGCCTCCCCTCGACCCGGAGCCGCGTCCATCACCCACTCCAGGTGGGGCGCGTCGACGTCGATGCGGGCCACGCTCAGGGAGCCGAGCAGCGCCTTTGGTGAAAGCCGCACCCGGAGCCGCCCGACCTGCAGGGTGAGGCCCGGCCGCTCGATGCGCACGTCACGAAGGTCCGCGCTCAGCAGGCCGGGGACGATCCTGAGGGAGCCGATCTGGGCCCGGGCGCCCGGTCCTAGACGTGCCGCCAGCTCCCGCTCGACCCGGCGGCGAATGGAACCCTGGGGGAAGAGACCCGTGGCCACCACGAAGAGCGTCAGGCCGGCCACGAGCAGGGCGGCGCGCCGGCGAGTCACAGCCTGCGCTGGAACACCAACTGGAAGCCGGACTCCCCGGGGAGCGCCGTTGCCAGGGCCCAGCCGTCGCGACCGAGCCGGTTCAGCTCCTCGACGTCGACGGTCTTGCGCTCGATCAGGCGGTACTCGAAGTGCTCGGGCGGCGACGGCTCGCCGTCGGGAAGGAAGCCCTCGGCCGCGAACTCCTGGATCCGACGAGAAGCCGGCTCGGTGAGCTCCTCGAACCGCACCGCCACGCCCGCCGGCCGCCCGCTCTTGGCGTCGAAACGGTCGCTCCGCCAGACCACGCGGCAGGGAAGCACGGCCTCGCGGCCGTCCCGCGGGATCACCACCCGGAGCTGGACCTCGGTCTCCGGCCGAACCTCCACCTTGGTCGAAAGGAAGGCGCCGTCGGGCCCCAGGTCGGCGACGGCCACGATGTGGCTGCGTCCCTCCACCTCGAGCACCGCGCTGCGCAGGAACGGGAGCTGGCGCCGCCGGGTGCGGCGGCGGTCCCTCTCAGCCGAGTCGGTCATGACCTCGCCTCCGCTTCCATCAGCAGCGCCACCAGCGTCTTGGCGTCGCGGACCGGGCCTTCCTCGAGGCGAGCCCGAGCCTCGGCCAGCTCGAGGGTGTGGGCCGTGATCCTCTCGTCCTCGTCGGGTCGGGGAGGCACGGTCTCGAGGCCGGTGGCCCGGAACACGTGGATCACCTCGTCGCAGAAGCCCGGGGTCGTGTGCAGGGTGACGAGGGGCGTGAGCTTCCGGGCGTGGAGCCCCACCTCCTCGACCAGCTCGCGGCGGGCCGCCTGCTCCGGGGTCTCACCGGGGTCGAGACGGCCGGCAGGGACCTCCCACACCTCCTCGCCGACACCGTAGCGGTACTGGCGGATCAGGACCACGCGGCCGTCTTCGAGGACCGGAAGCACCGCCACCGAGCCACCGTGGCGTACCACCTCCCAGGTGGCACGGCTGCCGTCCGGTCGCTCCACCTCGTCGACGTCGAGGCGGACGATCTTCCCCTCGAAGACACGTCGCGACCCCACTCGCCGGGCCTGGTCCACTCGGCGATTCTACTCCAGCCCACGGACCGGGGCGCCGCGCCGCCGGTCGGGCTCGCCAGGGGCGAGGCGGAGGCGCTCGAGCAGATCGACCAGATCCTGAGGCAGGGGGCTCTCGAACTGGAGCCGCTCGCCCGTCTGGGGGTGGTCGAAACCGAGGCGGGCGGCGTGGAGCGCCGGCCGGGAAGACGCCGCCGGCTCCCGGGCTCCACCGTAGGTGGTGTCTCCCACCAGCGGGTGCCCGCGCCAGGCGAGGTGCACGCGGATCTGGTGGGTTCGCCCGGTGTGGAGGCGAACCCTGAGCAGCGCCGCCCCGTCCAGGACCTCCACCACGTCGTAGTGGGTGATCGCCTCGCGGCCCCCCTGCTTGCGGACCGCCATCCTGGTTCGCTTCACCGGGTGGCGACCGATCGGCGCCGAGATGGTGGCGCTTGTTTCCGCTGGGACGCCGTGGACGATGGCCAGGTACTCCTTGAGGACGTCCCGTTGGCTGAACTGGCGGGTGAGGGCGCGATGGGTCCGGTCGTCCTTGGCCACCACCAGCAGCCCCGAGGTGCCCCGGTCGAGCCGGTGCACGATGCCCGGGCGCAGGACCCCTCCCACGCCCGAGAGATCGGTGACGTGGTGGAGCAGGGCGTTGACCAGGGTCCCGTCCGCCACCCCGGCGCCCGGGTGGACCACCAGCCCCGCCGGCTTGTCGACCACCAGGAGCTGGGGATCCTGGTAGACGATGGCCAGGGGGATCGGCTCGGCTCGGGGTAGGGCCGGGACCGGCTCGGGAAGGTTGACCAGGACCTGGTCGCCGGGCCGGACCCGATACGAGGGCCGGACCGTGCGACCGTTCACCCGCACCTCGCCGGCGGCGATCAGGGCCTGGAGCCGTGCCCGACTGAGCTGAGGAAGCTGCACCGCCAGCCACCGGTCGAGACGCTCGCCGGCCACCGTGTCGGCGACGGTCAGACGGGTCGCTTCGGAAGCCATGGCCCCGAAGACCTCGGGCGCCCCTGTCGCCCCGGGACGGCGGCCGCCTCAGGAGGCCGGCTCGGGCTTCTTTTCCTTCCCCGCATCGCTCGCCCTCGGGATCGCCTGCCGGCGGTAGACCGCGGGGGCCGCGATCGCCACCGCCACCAGCAGGATCAGGCTCAGGAACTGCGACGTCGAGAGCAGCCCGTCGAACACCATCCCCCGCGAGGCGTCGCCCCGGAACAGCTCGACCACGAAGCGGGCCACGGCGTAGAGGGCGACGTAGCTCAGCACCACCTGGCCGTGGAAGCGCTTGCGGGGGGCCATCCACAGCAGGATCACGAGGATCAGCAGCGCCGCCGCCGACTCGTAGAGCTGGGTGGGGTGGAGCGGGATGTCGACCGGCGTGCCGACGGTTCGGGTGGCGTAGATGTCGCGGAAGGTGACGGCCCAGGGCTCGTTCGTCGGACGGCCGTAGCAGCAACCCGCCGCCAGGCACCCCAGTCGCCCCACCGCCTGGCCGAGGACCACGCCCGGGGCCAGGGCATCGGCCACCCGCCAGCCGGGGAGCCGGTGGCGCCGCAGATACCACCAGGCCACCGGGAAGGCCGCGAGCAGGCCCCCGTAGAAGACGCCGCCGCTCTGGAGGATCGAGAGCAGCTCCTTCGGGTACCTCGAGTAGTAGTCCCACTCCACCACCAGCAGCAGCAGCTTGGCCCCCACCAGGCCGGCGATCAGGACGTAGACCGCCAGGTCGCTGACCCGGGCGGCGTCGAGCCCCTCGCGGCGGGCCTGACGGGCGGCCATCCAGAGCCCCAGCAGGAACGCCACCGCCAGCAGCACGCCATAGGTGTGGAGGGTGAGCGGTCCGACGTTGCGGCCGAACAGCTCGAAGGACGGAAGGGTGAACAGTCGCGGATACATGATCGGGTTGCCTGAAGGTTAGCCGGTCCCCGGCGCCGCCTGGCCCGGCGGACAGGATGGGTCGGCCGAGGTGCCGGCGGCGCCGGGCTCGGGGTTCTTGAGCATGTCCAGGATCAGAAGGGCGACGCCGATGGAGATCGCCGAGTCGGCGGCGTTGAAGGCCGGCCAGTGGTGGCGCCCCCAGTAGACGTCGACGAAATCGATCACGTAGCCCAGAAGCGCCCTGTCGATCAGGTTCCCGGCGGCTCCCCCTATGACCAGGGCCAGGCCGGTCTGGGGCAGCCTCCGCCCCGGCGGCAGCCGCAGGGCGTAGACCACCATCGCCAGCAGGGCCAGCAGGCTCACGATCGCGAAGAGCACCGGCTGGTAGGGGAGGCCGGCGGTGGAGAGGAATCCGAAGGCGCCGCCCCGGTTGCGAACGTAGCTGAGGCTCAGCAGCCCGTCGAGGAGGGGGAGACTCTCGTGCAGGGTGAGCAGCCGGTCGACCAGCCACTTGGTGAGCTGGTCGAGGCCCACCACGCTGGCGGCCAGCGCCAGGTATGGCCATCGGCGCCGCAGCCTCTCCCCGAGCGGCACGCGGTCCGAGCGCTCGCCGACGCTCAACGGGCCTCCGTCGACTCGAGCACCGAGGCACAACGTGGGCAGACCGCCGGGTGCACCTTGGCCTCTCCCACCGCGTCCGAGTAGTTCCAGCAGCGCTCGCACTTGCCTCCCTCGGCACGGGCCACCTCGACCGACCAGGGGCCGTCGCCTTCCGAGAGCTGCACCTGGCTGACGATGAACAGGCTGGCCAGGCTTCCCGGGAAGCCGGGCTCCAGCGCCTGGTACGCGCGCAGCACGCCGAGCGCCGAGGCGGGGCCGTGGAGTCGCACCCGCGCCTCCTGGCTGGAGCCGATCTGCTTGGCGGCGCGGGCCTCCTCGAGCGCCTTGGTCACCTTGGCGCGGGCCTCGAGGAGGACCTGCCAGTCCAGGGCGGGCGCCGTCTGGGCGCGCGGCTCTGGGAAGAGCGAGAGGTGCACCGACTCCTCGCGCGGGCCCGGAAGGTAGCCCCACACCTCGTCGGCGGTGAACGGAAGCACCGGCGCCATCAACCGGGTCAGGTCGGAGGCCAGGCGCTGCAGCACGGTCTGGGCGGCCCGGCGCTTGGGGCTCTTGGCGCCCTCGCAGTACAGGCGGTCCTTGATCACGTGCAGGTAGAAGGCCGAGAGGTCCACGGCGCAGTACTGCACGAGCTGATGGTAGATCACGTGCAGGTCGTACGAGTCGTAGGCCTCGACGATCCGCCTGACGAAGCGCTCGTGGCCGCCGAGCGCGTGGCGGTCGATCTCCAGCAGTTGCCCCTCGTCCACCGAGTCCCGGTCGGGATCGAAGTCGTGGAGGTTCGAGACCAGATAGCGGCAGGTGTTGCGGACCTTGCGGTAGGCCTCGGCGATCCGCTGGAACATCTCCTCGGAGATCGGCATGTCCTCGCGGTAGTCGACCATCGTCACCCACAGGCGCAGGATCTCGGCGCCGTAGGTGTCGGCGATCCGGCTCGGGGCCATCACGTTGCCGAGGCTCTTCGACATCTTGCGGCCTTCGGCATCGACGGTGAAGCCGTGGGTGACCACCTGCCGATACGGCGCCTCGCCGCGGGTCCCGACCCCGATCAGCAGCGAGGAGTGGAACCAGCCCCGGTGCTGGTCGCTGCCCTCCAGGTACAGGTCCGCCGGCCAGCGGAGCCCCTCTCGTTGCGGGAGTACCGCGGCGTGAGAGGAGCCGGAGTCGAACCAGACGTCGAGGATGTCGCGCTCCTTGTCGAAGCTCGTGCCTTGGCAGCGAGGGCAGTGGAGGCCGGCCGGCAGCAGCTCGGCGGCCGATCGCTGGTACCAGACATCGGCCCCCTCCCGCTCGAACAGGTCGGCGACCCTGAGGGCCAGCTCTGCGGTCAGCAGCACCTCGCCGCAGTCCTGGCAGTAGAAGGCCGGGATCGGTACCCCCCACAGCCGCTGGCGCGAGATACACCAATCGGGACGGGTGGCGATCATGTTACGGATCCGCTCCTCACCCCAGGCCGGGTACCAGCGGACCCGGGCGATGGCGTCGAGCGCGCGCTGCCGGAAGCCGCCCTGGTCGAGGCCGATGAACCACTGCTCGGTGGCGCGGAAGATGATGGGTCTCTTGCAGCGCCAGCAGACCGGGTAGGAGTGCACCTCGCGCCCCTGGTGGAGCAGGCTGCCGCGCTCGGCCAGGAGCCGCACGATGTCCGGGTTGGCCTCGAACACCTGGCGCCCGGCGAAGCCCTCGACCTCGGGAAGGAAGCGGCCCGACTCGTCGACCGGGCAGTAGATGTCCAGGTCGTAGCGGACGCCGGTCAGGTAGTCGTCCCAGCCGTGACCGGGGGCGGTGTGCACCACCCCGGTGCCGGTGTCGAGGGTGACGTAGTCGCCGAGCACGGCGGGAGAATCTCGGTCGATGAAGGGGTGGCGGAAGCGCCGCCCCTCGAGCTCCGCCCCCTTCAGCTCGCCCAGGGGCGCGAGCAGCCGCTTCTGGCCGCCGAAGAAGCGCCCCTCGGCCTGCTCCCGCAAGGCCTTGGCGATCAGCAGCACCCTCTCCTCGCCCTCCACCGGGAAGAAGGCGTAGTCGGCCTCGGGGTGGAAGGCCAGGGCCAGGTTGGCGGGCAGCGTCCACGGGGTGGTGGTCCAGATCACGGCGTCGATGTGGCGACCCCGTAGCGCGCCGATCCGCTCGGAGAGCGAGCGCGTCTCGTCCTCGGAGAGGGCGAAGCGCACGTCGATCGAGGGGCTCTCGTGGCTCTCGTCGTACTCGACCTCGGCCTCGGCCAGGGCGGTGCGGCAGGAGATGCACCAGTGGACCGACTTCTTGGCCTTGTAGACGAGGCCCTTCTCCACGAACTCGGCGAGCTGGCGCACGATGGTCGCCTGGTAGGCGGCGTCCATGGTCCGGTAGGGTGTCTCCCACTCGCCCAGGCCGCCCAGGCGCTGGAACTCCTGGCGCTGGATGGCCAGGTACTTCTCGGCGTAGGCGCGACACTCTCGCCGGAACGCCACCGGGCTCAGGTCCTTCTTCCGGGCCCCCAGGTTCTTGTCGACCTGCAGCTCGATGGGGAGCCCGTGGCAGTCCCATCCCGGCACGTAGGGGGCGTCGAAGCCGGCCATGTTGCGGCTGCGGACCACGATGTCCTTGAGGATCTTGTTGAGGCCGGTGCCGAGGTGGATGTGGCCGTTGGCGTACGGCGGACCGTCATGGAGGATGAACAGCGGCCGCCCCTTGCGGGCCGAGCGCAGCTTGGCGTAGAGGTCGCTCGAGCGCCACGCCTCGAGCCGGCGGGGCTCCGCCTGGGGCAGGTTGGCCTTCATCGGCAGGTCGGTGCGCGGCAGGTTGAGCGTGTCCTTGAGGCTCGACGAGGTGCTCATCTTGATGGCTTCCAAGAAGGCCCGCTGAACGGGCGCAAAACCGCAGGCTAGCACGGCCCGTGGAAATCCGTCAAACCTCGGCGAATGAGCGGTTTCGCCCTGGACGACGGTGCCCCTTCGGGGTTAGAATCGGGTGGTTTCGACGCGGCTTCGAGGTGGGAGGGAATGAGAAGATCTCTGCTTTCGCTTCTCCTGCTCGCGCTGTTTCTGCCGGCCCTGGGTTGCTCCGGCGGAGGCGAGTGCGACACCTGCAGCTCCGACAGCGACTGCAAGAACGGCCTCGTCTGCACGAACTTCCTCGACGGGGACGGGAACGTGGTGAGCCAGCGCTGCGGCTCCGGCCTCGGCGCCACGACCTGCCGGGTTCGCTAGCCTCCGCTAGCGGCCCGCCCCGGCCGGCGAGGTGGCACGGTTTCCCAGACGACGTGTCGCCAGGGTGAAGGCAGCGGCTCCCAGAAGCCCGAACACCAGGGTCAGCACCGGCCAGACCACGAGCTGGGGGACCAGCACCAGCGCCAGGATCTGCCTCGCGCTGGCCGGCGCCAACTCCAGGACCGTGGCCGCCGACATCTTGACCCGGTGGACCGACGACACGTCGTAGTGCGAGCCGAGCCGGGCGGTGGTGGCCACGACCATGAGGGTGGCCACCAGCCCGCGGGCGGCCAGGGCGTACGTGACCAGGTCCAGGGCCAGCCGCCGGAGACGTCGTGGCTCCCGGCGCCGGGCGACCAGGAAGTAGATACCCAGCAGCGGCACCAGCCAGGTGATGCCCACCGCGTAGGTCCAGTGCCGCGGCGCGGCGACCTTCTCGAGGGCAAAGCGGAGGGCGGTGAGGAAGCCGCTCAGCGCCACCGCCGTGCCCAGGACGTGGTCCCTCATGCGCAACGCCGACTGGTCGGAGACCGCCAGGCCGGCGGTGCCGAGCAGCAGGCAGGCCGCCGTGAGCACGTAGTAGTGGAGGCTGGCGGAGGCCGCGGTCAGCTCGGATTCGACTTCGACTCCCGGCACCACCCTTCGCACCGTCCAGGACTCGCTGAGCCCCTCCGTGCCCATGGCCGCGATCAGGAAGAGCAGGCCGAGGGCGCTCAGGCCGATCGCCAGGCCACGGCGCCAGGATCCCGGGAGGCGCGCCCAGAACAGGAGGGTGGCCGAGAGCAAGAGGACACCGACCAGCGTCGGGATCCTGAGGGCGGGCGACACGCGGCGCAGTATATCGGGTCTTGACGGTGACGCGAAGCTTCGATTCGCCCGGCGGCGGCGGAGAGACTCAGAGCCGGGCCGGATCGGGGAAGGCCTGGCTCAGCGTCAGGGCCACCATGGTGGCGTCGTCTGCCGTCTCGCCGTCGCCCCGGTGCTCGCCGACGGCGCGCTCCACCGCCAGCAGCAGATCGTCGGCGCATCGTACGTCGAGGTTCTCGAGCAGCGCCTCGAGCCGCGCCTCGAAGGGCTCGCCAGCCGGGCTCTCCGCCTCGGCCAGGCCGTCGGTGAACAGGAACAGGGAGTCGCCCCCCGCGATGGGCAGTCGCTCCTCCTGGTAGCCGCCGCCCGGAAGCAGGCCGAGCGGCCGGCCGCTGGAGGGAAGCCGTTGCAGCGCCTCGCCGCGACGCAGCAGCAGTTGGGAGTTGTGGCCGGCGTTGACGTAGCGCAGCGAGCGACCCTGGGGATCGAGGACGGCCATGAACAGGGTCAGGTACGACTCGGGCGGCGTGTTGGCCTCGATCTCGCGGTCCAGGCTCTCGGCCAGCCGCGAGAGGTCGGGCTCCAGCGGAAGGCGGGCCCGCAACGTGGCCTGCAGGTTGGCCATCAGCAGAGCGGCGCCGATCCCCTTGCCCGAGACGTCGCCCACCAAGAGCGCCACCGCCCCGTCGGGAAGGCTGAAGTAGTTGAAGAAGTCGCCGCCCAGCTCGCGGGCCGGGATCGACACCCCCTTGACCTCGCCGAACGGGAACGGGAGCGGGTGGCGGGGTAGCAGCTCCTCCTGGATGCGCCGGCACATCTCCAGCTCCTTGCGCAGCCGCTCCTCGTCCAGCAGGCGCTTCTGGTGCTTCCCCAGCTCCTCCGCCATCCGGTTGAAGGTCCCGGCCAGCCGGCCCAGCTCGTCGGCGGAGCGGACCGGCACCCGAGCGGAGAGGTCCCCTTGGCCGAGGCGCTCGGCCCCCTCGCTGAGCCGCTCCAGGTTTCGGGTCATTCGAGAGGCGAGCGGCAGGATGCCCAGGAGCGCCAGGCCGATCATCCCGAGACCCAGGAACAGGTTGGTCACGGCGGTCCGCCTCACTGCGGCCAGCGACTCGCTGAGCGGCCGAGCGATCCCGAGCACCAGCCCCCGCTGGTCGTCCCGCCGGCTCACGACCAGCCATCCCGCCACGATCGTCTGCGGCGGCAGGCGGGCCGGGTCGAGGGCGAGCGCCTCGAGCTGGGCTCGCTCGGTATCGTTGGCCGCCAGCAGGCGCCCGTCCTTGTCGAAGGCGAAGGGGACCTCCCCCTGCTCTCGGCCGGTGCGGGCCAGCACGCCCTCGAGCAACGTCTGCGCCTGGCTGCGGCGGGCCAACTCGAGGGCCTCCTGCCGGGCCTGCTCGTAGGCGACGCTCCGCGTGCGCCGCGACCGCTGCCGGAGGTCGTCGACGCGCCGGCCCAGCTCGTCGGCGGCCCGCTGCATCCGCGCCCCCATCCCCTCCGTCAGGGCCGCCGCCTCGACCTCCGCGGCCCGCTCCAGCACCTGGGTGGAAGCCGAGTAGGAGTAGAAGGTGACCGCGGCCAGCGGCAGCACCGCGAACAGCAGGAAGACGAGGCTGAGCTGGGTGCGAAGCTTCATGGCGTGGGGGCCTCACGCATGGTAACCCGCCAGGCCACCGGACCGGGAGCGGGGGTCGAGACCCATCCCCCGCGGGCGGGAGCGTCTCATGCGGCGTGCCGAGAGCGTCAACACACACAGAACGGCTGATGGTAGGGGCCGGCACATGGCAAGCGCCGGGCGTCGAGGTGCGCGCTAGCCGGGGCTGGCGCGCTACTCGGCCGCCGGCACCACCCGCCGCAGCGCCCGGATGTGGTCGGGGGTGCTGCCGCAGCAGCCGCCGACGATGGCCACGCCCGCCTCCAGCAGCAGGCGCGCCTGCTCGGCCATCTGCTCGGGCGTCTCCGGGTAGACGACCTCCCCGGCCCGAGACTCGGGGATCCCGGCGTTCGGCTGGATCAGCAGCGGCAGCTCGGAGTGCTCGCGCAGGCCCCGGGCGATCTCGACCATGGTGGCCGATCCGTTGCCGCAGTTGGACCCGATCACGTCGGCTCCGGCCTCGGCCAGCCCCCGGGCCGCCTGCTCCAGCGAGACACCCATCACCGTGAAGAAGCCGCGCGGCGTCCGGTCGAAGGTCATGGTGGCCATCACCGGCGTGTCCGGGGCCAGCCGCTTGGCCGCCTCCACGGCCAGGCGCGCCTCCGCCAGGTCGATCATCGTTTCCACGCACACCACGTCGGGGCCGGCTCCCAGGAGCGCTTCGAGCTGGCGCTCGAACGCCTCCTTCATCTTCTCCTTCGGTGTGTCCCCGTAGGGCTCGAGCAGCCGTCCGGTGGGACCTACGGAGGCGGAGACGTAGGCGGCGTCCTGCGCCGCCTCGCGCAGCGTGGTGACGGCCAGCCGGTTGATCTCCTCGGCACGGTCGCCCAGGCCGTGCCTCTCCAGCGCCAGCGGCGAGGCGCCGAAGCTGTCCGTGGTCAGGAGCTGGGCCCCCGCCTCCAGGTACAGCCGAGCGACCTCGGCGACGACCTCCGGCCGCTCCAGCAGCAACGACTCCGGCGGACGGCCGGGCTCCAGGCCACGCGCCATCAGCATCGTTCCCCAGCCGCCGTCGCCCAGCAGCCGCTGGCCGGAAAGGACCCGGTCGAGCAGCGTCCGCGCCCGGATCATCAGGCCACCCCCGCCAACTGGCGGATCCGCTCCACCGCGTTGGCGGCGTCGAACCCGTAGGCGTCGGCCCCGATCTCGGTGGCGAACGAAGCCGAGACTGGAGCGCCACCAACGATCGTCTTGATGCGCCCGGACAGACCGCGCTCGCGCACCAGCTCGACCACCGCCTTCATCACCGGCATGGTGGTGGTCAGGAGCGCCGACATCCCGATCACCGGCGCGTCCTCCGCCACTGCCTTGTCGACGAACTGCTCCGGTGCCACGTCGCTGCCCAGGTCGAAGACCTCGAAGCCCGCCCCCTTCAGCAGGATCCCGACCAGGTTCTTGCCGATGTCGTGGAGGTCGCCGCGGACCGAGCCGATCACCACCCGGCCAACCACCGGCACCCCCTCCTTGGCCAGGAGCGGTTGCAGGAGGTCGAGGCCGGCGTACATCGCCTTGGCGGCGAGCAGCACGTCGGGGAGGAAGATCTCGTGGTTGCGGAAGCGCTCGCCGACCACCGCCATCCCGGCGATCAAGCCCTGGTCCAGGACCTGCCCGGCGGGGAGCGAGGTCTCGATTGCCTGCCGGGTCAGCTCGCGAACCTCGTCGTCCTCGCCGCGCTCGAGGGCAGTGGCGATCTTCTTCAAGTGCTCCATGGCTGTCTCCTTGGCCGACCTCAGCCGCGCACCACGGAAGCGATCCGCGCGCGGCAGGCGTGGGTCGTGCAGCTCTCGCAGAAGGGGTAGTCGGGGCGGAAGCGGTGGACCTCCCCCGGTCCCGCCACCAGCACCCCCGAGACCGACTTGATCGGCGTCATCAGGAAGCTGTCGTTGAGGACGATGCCGATCTCCTCGGGGTGCAGGCGCTCGAAGAGGCGGCCCTGCCCGCTGACGTGCCAGCCGCAGTAGCCGGGGCTGTAGGGCAGCACCTTGGGGGGGCCTCCGTTGGCGGCCGGGTCCGACAGCGTCTCTTGATAACGCTCGGCCAGGAGCAGGCTGAGCCGGTCGGCGGCCACCGAGGCCACGGCATCGAGCAGGTAGGCGAGGGCCAGGTCCTTGTCAGAAAAGAGGGTGCGGATCTCCGCGCCGACCCGCTCGCCCAGGGTGGCGGCGTAGAGGGCAAGGCCGCGGGCGCGGGGGAAGATCTCCTCGAGCGGGGTGGCGTCGTCGTTTGCCCCCTCTCCCGCGTAGAGCACGCCGAAGTCTTCCACCGGCAACGTCTCGAAGAGGCCCTGCGGTTCGATCAGCTCGAGGTGCCGCTCGAGCGCGCTCCGAAGCAGGGCGTCGACCCGCTCCGGTAGCTCCGGCCCGGTGGGGAGGTCCTGGCTACGCAGGACCTCGAGCCGGTCCGGCTGGACCTCGGTGGCCGCGAAGGGCACCACCAGCTTCAACGGGGCCTCTCGGGCAGCCGCTCCATCCCTACCCGTCGTGCCTCCGCTTCCATGAGTCGCACCAGCTCCGAGCGAACGTCCTCGCCCAGGCGGGTGGGGACGTAGGCGGCGAGCTGCCGGTCGATCTCGCCGGCCACCCGCTGCTTCATCGTCGGGGCGCCCTCCTCCAGCCAGCGGGCCCGGTTCCTCCGCTCGATGGCGGGGCCGGGGACGTGGATCTCCTCTCGGAGGTGCCGGCGGGTGTGCTTGGCGATGAGCAGGTGCTTGTCGCGGAGGAGCTCCTGGAACAGGGGGAGGGCGGGGAAGTCCTCGCGCGGCTCGATGCCTTCCGAGAGCCGGCGGACCATCCCGCAGATCTCGTTGTCCACCACCAGCTTCTCCAGGCTCTGGCAGCTCTCGAAGTCCAGCATCCCTGGGCCGGAGACGCTGTCGATCCCGCAGAGCGCCGCCAGCGTGGCGCCGATCCCTGACTCCAGGCCGGCCTGGGCGTCGAGCTGCTTGGCGTCGCTCAGCGCGATGTAGCCCTGGGTCGGCAGGCCCAGCCGCCGGCCCACCTGGGCGTTGGCGCAGTCCTGCATCATCGTCTCGATGGCCCCCATCGGCGTCGTCTCGTAGCGGATGTCGAAGATGGCCGGCGAGCCGCCCCACAGCATCGGGGCGCCGGGGTTGGCGAGCTGGGAGATCACCACGCCGCTCAGGGTCTCGGCGGCGTGCTGGATCACGCTCCCCACCACCGTGACCGGGGCCATGAACCCCGACAGGGGCATCGAGATGAACTCCACCGGGATCCCGTAGCGGCCGCAGTCGATGAGGTTCTGGCTGGTCACGTCGCTCCACTTGATCGGCGAGGTCGGACAGCAGGAGAAGATGCAGAGCGGCTTCTCCCGCAGCCGCTGCTCGCCGCCGCGGACCGCCACCTGCAGGTCCTTCATGATCGTGAAGGCCTCGATCGTGAAGGCCCCCGTGACCACCGGCTTCTCGCAGAAGAGCAGGCTCAGGAAGAGGCGGTAGCTGTCCGAGATCCGCTCGTGGACGTCGCCCGGGATCAGCGCCGTGCTCTGGGACGCGATCTCGTCGAGCCGGCTGACCAGCTTGGCGTACTCCACGTAGTCGGCGGTTCTGGGGGTGCGGATCTCGCCGCTTCTGCGGTCCAGCACCGTGATCGCCGCCGAGCCGGGGGTGAAGTAGGTGCGCTTTCCCGAGAAGTCGTGGGTCTCGTCGCCCAGCACGTCGAAGAGCCTGAACGAGCGGGGGGCGGAGCGAAGGCCCTGGTCGATGATCGCCTCGGTCAGCAGCGCGCGGTTCTTTTGCAGGTCGATCGTGGCCCCATGGTCGCCGAGGATGTCGAGCACCTGACGGTTGTGGATCTCGACGCCCAGACGACACAGCAGGTCTCGGGCCTCGGCCAGGATGCGGTCGACCAGCTCGTCGTCCAGCAGCCGCAGGGTTGGCCTCATGGGAGTCCTTTCGTTGTGTTCCGCACCAGAGGAGCATTTTACGGTCTGGCCCCCCCGCCTGTCGCCTCGGTGGCTTTTCGGCTGACGCGCCGTCGCGCTGAGAGGTAAGCTTGGTCGGCGGAGCCGGCCGGCGGGTCGGGTCCCGGCGCCGCCTCCGGGGTGGCTGCCCATGGACGCGTTGATCCTCAACGGGGCGCGAGAGGACGAGGACTCCCTGGCCGGCGTGCAGGAGACCTTGGGTCAGGTCCTGGAGGAGGCCCGGTGGAGCGTCCACGCCATCGCGTTGCGCGGCGTCGAGGTGGCCGCCTGTGACGGGTGTCGCGCCTGCTGGACCCGCAGCCCCGGGGTCTGCGTCATCGACGACGCCGGCCGCGACATCGCCCGACGGGTTGCCCAGTGCCGCCTGCTGGCGCTTCTCACCCCTCTGACCTTCGGCGGCTACTCCTCGACGCTCAAGCGGGCCCTCGACCGCCTGCTGCCGCTGGTGACCCCGTTCCTGACCCGGGTCCGCGGCGAGACCCGCCGCGCCCCCCGCTACGAGCAGTACCCCACACTGCTGGCGGTGGCGGTTGCCTCCGGCGCCGACGACGAGTCCAGCCAGGCCTTTCGGGACCTGGTCGGGCGCAACGCCCGCAACTTCCACAGCCCGTCCCACGAGTCGCTGGTGGTGGAGGGCTCGGTGCGCCAGCAGGAGCTGCGCGGTGCCCTGCGCCGGGCGGTCTTGCGGCTGTCGAGCCCGCCATGAGACGCGGACAGAACGCGCTGTTGCTGCTGGGGAGCCCCAAGGGGCCGCGCAGCACGTCCAGCTCGCTGGGCACCTTCCTGCTCGGCCGGCTCCGCGAGCTGGGTCTCGACACCCGCCGTCAACACCTCGAGCTGGCCGGCTACCGTGCCGCTGCGGCCCGGGAGCGTCTGTGCGCGGCGGTCGCCGAGGCGGACGTGGTGGTGCTGGCCTCCCCCCTCTACGTCGACTCGCTGCCGTCTCATGTGATCCGGGTCCTCGAGATTCTGGCCACCCTGCCCCGGTCGGGTCGCGAGCGCCGGCGCTCGCTCACCGCCATCGTCAACTGCGCCTACCCCGAGGCGACCCGCAACGACGCCGCGCTCTCGCTGTGCCGGCTCTTCGCCCGAGACTGCGGCTATGCCTGGGCCGGCGGGCTGGGGCTGGGGATGGGCGAGGTGATCGCCGGGCGCGCGCTGTCGAAGATGGGGGGGATGGCCGAGCACGTTCGTCGGGCGTTGGAGATGGCGGCCGCCTCGCTGGCCGAGGGGCGGCCGGTCCCGGCCGCCGCCGCCCAACTGATGGCGCGACCGCTGGTCCCGCCCTGGATGTTCATGTGGGGCGGTCATCTGTCCTGGTACATCAAGGCCCGTCGGGGCCAGGGCGCGCGCTCGCTGACCGCGCGGCCCTACGCGGGGCGTCGGCACGAGGAGGCCGAGTGAGCCCTTCCCGCCGATGCTCGAGGAGGTGAGCCATGTCGACCTACGTGCTGATGACTCGAGTCGCTCCCGAGACGCTCCACGACGCGCGGGTGCGCCGGGCGATGGGGAAGAGCTGGCTGGACAAGGTCAAGCAGGCCTGCCCCGAGGTGAAGTGGATCGCCCACTACGCCCTGCTGGGTCGGTACGACTTCATGGACATCTACGAGGCCAAGGACATCGAGACCGCCCACCGCGTCTCCCTGATCTCGCGGGCCGAGGGGGCGGTGATCGCCGAGAGCTGGCCGGCCATCACCTACGAGAAGTACCTCGGGCTGCTGGAGCAGGTGCAGCCGAAGTAGGCCGGGTGGGGAGCCGCCCGCCGTCGGGTCACCTCTCGGCCTCGGGCTCGGGTAGGGGACCCAGCCGGGCGGCCCGCCGCAGGAGCCGGCGTGCGTGGGCCAGGTGGAGGCCCTCCACCAGCTCGCCGTCCAGCAGGGCCACGCCACGTCCGTGGCCGGCGGCTTCCGACAGGACGGCCTCGACGGCCTGGGCCCGCTGCACCTCCGCCGCGGTGGGCGAGAAGACCTGGTTGATCGGGGCCACCTGCCCGGGGTGGATGGCGGCCTTGCCGTCGAAGCCCAGGCCCCGCACCAGGCGGGAGCTCTCCTCGAGACCGCCCGGGTCGCCCAGGTCGAACCAGGGCGTGTCCAGGGCCTCGACCCCTGCCGATCGTGCCGCCAGCACGATCTGCGAGCGGGCATGGAGCAGCTCCAGCTCGCCGGGCAGTGGCGCGGCCCGCAGGCTCTCGCGATAGTCGGCGGCGCCGAACAGGAGCCCGCGCACGCCGCGACAGGCGGCGATGGCCGGGGCCTGCAGCACCCCGCGTGCCGTCTCCAGCATCGGGAAGAGCGGCACCTCGTCTCCCCACCGCTCCGAAAGCCGCAAGAGGGCCGCCGGGTCCTCGACCTTCGGCACCACGACGCCATCCGGTCGCTGCGCGTCGAGCAGCGCCAGGTCGCGCTCGCCCCAATCCGTCGACGGCGGATTGATGCGGACCAGCACCTCGCAGCCCCCGAAGCTCACCTCCCGGAGCCAGGTCGCCAGGCGCTGGCGGGCGACGTCCTTGGCTTCGGGGGCGACCCCGTCCTCGAGGTCCAGGATCACCACGTCCGCGCCTCGGCTACCGGCCTTGCGGACCATCGCCTCGACCGATGCGGGTACGTACAGCAACGAGCGGCGGAGCGCCTCAGGCATTCGCGGCCCCCATCGGGTGCCGGGGAAGCGGCGGCCTTCGGCCGGCCTCGGATCCCGGCCCGTCCCCAGGTATAATCCTATTCTGCGCTGAGGAGGACTGTGGATGAGGGAGCTTCTCGAGATCCTGGCGGCGCTCTCCTCCAAGGCCAAGGAGGTCAGCGAACCCAAGGAGCTTTTCCTCGACATCGTCGAGCGGGTGGTCAAGGGCGCGGCCGCCGAGCTGGGCGCCAAGCCCGACGAGGTGGGGGTGCTGATCCTCACCCGGGACGGGAAGCAGCTCCGTTTCGCGGCGCCACGCCGTTTCGTCGACCTGGGAGCCATCCCGGTCACCAAGCGTGACTCGATCGCCGTCGGCGTGCTCTCCAGCGGGCGCGGCGAGGTGATGAACAACGTGCCGGCGGTGAAGCACGTGGCCTTCTTCGAGAGCGTCAAGCTCCGTGAGCGGGCGGCGCCGATCCAGAAGATGATCACCGTCCCGATCGCCTACCAGCAGCAGGTCTTCGGCGTGGCCCAGATCAGCCGCAAGGGCGAGACGCCCCACCAGGCCGGCCCCGACTACACGGCGGCGGACCTCAAGCAGGTCCAGGACTTCTTCGAAGCGGTCGCCCCGTACCTGGCGGCGGCCCGTCCTCCCCAGTACTGAAGCCCCGGCTCCCGCTTCCCGGGAGGGCGTTCAGTCGACGCCGGCCCGGATGTACCCCGAGTCGTCCCCGACGAACGGACGCGGTCCCGGTGAGAGCGGCATGCCGACCACCCGGAAGCCGTCATCCTCGGTGGTCATCTCGAAGCGGTATTCGCGGCGGGTGAAGGTCCCTCCGGAGCTCGCCACGTCGAGGGCCACGACCCCGGCTCGACGCAGCTCCTCGAGGCTGCCGTAGCGCTGGCTCTTCTGATGGAACGCCTCCTGGGCGTTGATCAGGTGCCTCAGAACCGCCACCGCCGGCCGCTCTCGGAGGGTGAGGCCGCGCGGGCTGAGCGGCCGCTGGTTGAAGCGGGCCGTGGATCCATGCGACGTTCCACTCCTGCCGCCGCTCCGGTACGACTCCGCCAACCGGCGGCCGGCCTCGGCGCCGTCCGTGGGCGTCTCGGGCTCCTCGTCGAGGAAGGCGTACCGCGAGGACGTCTCCGCCGCCTGTCGCGACCGGGCTGGCGGGGGGGCGAGCCGAGTCGGCGGGGGAGCCGGTGAGGCGGCCTGAGTCGAGGAGGGCGAGGCGG
>CAZNNH010000007.1:38015-83651 GCA_964574335.1 uncultured Acidobacteriota bacterium | reverse complement strand
CGCCAGCAACATCATCTTCCAGACGGTGATGTTGCTGATGCCGTACTTCTACACCAACGTCTTCGGCCTGACGGCGGCCGCCATGGGCACCATGTTCCTGGTGGTGCGCATCGTCGACGCCGTCACCGACCCGATCATGGGCGCCGTCTGCGACCGCACCTCGACTCGCTGGGGCAAGTTCCGCCCCTACCTGCTCTGGCTGGCGATCCCCTATGCGGCGGTGGCGGTCGTCACCTTCACCACCCCGGACCTCGACGCCGGGGGCAAGCTGCTGTGGGCCTACGTCACCTACAGCCTGCTGATGCTGGCCTACACCGCCATCAACATCCCCTACTGCGCCCTCGGGGGCGTTCTGACCGGGGATACCCGGGAACGGGTCTCGCTCCAGAGCTACCGTTTCGTGCTGGCCACCCTGGCCGGGGTGCTGGTGGCCTCGGCCACGCTGCCGCTGGTGAAGCGACTCGGCCAGGGAAACGACCAGAAGGGGTACCAGCTCGCCATGGCGCTGATGGCGGGCCTGGCCGTGCTGATGTTCTTGGCCTGCTTCCTGCTCACCAGGGAACGGGTGGTCCAGGCGAGGGGGCAGGCCGTCTCCTTCGCCAGCGATCTGAAGGTCCTGCTGCGCAACGACCAGTGGCGCGTGATCGCCCTGCTCTTCCTGGTCCTGCTGGTCCCGCTGGTCGTCCGGGGCGGCGGGGCCATGTACTACATCACCTGGTTCGCGGGACGAGAGGACCTGGGCGCCGCCTTCTTGACCGTGGGGATGGTCGGCCAGACGCTGGGGGCCTCCGGCGCCGGCCTTCTCACCCGGCGGCTGTCCAAGAGAGGCGCCTACATGCTGCTCCAGGCGATCATCTCTGCGCTATCGGTAGTCCTGTTCTTCGTCGCCAGCGGGAGCATCCTGCTGATCTTCGCCTTGTTCGCCGTGATCCAGCTCTTCACCCAGATGGCGAGCCCGATCCTCTGGGCGATGACATCCGACACCGTCGAGTACGGGGAGCAGCAGAGCGGTCGACGGGTCACCGGGCTGGTCTTTTCCGGGGCCCTGTTCGCGTTGAAGCTGGGGATGGCGGTCGGTGGCGCCCTGCTGGGCGGGCTGCTGTGGTACCACGGCTACCGGGGTGAGGCCGCGGTGCAGACCCCCGAGGCGATCCACGGCATCCTCATCACCTTCACGCTGGTGCCCGCCGTGCTCCATCTGCTGGTGATCCCCATCGTCTCCCGCTACAAGCTGACCGACGAGCGCTACGACGCGATCCGGAGGGCCCTCGACGAGCGGGCCGCGGCCGCGGCCGGGCGAGGAACCGTCGGCTGAGCTGACGGCGGCGAGCGGCGTCCGTCCCGCTGGGGACCGTGGCCGCCCGCCGACCCGGGCCAAGCCAAGGCCGTGGTTTGACCGGCCGGCGGCGCCCAGCGTAGCCTGTTGCCAGCCAGCCGATCCATGAGACCGCAGCCTTCGCACGGCTCGTCTCGAGCCCGACCCAAGGAGAGAACCAGATGATCCGACGCGTGCTGAGCTTCATGGTGTTGTCGAGCGCTGCCTGTATCGTCTGCGCGGCCGCGCCGGAGAAGGCCGAGGCGCCGAACAGGCGAAACCTGCAGGTCGACGATCTGTTCCGCCTGAAGGCGGTGGGCGATCCCGAGCTGAGCCCCGATGGAAGATGGGTCGCCTACACCGTGCGCAGCCTGGACCTGCAGAAGGAGAAGGCCGAGACCCGGGTCTGGATGGCGCCCGTGGACGGCGGCGAGGCGCTGCCAATGACCGCCGAGGGAAGCTCGGCGTCGCGGCCCCGGTTCTCGCCGGACGGCAGGTACCTGTCCTTCCTCGCCTCGCGCAATACCGACGAGGGCGACGAGGACCCGGAGACACAGGTGTGGCTGCTCGACCGGCGTGGTGGCGAGGCGCAGCAGCTCACGGAGGTGATGCAGGGCGTCACGGGCTACGAGTGGTCGCCGGACGCCAAGCGCCTGGTCCTGGTCATCAAGGACCCGAGCCCCGAGCAGCTCGAGCAGCAGAAGCACAAGGAGCAGGGCACCAAGCCGGCCCGTCCCAGGACCCCACCGCCACACGTGATCGACCGGCTCCAGTTCAAGCGCGACTACGCCGGCTATCTGGACCGGCGTCGCACTCATCTCTACGTGCTCGACGTGGAGACCAAACGGCTCACCCAGATCACCTCCGGCGACACCGACGATGCGTCGCCCGCGTGGTCGCCGGACGGACGCTTGCTCGCCTTCGTGAGCAACCGGACCGAGGACCCGGACGCGAACTACGACACCAACATCTGGGTCGTGGCCTCCGACAACCCGGACCAGGGCCAGACGCTCGTCCAGGTGACCTACAACCCGGGCCAGGACGAGCAGCCGGCCTGGAGCCCCGACGGAAAGTGGATCACCTACGTCTCCAATCCCCACCCGGAGCTGCTGTGGTACGCGACCCGGCAGCTGGCGCTGATAGCTTCGCCCTCGCCGGGCGGGGCCAAGACCGAGCCACGGCTGCTGATCGAGTCCATCGACCGCAACGCGCAGCGGCCGTCGTTCGCGCCCGACAGCTCGGCGATCTACTTCCTGCTCGAGGACGGCGGCGAGCGGCATCTGGCACGGGTGAGCGTCAAGGACGGCGCACTGACGCGCCCGATCTCCGGGCCGCGCGAGGTGGGCGACTTCTCGGTCGGCAAGCAGGGCCGGATCGCGGCGCTGATCGGCGAGCCGAAGCTGCCGGAGGAGGTGTTCCTGCTCGAGCCGAGCAAGGCCGTTGCCGCGAGCGGCCTTCGGCAGTTGACGACGGTGAACCAGAAGCTACTGCACGAGCTGCGGCTGGCCGAGATGGAGGATGTCCACTTCCAGAGTCAAGACGGCACGCCTCTCGAAGGCTTCATCGTCAAGCCGCCTGCGTTTTCGCCGGAGCTCAAATACCCCGCTCTGCTGCGCATCCATGGCGGGCCGGTGGCCCAGTACAGCAAGAGCTTCTCTTTCGAGGCGCAGCTCTTCGCGGCGAACGGCTACGTCGTCGTGATGGTGAACCCGAGGGGCTCCTCGGGCTACGGACAGGAGTTCTCGAAGGCGATCTTCGCCGACTGGGGCAACAAGGACGTCCAGGACGTGCTCGCGGGCGTGGACTATGCCGTGGCGCAGGGCTACGTGGACCCGGATCGCCTGGGGGTCGGCGGCTGGTCGTACGGCGGGATGATGACGAACTACGTCATCAGCCAGACGACGCGCTTCAAGGCGGCGATCTCGGGTGCCGGCGGCGCGCTGTGGACGGCCCACTGGGGGCACGACCACTACCAGCTCGAGTACGTCGTGGAGCTGGGGCTGCCGTGGAGGAACCGGGAGGTCTGGGAGCGGATCTCGTCGCCGTTCTACAACGTCGAGAAGATCACCACACCGGTGCTCTACATGGGCGGCGGGCTGGACTGGAATGTGCCGATCATCGGCTCGGAGCACATGTACCAGTCGCTACGTGCGCTGGGCCGGACCACCGAGCTGGTGGTCTACCCGGGCGAGCACCACGGCATCCGCAAGCCGAGCTACCAGAAAGACCGCTACCAGCGTTACCTGGCGTGGTACGCGAAGTACGTCAAAGGCGAGGAGAAGAAGTAGCCCGAGGAGCCGCTGCCGCCCGATCACCGCTCGGGCGCGGCCGGGACCACGTACTCCTGGCGCGCCCGCACCTCGACGCCGCGGCGGCGCACCGACACGTCCAGCCTGTGGTGGCCCTCCCGCTTCACTCCCTCCGGCTGATAGCTCAGGATGTAGCGGGCATTGGCGGCCTCGAGGACCTCGAGGAAGACCTTCTCGAGACGGTCGGGCTCGGTGGTCCAGTAGGCTCCGCCGGTGGTCTCGGCGGCGCGCCGCAGCAGGTAGACGGGGCCCGGCTCGTTCCGCACCCGCCCTTCGGACGTGCCGAGCAGCGCCGGCGCGCGGACGCGCCTCTCCTTGGTGCCCACCACGTGGAGCAGGGCCGGCGACTCGCGAGCGGCCTGGAGCACGTCGTCGTTCTCCAGCCAGCTTCCGGAGTCCTCGCCGTCCGTGAACAGCACCACCAGGGGGCGGCCCGTCCCCCAGCGTTTCTTCAGGCCGAGGTACAACGCGTCGATCACCGCCGTGCCACCCGAAGCCTCGACGCCTTCGAGGGCCCGGGTCAGGGCGTCGCGATCGGTGGTGGGGGCCTGGCGCAGCTCGATCTTCTGGTTGAAGGTGAGAAGCGTCGCTTCGTCGCCGCGGCGCATGTGGGCCAGAAAGGCCCGGGCCGCGGCGCGCAGTTGCTCGAGCTTCCTGCCCGCGACGCTCGCTGACACGTCGAGGGCGAGCACCGCCGTGGTCGGGGTCAGCTCCCGGTCCACGACCTCGACACGCTGCCGGACGCCGTTGTCCTTGACCTCGAAGTCCTCCGCCTGCAGCCCTACCACCGGCGCGTTCTTCCTGCTCACGAACACGTCCACATTGACGGCCTCGACGCCCGAGCCGAACACAAGAGGCGCCTGCGCCAGCAGGAGGGTGGCCAGACCGAGGCCGCCGATCACTGGACCAACCCTCGGAGCTCGAACACCAGCTCCCCGATCCGCTCGGGCTGGCCGCACTGATATCCCAACCAGGGGTCGAACGCCGCCTCCCCCCGGCTGGCCATTTCGAACGCCTGCTGCGCCCCCACTGGGTCCCCGACTCGGTCGAGGGCGCGGCCTAGCGCCAGCAGGCCGGTCTGGGCCCCGGGTGCCAGGGCGACGGCGGCGCGAAACGCGGCCACCGCGCCGGCGAAGTCGCCGAGCTTCTCCCGGGCGCGGCCCTCGAAGAGCCGGGCGAGATACCGCTGGGCCGGCCGGGGCGTCTCGGTAGCCACCCGCTCGAGGTCCGGCAACGCCTCCTCGGCTCGCTTCTGTAGCAGCCGTACGCGTCCGAGGCGCAGCCGCGCTTCGAAGAGGTCCGGGTCGAGGGCGAGGGCCTGCTGGTAGTCCGCCTCGGCCCGGGCCAGGCTCACGCCGGGAAGCCATCCGCCGCCGCCACCTTCGGTCCGGTATTCGCCGGAGCTCAGCTTCAACCGGTCGCGGGCGCTCGGGGGGAGCTCGTAGTGGCGAAGCGCGGCGACCGTCTCCGTGACCGAAGAGAGCGCCGTGATCAGCTCGGGGTCGCCGGGGTGGCGGCGGATCGCCTTCCGGAGCAGGGCGTGGGCCGGCTCGAACAGGGCCTGGGAGTGGAGGGCCAGGGCCGCCAGCAGGCAGAGGCGCCGGGCGAAGATCTCCTGCCGTGGCCCGCGGGGCTCGGTCTCCACCAGGTCCACGGCTTCCTGAAGCTGTCGACGCGCGCGCCCGATCTCCCCGTCACGGAGGTGCAGCAGGGCGCTCTCGCTCACGATCGCCGCGCCCGCCAGGCGCAGCAGCTCGCCCTCTTGCGCGTCCGCCGGGCCGGTCAGCGTGTCGGCGAGCCGTCGGGTCTGCTCTTCGGCGGTCCCGGGCGGCCAGAGGGACGCCAGTGTCGCGGCCTGGTTCCTTTCGCCCGACCGGTACAGCCGAACCAGCTCCTCGAGCGACGGGGGGTTGGCCCGCGCCTCATCCGGGCCGGGGCTCGCGACCAGCGCCAGTGCAAGGCCGAGACAGGTCCCGCGGAGCATGGGCATAGACTATCAGGAACGGGGGCTCGCCTCGGCGAGGCGCCGGCTCACGCCGGTCCCCAGACACGGACGGTCTTGTCGGCGCCACCCGAGACGATCCGGTCGCCACTCGCCGGCACGGCGAGCGTCACGACGGCTTGCTCGTGACCTTGGAGGCTGGCCTGTTGTGCGCCGGTCGACAGGTCCCAGAACCGTATGGTCCCGTCGCTGCCTGCCGAGACGAGATGTCGGTCGCCGGGAAGGATGGAGAGGCACGTGACCGGCCCCTGATGGCCGCTCATCATCCTCAGCCGGTCGCCGCTCACCGCGTCCCAGACGAGGATCTGGCCGCTGTTGTCGCCCGATGCCGCCAGGTGATTGTCGGACGAGAGAGCGACGCAGCTCGGCGCGACCGAGTGGCCGATCAGGGTGGCCAACACCCGTCCAGCCGGGCGCTCCCAGAGCCGGAGCTTCCGGTCCTGCCCGCCAACCAGGAACCGGGTTCCATCCGCCGAGTGGCAGGCGGTCCTCAGGGAGTTGCCCGTCTCGATGGTCTCTTGCAGCTTGCCCGCCGCCCAGTCCCAGACCGTGATCGCTCCCTTGGCCGTGACGACCACCAGGCGGCCGGGCTCGGGCCCGAAGCCGAGGTGGAGGACGTGAGGTCCCGGTTGCACCTGACCCACGGGCTCACCGCTACCGAGAGAGAAGACGACCACGTTCCCTACGGCCGAGCCGGCGGCGACGTGCTCGCCTCCGGGTGCGAAGGCGAGGCAACGGGTGCTGGCGGCCTGTCCCTGAAGGCGGCCGAGCTCCCGCCCGAGGGGATCCCAGACCCGCAGCGTGTTGTCCTGGCTCGCTGACACGATACGGCTCCCGTCGCTCGCGATACCCACCGCCTGAATCGGTCCGGTGTGCCCGGCCAGGCTCCACCGCTCGCGGCCGTCGCCGAGGTCCCAGGCACGCACGGCGCAGTCGTCCCCCCCGGAGACGACGATCCCGCCGTCGTCGGACACCGCCGCTCTGGTCGCGGCGGCGGTGTGACCCCGCAGCTCGCGCTCGAGCGCGCCGGTCTCGCCGCTCCATATCTTGACCAGACCATCGGAGCCGGCCGTGATCAGGTGCCGGCCATCGGCGGAGACCACCAGCGAGGCGATGCCTCCTCCGTGCGCCTCGAACCTCTCGAGCAGGCTCCCGGAGGTCACGTCCGAGACCCCCACGAAGCGCGAGGGCTCGGCGGTATACAGCCTCGCGTTGTCCGGCGACAGGCACACCGCCTGGACCGGTGCTGCCACCTCGAGCCGCCTCAGCTCCGCCGTTTCGGCTCCGTCGACGCTCCAGACACGCGCCGTTCGATCGGCGCCGCCCGAGACGACGTAGCGGCCATCCACCGAGGCGGTGACGCAGTGGACGGCTCCCGCGTGCCCCTCCAAGGCTCGCAGCAGGCGGCCCTCGGCCAGGTCCCAGAGCCTCACCACGGCGTCCTGGCCCCCCGAGACCAGCCGGTCCTCGCCTACCGTGGCCACGGCCAGCACACGGCCGGAGTGCCCCTCGAGCGTGCCCGTCACCTTGCCGGTCTCGGCGTCCAGCAGCCGGATCTGCCCCGTGCCGATCGCGCAGGCCAGCGTCCGCCGGTCTCTCGAGATCGCCACGATCGCGCTGAGCGCGAGCGGTGGGGCGGCGACGGCCCCCAGCTCGGCGCCGCTGCCGAGATCCCAGGTTCGCACGGTCCCATCGGTGCCGGTCGAGAGAGCGCGCGCCGGACCGTCTGTGATCGCAAGGCCCGAGACGGCGCCGCGATGACCGACCGCGGACCCGAGGCACGCAAGCTGCCGCCATTCGTTGAACGGCGAGGGCACCGCCTCGAGGGGCTGGATCCTGGCGGGCGCCCCCGACGGGGTCCGGGGCTCAGGAAGGGGCACCCGCGGGCGGACCGGGGAGGGCGTCTCTCCCGCTGGCGACGGAGGAGCCACGGCGACTTCGCCTCGGGCCTCGACTTCGATCCGCTCGCAGAGGCCCTCGGGCAGCTCCAGCTCCTCCCGCAGGCGGTCGAGCATCTTCCTCTCGCCGGGGCTCAGGCGCCCGTCCTCGAGGAAGACCTCGACGTTGTCGCGATAGCGCTCGACGTCGGCCGGGTCGGCCCCCTCGCCATCGAAGGCCCGGATCAGCTTGGACATCGAGGAGAAGCGCTGCTGGCGTTCGGGAGCGAGGCAGCGGCCGATCAGGGGCTCCACCCACTCCGGGACCTCCGGGTTGTAGAAGCGCAGCGGCTTGGGCGGCTTCGAGGGCCTTCGCTGCGTGTAGATCTCGTAGAGGACCAGGCCGAGAGAGTAGATGTCGCTGCGCTGGTCCACCGGCTCTCCCCGCTCCTGCTCTGGGGACATGTAGCGGCTGGTGCCCACCACCTCACCCTGGAGGGTGAGACCCGACAGCCCGGCGATCCGCGCCACGCCGAAGTCCATCACCTTGAGGGCCCCCTCGGCGGTCCTCATGATGTTGTTGGGGTTGATGTCGCGATGCACGATGCCGTTTCGGTGGATGGCCTCCAGGGCGCCCAGGAGCTGGCGCGTCATCTCCAGCAGCGAGGTCCAGTCCCGGGCCAGCGCCTTGTCGTCGACGAGCTGCCTCAGCGACGCGCCGCTCAGCAGCTCCATGTGGATGTAGAACGAGAGCCCGCTGCCTCCGCCACCCGCCTCGTCGACACGAACGATGTTGGGGTGATCGACGCCCCTGAGGACGGCCGCCTCCCGCAGGAAGCGCGCGACGACGGTGGTGTTCTCGCGGAACTCCTCCTTGAGCATCTTGAGGGCACACGGCTCGCCGGTTCCGCGGTGGACGGCCCGATACACCACACCGACCGCCCCCCTGCCCAGCTCGTGCTCTCGATCCTCCCGAAAGTCGTAGAGCGAATGCAGGTCGAAAGCCCCGGCGGGCTCGAGCCCCGCCACCAGGCTCTCACGGACCGCGTCGCTGAGAGCGGTGTCCTGGCGGAACCCCTTCAACAGGTCGAGGATGAAGTCGACCTTGTCGGCCATGCCGCTGACCGTGGACTGCGTCTCCCGAGTGGTCTCGGCCACCTCGCGGATCCCATCCTCGAGCTTGCGCACCTCCGCGAGGACCTCGTCGACCTTGCCGGTGAGCTGCTCGACGAGAGGCCGCAAGGTACCCAGCGACTCCGAGTAGCTCTCGATCCGCCGCTCCAGCCCGGCGTGAAGCTCGAGCCAGCTCTCGGCCCGGCTCGTCCGCTCCTCGAGACGTCGGGACTGGTCGCGGAGCGCCTGCTGCTGGCGCCGCAGCTCGGCGATGTCGTCTCCACGGGCCGCGCCCGCGAGGACGACCCGCTCGAGGCGGTCCAGCTTGTCCTCGAGCTGGCGGCGCTCCTCCTCACGCCGCCCCTTCTCGGCTTCTCGGCTCACCTGCTGCTGCTGGCTGCGGTACTCCTGGAGTATGTTCGCCACCTTCTGGTTGTTCTTGATGGCGATGTCCAGGTGGAAGACGAGGCCGTTGAGGAACAGCTCCTGCTCCTTCAGCAGGGCGTAGAACAGGGTCTCCTGCAGGCCCGTGCCGGCGAAGGCCCGGCTCACCGCCGTCCCCCCGGCCGTCTCGATGCGAGCTAGCAGGGACTCGGCGGCCGCGCGGCTGCTCGAGGCCAGATCGGGGGCCTGCGCAAGGTCCTGGCCGCTGAACAGGATCGACTGGATCAACGAGAAGGTCTGGCGGGCGTCGGCGTTGGCGAGCGGCGCCCGGTCCGGGCCGAGCTCCCCCTCGGCGAGCCGGTCTGCCTGCATCACGGCCTCGGCCTGGCCCTGGAGGTGCTGCGCCGCCTGGCGAGACGCCTTGAGAAAGGCCTCCCTCTGCTTGCCCTCGATGCGGTGCCGGTCGAGGAACGGCGCCAGCAGCTTGTCGGAGAAGTCGTCGGCCAGCTCACGCTCGGCACGCTGGGCCGGGGCGAGCTTTCGCAGCAGCCCCTGGACGCCACGGCGCGGCGCCAGCAGCAGCTCGACGGTGGCGAGGGTGCTCCGGTAGGCCTCCTCTAGCGCCCGCTGGAGGTCGTGATTGCCGAGGTTCATCCGGTCCCAGAACCCCGCCACCCGACTGAGGCTGAGGTCGTAGGCCAGGTTGCCCAGGCAGCCCATGACGAGATTGCCGGCCACGGTTGCCGTGAGGAATGTGGTGACTGGCTCCACCTGCTTCTCCCTCTCGTGAGAACGACAGCTCGCCGATTATAGAGGCCAGAACGCCCAGACCCGGCCCGCGGCGACGGGCGGGAGGCTCGGCGGTCTCTCTCATGGCGCGGAAGAGGAAGCCGGGCACAGCCGTCGCTGCCGCGAGCAGGGCGGTGGCCAGGAAGATCGAGGGCGCCGGCACCCACTCGCCGACCACGCCGGTGGCGAACGTGGACAGTCGGCCGAGGGGCGCGCGGCTTGGGAGATGACCTGCCCGAAGAAGAGCAGCCCGAGGTTGCGGTTCACGGTCAGCCGTTCGAGTCAGGCCCGCATGCGGCGCGAGCAGGGCACACGGGCCCGACGCGCCCGTCCGTCGAGGGGGCTGCTCTGCCGCGGCGATTGGCTCTAGTGCTGGATCAGCTTCCAGGCCGTCTTGACGTTCTCCTTGTGCCGCGATGCGATCCACTCCGCCATCGCGGCCTCGGGTGGTGCCGAGCTGCCGCTGAGGCGCCGCACCTCCTGGCGAAGGGCCCGGTATCGGTCGCCCTTTGCGACTGCCTCGAGCGCTGGGAGCTCGACGAAGGACCGAGATGTGAAGGAGAGCCGCTCCAAAGCCTGTTCCGGCGTCAACCCCTGCTCCTTGGCATCCTCTACGCCGTCGAACAGCCGCTGGAGGTAGTCACGCCAGAACGCCAGGTACTCCCTGCCGATCAGGTCGTGGGCGCAGTGACCGGGTATCACCCAGCTCACCTTCGCGTCCGGCGCGGTCAGCTCGGCGAGCACGTCGATCCATCGGCGCCACTCGGCCTCGGGATGGCCGGGGATCCTCAAGAGCGGATTGATCGCGCCGCCGACGACCAGGACGCCCTGCTCCGGAACGTAGACGAGGACGTCCGTGTCCGAGTGGCCCTTGCCGAAGTAGATCAATCGCAAGGTGATGTCCCCGCAACGCACGGTCAGCCGATCGGTGAAGGCCAACGTGGGCTCCACGAGCTCGAAGCTGTCGAACCGTTCCAGGTAGGCCTGGTCCCCCTCGAGGATCTTCCGAAGCCTGGCCGCCTCGGCCTCGGGAGCGGCCTTGATCTGCTTCTGGAGCCGGGAGACCATCTCGCGGAAGTCGCGGTGGTTCCTCTCGATGAGCTCCGCTGTGATACCCGCGTGGGCGATCCGGACCGCCTCCTTGAAGGTGGCGCTGCCATCGAGATGTCCCAGGTGCTCGTGGGTGTTCACGACGTACCTGAACGCGCGTGGGCCAAAGACCTCGGCCACATCCTGGCGGAGCCTCCGCGCCTCAGCGGGATCGCCGGGCGGATCCACGAGAATCAGCCCGTCGCTCGACGCGATCACGGTACAGTTCGACCTTCCGCCGCCCGGATAGAGACGCGTCCACACGAGAGCACCGTCCCCGAGCTTGGTGGTCTGGTACTCCTGGGCACCTGCGGCACCCGTGCTCCAGGCAGCGACGAGCAGAGCGAGACAGATGAGAGTGCGTTGCATGAGATGAGGCCTCCTTGGCGCCGCCATCGTCCGACACCCTCACGCCGCCGTCCACCGGGTTGTGACCAGGCGGACATCGCTGTTGCAGGGCGGTCTGTCGCACTCGCCAAGCGGCCGGGCACCTCCCAGACACCACCCGCCGGGCCGCAGCCGTCCTGGAAGCCCCCAGCGGATGCGTACATGGAGGCTGGCCTACCGTGGGGCCCTCGACAGGTCCCAGAGCCGGATGGCCCCGTCGACCCCGCGGCTGGGAGCGCGGGCTATTCGCAGCGCAAGGCCAGGGCCGGGTCGAGGCGGCCCGCCCGCCGGGCGGGAATCACGCTCGCCAGGGTCGCCGCGGCCGCCAGCGCCGCGACCGCCAGGCCCAGGCTGACCGGGTCCGCGAAGCCCACGCCGAACAGCTGGCCGCGGGCATAGTGGGCGAGGATGAGGGCCGCGGGTAGACCGGCGGCGAGGCCGAGGCCTAGCAGAAGCAGCGCCTCGCGCAGGACCAGCCAGACGACGTCTCTGCTCAGCGCCCCGAGGGCCAGGCGCAGGCCGATCTCGCGAGTCCGGCGGGTGACGCTGTAGGCCAGCACCCCGTAGAGCCCGACGCTGGCGAGCAGCGTGGCGAGCAGGCCGAAGGCGGCCGACAGCCCCGCGACGAGCCGCTCGGTGAGGAGCGAGTCGCTCACCCGCTGCTCCAGGGTGCGGACCGCGAAGATCGGCAGGTTCGGGTCCAGCTTCCGGAGGCGTTCCCGGGCCTGGGAGACGACGGCCTCGGGCGAGAGCGCCGTGCGCATGTAGTACGTCATGTCGCCCACCCGCCTCGAGGCCAGGTACGGGATGAACGCCTGGATGGGGATCTCGTCTCGGAGATTCCGGTACTTGATGTCCGCCACCACGCCCACGATCTCCATGTCCGCCCGGGTCCCAGGATCATCACCGAAGCCCATGTGGCGGCCGAGCGGGTCGGCGTCGCCGAAGTAGTGACGGGCGAAGCTCTCGTTGACGATGACGGCTGTCGGGACCCAGTTGTCGTCCTCGTCGGAGTGCTTGATCTCCTCGGTGTCCTGCCGGGTGAAGTCGCGCCCGGCGACCAGGCGCACGCCGAGGGCATCGAAGTAGCCCGGTCCCACCTGGTTCATGAATGCGTTCTGGGCCCCCTCCGGGCCCGGCAGGTGGCCTTCGACGGTGATCGACGTGTCCCAGCTCGATTCCTGACGGATGCCGATACTCGCCGTGCCCACGGCGCTCACGCCGGGCAGCGAGCGCAGCTCGTCGGTGTGTACGAGCCGAGGGAGGGGTCGACGTTGAGGGCGAGCTGCCTGACGATCCGGCCGCGGCTGGCGCCGAGGGCCAGGCGCATGGCGATCTCTCTGCTCCGGACGGCCGCCCGGGCAATGAGCAGGTTCGCCACGTTGGCACAGGCGATGAGCAGGACCCCCACCGTGAGGCCCATCAAGAGCAGCAGCGGCGTCTCGACCTGACGGCGGGGGTACGAAGGCCCTTGCCCGGCGGGCCGGACGTCGGGCACGATGCGAAGATAGGCCTCACGGTCCTCGACGGAAGCCGCGGAGAAGCCGGCCTCTTCGACCTCCATCTGAAGCGCGCGCCTGAACAGCGGCTGCAGCGAGGCCTCGGCCTGCTCCACGCTCACTCCGGGTGCGAGCCTGCCGAAGGCGTAGACGAACCGCGTGCGCCGGTCGTCGAGGAAGTCCCACAGCGGCGTCATCTGGGCCTTCATCATCATGGGGACGTAGATTTGCGGGACGAACTCGAGCTGAACTCCATGGAACCCGGCCGCCGCGACCCCCAGGATCGTCATGTTGTGGCCGTTGACGACGACCGTCTGGCCCACGACGGAGGGGTCTGCGGCGAAGCGGGTTCGCCAGTAGTCGTAGCCGAGGACGACCACGGGGTGTCCTCCCGGGGTCTGGTCCTCCTCGGGCGTGAAGGTCCGCCCCAGGGCCGCGCCCACCCCGAGGACCGGAAAGTAGGTGCCGGAAACGAGCTCTGCACCGACGCGCTCCGTCCGGCCTCCGAAGCCCAGGCTCACCCGGGTGGGGAACCGGCAGAACACCCCGCTGAAGACCTGGTTGTCGTCTCTGACGTCCTCGTAGAGGGGATAGGAGATGGCCAGGCCGGAGCCCCAGGTGCTGCCACAGAACTGGCCCTCCATCCTGATCAGCGCGATCTGGTCAGGGTTCTTGACCGGCAGCCGACGCAGGAGGGCCTGGTCCACCAGGGTGAAGATGGCGGTGTTGGCGCCGATCCCCAGCGCCAGGGACGCCACGGCCACCGCGGTGAACGTCTGGGACTTGCCAAGGCCTCTCAGGGCGAAGCGGAGATCCTGCCACAGGGCTTCCATGGCCATGAGACGCTCGGAGCGTGGTCAGGGTTTGTACCCGGGCGACTCCCTACTCGTAGCGCAGGGCGCGGATCGGATCGATGCGGGAGGCGCGTATCGCCGGAGCCAGGCCGGCGCCGAGCGCCACCAGACCCAGCGCCACCGCCGCTCCGAGGAGCACGGCCGGGTCGTGGCCCTGCAGCTCGAAGAGGAGCGAGCGTAGGAGGCGCGCGAGAGCCAGGGCTCCGGCCAGGCCGATCAGCCCCCCGGCCACCGTCATCCGCGCCACCTGGCGCAGCACCATGCCCCTCACCCGGCCGCTGTCGGCTCCGAGGGCCATGCGCACGCCCAGCTCCCGCGTCCGCTGGCTGATGGTGTACGAGAGCACGCCGTAGAGCCCTACCGCCGCCAGCAACGTCGCCAGCAGCGCGAACGCCGTCGAGAGGGTGCTGATGAGCCGGTCCACGAACACGTTCTCCCGAACTTGCCGCTGCATCGTGGACAGGTCCTCGACCGGGAGCTGCGGGTCGAGGCGCCTGACGACGGGTGGGACCGACGAGAGCAGGGCGTCGGCCTCCAGGGCGGTGCGGATGTAGAAGCTCATGGCGTTGATGCGCTCCGCCTGACGCCACGGCACCACGAACTGCGGCGGAGCCGGGTCCTTGACCTGGCTGTACTTCATGTCCTGTGCCAGCCCCACGATCTCCACGTTCAGCTCTTCGTCGCCGCCGAAAGCCATGCGTGTGCCGACCGCCTCCCGTCCCAGGCCGAACTTGCGTGCGAACGCCTCGTTGACGATGGCGACCTTCGGGGCCTCTCGGGTGTCGGCGCCGGTGAGCTCGCGGCCGGCCAGCAGCGGGACACCCAGCGTGCGGTAGAGGGCGGGCCCCACCCGGCTGTACTGCGAGTCGGTGTCGGTGTCGGGACCGGCGTCGAAGCCCTCGACCCGCACGCTGCTCCCCCAGTTGCTGCCGGAGATGAAGGGCACCTGCGAGCTCGACACGCTGGTGACCCCGGGCAGCGTCTGGAGCTCCTCCTCCAGACGCGCCAGGAGGCCCGCCGTCTGCTCCGGCGTGTAGCCGTTGCGCTCCGGCGAGACCCGGAAGGTGAGCAGGTGGTCGGTCTTCAGGCCCAGGTCGACGCGGGCGACGTTGGCCAGGCTGCGCATGAAGAGGCCCGCCGTCACCAGAAGGGCCATCGACAGAGCGATCTGGCCGGTGGCGAGCGCGGCGCGGAAACGGGCCCCGGCCGGGCTGCTGGAGGACTGGCCCGACTGCTGGCGGAGCGAGACCACGAGGTTGGGCCGGGTGGCGTGAAGGGCCGGCAGCAGGCCGAACCCGAGGCCCGTCCCGACGGCCAGCACACCGGCGAACAGCAACACCCGAAGGTCGAGGCCGGCCTGGATGGTGGCCGCCGCCTGGGCGGGCAGCATCGCGTGGATGCCGAGCAGCGTGAAGCGGGCCACCAGGATGCCGGCCGCGCCGCCGATCGCTGCCAGCAGCCCCGCCTCGGCCAACAGCTGACCCATGAGGTGGCGGCGTCCCGCCCCCACGGCCAGGCGAACGGCCATCTCGCCGGCGCGGCTGGCGCCGCGAGCCAGCAGCAGGTTGGCGATGTTGGCGCAGGCGATCAGCAGCACGAACCCGGTCACGCCCAGCAGCAGGCCGAGGGGGGCGGCGGCCTCGCGGTGGAGCGAGCTCTGCCCCCGCCCGCCCGGGCTCAGCACGACCTTCTTGGCGAGGAAGTGCGCCAGCGTCTCCTCGCTCATGCCTTCCTGGAGCGGCGCCTCGACCTCGTGGAGGATGGCGCCGTACTTTCCGTTCAGCGCGGCCTGGGCCCGTTCGGCCGAGACCCCCGGCGCCAGCCGTCCGAACACGTAGACCCAGTAGCTGCGGCGGTCCTCGAGGACCTTCCACCCCGGCACTAGCCGCTCGCGCATGGTCAGGGGCGCGAAGAGGCGGGGCTCGGCCCCCAGGGTGGTTCCCCGGAATCCTTCGGGAGCCACGCCGACGACGGTCATCGCCTGACCGTTGACCACCATGGTCTGGTCGATCACGCCGGGATCGGAGCCCATCTGCGAGCGCCAGTAGTCGTGGGCGAGGACGACCACGGGATGCCCACCGGGCGTCCGATCGTCCTCGGGGCCGAGCAGCCGGCCCAGGGCCGGCTGCAGGCCCAGCACCCCAAAGAAGCTCCCGGAGACGAGCTGCGCCTCGGCGCTGTCCGTCTGGCCTCCCCACGCCAGGTTGACGCCGACGATCCGGTGGCCGGCCAGCCCGGTGAACGTCTGCTGCTCCCGCTCGAGGTCCCGGAACATCGGGTAGCTGAAGACGTTCGCCGTGCGGCCGGCGACGTTGCTCGACTGGGAGCCGGGCTTGGGCCCCGGCGCGCTCAGGTTCACCAGCCGATCGGGCAACGCGACGGGCAGCTCGCGCAGGAGCATCTGGTCGAAGAGCGAGAAGATGGCCGCGTTGGCACCGATACCGAGGGCCAGGGAGAGGATCGCGACGGTCGTGACGACGGGCGCCCGAAGGAGCCTGCGCAGGGCGTGGCGGAGCTCAGACATGGGCCTCCTGTTGGTCCTTCTGGATCTTACGCCCGCCGGGCGGCCAGGGTTCCAGGAGTCCGCCCCCGAGGATCTCGCCAGCCTGATCTCGGCTACCGCCGGCGCTGGCCTGGCGGACGTGGTGCTCGCTCCACGGTGCTGTTTACATTGATCCCGGGCTCGGCTAGGGTCGGCGCGTAGCGGGACGTTTCGAGGGTGCGGGCGAGCTTCGCCGTCCCGTCCCGGCGAGCCGGGCCGCGTCGCCGAGACAGCGCTCCTCCATCCAGGCCCGAACGCCCGCCCCGTCTGCCGCTGCCCGAGGACGGAGGGAAGAGACACCATGACGAGAGGACTACTGGTCGCCGCGCTGTCGACCTGCCTCGCCGGCGGCGCCGTTGCGGAGGAGCGCGCGGCGCCCACCGGGGTCGTGTTCCACCTGGACTCCTATCACCAGGGATACGCTTGGAGCGATGACATCGACGAGGCGCTCCGCACCACCCTGGCGGGGCGCGCCACCCTGACGACCTTCTACATGGACACGAAGCATCAGGGATCTCCGAGCCAGATCCAGAAGGCGGCCGACGCCGCCCGGGCTGCGATCGCCGAGTCCCGGCCGGACGTCATCATCGCTTCGGACGACGCCGCCGTGAAGCACGTGGTCGTTCCGCACTTCAAGGACGGCCCGATACCGGTCGTCTTCTGTGGAGTCAACTGGTCGGCAGAGCACTACGGCCTTCCCACCCCGTACGTCACAGGAATGGTCGAGGTGTCCCCGATCCTGGAGGCGCTCGACATCGTGCGCAAGCGCTACCCCTCCACCCGCCGCCTCGCGATCCTCACCGAGCGCAGCCTGACGGAGGACACCGAGCGGGAATGGCTCGAGCCGAAGTACCGGAGCTTCGGCTTCGAGGTGACCTACGCGATGGTCTCCGACTTCACCTCCTGGAAGGCGGCGTTCCGGCGCTTCAACCAGGAGGCCGACGTCATCTTCCTGCCCACGAACGGCGCCATCCAGGGGTGGGATGACGCCGAGGCCCGCGCCTTCGTAGAGGAGAACATCCGCAAGCCGGTGGTCACGGTCATCGACTTCATGATGCCGTATGCCGTCTTCGGGCTGACCAAGATCGCCCAGGAGCACGGCCAATGGGCGGCCGAGGCCGCCCTCGCCATCCTCTCCGGCAAGCGTCCCGGCGAGATCGCGGTGGTTCGCAACCGCCGGCGACTGGCGTGGTTCAACCCGGTGCTCGCCGGGAAGATCGGCTTCCAGCCCGGCCAGGAGCTGGCCGGCGCCAGGACGCCGCGGTAGCGGGGGCCGGTCTCCGAGCCCAAGTCCCGGGCCCTGCCCCAGTGTCCGCTTGCGCGAACGGCTTTCCCGGGATCGGTCACCCGCGAGCCGCAGTCTCGTGCCGGACGGCTCGAGGGATGTCAAGAAGCCGAGAGGCAGGTGAAAGAAACCGGCCCTCCGCCGGACTACCCCTGACGTGAGGGATGCGCGGGATCGGCGCTACCAGGAGGCGGCCGCGGCCCACGGGGACGCGCTGCGGCGCCTGGCCCGCGCCTTCGAGGCCGACCCGGAGCGGCGGCGCGACCTGCTCCAGGACATCCACGTGGCGCTGTGGCGCAGCCTGGAGCGGTTCGACGGGCGCTGCTCGCTGCGGACGTGGGTCTATCGGGTGGCCCACAACGTGGCGGCCACCCACGTCGACCGGGAGCGCCGCACGCGCCGGCCGCTCTTGTCGATCGACGACGTCGAGACGCTGGCGTCCGGAGGCGACCCTCGAGACGAGGTGGAGGAACGCGATGCGCTCGAGCGGCTGCGGGCGCTGATCCGGCAGCTCGAGGCGCCCGATCGCCAGATCATGGCCCTCTATCTCGACGGCCTCGCGGGGGCGGAGATCGCCGAGATCACCGGGCTGTCGCCTGGAGCGGTCGCCACCCGCGTGTTTCGGCTCAAGGCCGCCCTGGCCCGCATGTTCCGGGAGGCTGCCCATGTCTCGTGACCTCGATGCCCTGCAAGCGCTCTGGACGTGCCAGCCCGAGGAGGAGGATCTCGCCATGTCCATCGAGGACGTTCGTGCCCGCGCCGAGCGCTTCCAGTCGGGGATCGGACGGCGCAACCGTGTCGAGTACGCCGCCAGCGCCTTGGTGGTCGTGGTCTTCGTCCTGCAGGCGCTCCTGATCCCCGAGCCGGTGGTGGAGGCCGGCGCGGCGCTGATCGCGCTCGGCGCCGTGGTGGTGGCCTGGCGGCTGCACGCCCAGGCGCGCGCCGCGACACGCGCGGAGATGGACCGCGCCGCGAGCAGTTGGACGGAGTTCCACCGCGCGGAGCTGATCCGCCAGCGCGACGCGCTGCGCAGCGTGTGGGCCTGGTTCCTCGGCCCGCTGGTCCCGGGGCTGGTCGTGTTCATGCTCGGCGTCGGCACGGCGCCGTCGACGGGCCTGCCGCTGGGGATCGGGCTGGCGATCTCGACCCTCGGGCTGCTGTTCGCCGGGGCCGCCTTCGCCTTCATCGGCTGGCTCAACGCCAGGGCCGCCGACAGGCTGCAGGCCGAGGTCGCCGCCCTCGACGCGGCCCGCTGATCTCCCACCCCGGACCCGGTAGTATAGAGAGAAGCACACAGGACAAGTCCCCGTCTCGGGAAGGGAGGACCCCATGGGCTCTAGACCGATCGTCTCTCTAGCTGCGCTCCTTGCTCTCGGCGCCGCCCTCTGCGCCTCGAGCGCGACGGGGCCGCACCTGGCCTTCGATCCACAGGACGGCGGCCTGCAGCTCCCGGAGGGGTTCCGGGCGGTGGTGGTGGCGGACGACCTCGGCCGGCTCCGCTTCATGACGGTGGCGCCCAACGGAGACATCTACGTCAAGACCCGCCAGGACGGGATCGTCGCCCTGCGCGACGCGGACGGCGACGGGCAGGCCGAGCGGGTCGAGCGCTTCGGCTCGGGCGGTGGCACCGGCATCGCCTACCATGACGGCTGGCTCTACCACTCCACCAACAGCAGCGTCCTGAGGTACGCGATCCCGGCGGGGGAGCTGGTCCCGGCCGGTCCGCCGGAGCTGATCGTCACCGGGCTGCCGGACGAGCGCCAGCACAACGCCAAGTCCTTCGCCTTCGGGGGCGACGGCCAGCTCTACGTCGAGGTCGGCTCCCCCTCCAACGCCTACGGTGCCCCGGACCGCGCCCGCGGCGCCAAGGGGCAGGACCCGACGGAGTTCCTGAAGACCCACGGAGGCTTCTGGCGGTTCGCCCCGGACCGTGCGCGACAGAGCCAGGCCGACGGCTTCCACTTCTCCACCGGCCACCGCCACGTCCTGGCCATCGCCTGGAACCCGGTCTCCCAGGCCTTCTTCATCGTCATGAACGGCCGCGACCAGCTCCACACCGTCGACCCCGAGCACTACAGCGAGAAGGACAACGCCGAGCTGCCGGCGGAGGAGATGCACCTGCTGCGTGAGGGGAGCCACTTCGGCTGGCCCTTCACCTACTACGATCCCATCAGGAAGGCCCGCATGCTGGCGCCCGAGTACGGCGGCGACAAGGACAAGCGCGCCGAACCGGGCCAGTACCCGGATCCGCTGGTGGCCTTCCCCGCGCACTGGGCACCGATGCAGCTCGCGTTCTACCCGGGCCGGCAGTTCCCCGAGCACTACCGGGGCGGCGCCTTCCTCGCCTTCCACGGCTCCTGGAACCGCGCCCCCGAGCCGCAGAGGGGATACAACGTCGTCTCCATTCCCTTCGATGCTTCGGGGATGCCGGTCGGCGGCTACGAGGTGTTCGCCGACGGCTTCGCGGGCCGCGACGAGATCGCCAGCCCGAGCGACGCCCGCTTCCGGCCCTGCGGCCTCGCCGTCGGTCCTGACGGCTCGCTCTACGTGGCGGACTCGGAGAAGGGGCGCGTGTGGCGGATCGTCTACGTCGGGACGTCCGCCAAGGAGACGGCCCGGGAGGAGGCGGGCGCCGGCCCGACGGTCGCCGAAGCCACCGGCCCGGGCGCGGCGTTGTACGCCGAGACCTGTGCCACCTGCCACATGGCCGACGGCAGCGGCGTCCCCGACATGCAGCCGCCGATCCGCGACAGCCCGATCCTCCGCGGCGACCCGCAGACGTTGATCCGCCTGATTTTGGAGGGGCCGGAGGCCGTGCTCCCCAAGGACCGTCCTGCGGCGCAGAACCAGATGCCCGCCTTCCCCGACTTCACGGATGCGGAGCTGGCCGCCCTCGTGAACCACCTCCGGCACATGTTCGGCGGCGAGGTGGGCTCCGGCCCGCCGGTGACGCGCTCCGACGTCGCCGCGGCTCGGGTCCCGCGCTGAGGCAGCACGACCCAGAGTGGGTCAAAAGGACCCTGGAGAGGTATGCTCGATCAAGGGGCAGGGCCGCGAGGAGGTGCGACGATGGCGGGCAAGAAGATCCTGATGCTGGTCGGGGACTTCGTGGAAGACTACGAGGTGATGGTGCCCTTCCAGGCGCTGCAGATGGTCGGGCACACCGTCCACGCCGTCTGCCCGGAGAAGAAGGCGGGGCAGAGCTGCCGCACCGCCGTCCACGACTTCGAGGGCGATCAGACCTACAGCGAGAAGCCGGGTCACAACTTCACGTTGAACTGCGACTTTGCCGACGTGAAGGAGGCCGGCTACAACGCCCTGGTGATCCCCGGGGGCCGGGCCCCCGAGTACCTGAGGCTGAACGCCCGGGTCCTCGAGATCGTGCGTCACTTCATGGTCCAAGAGAAGCCGGTCGCCGCGATCTGCCACGGTGCCCAGCTCCTGGCCGCGGCCGGCGTCCTCGAAGGGCGTAAGTGCTCCGCGTACCCGGCTTGCGGCCCGGAGGTGAGCCGGGCCGGCGGCCAGTATGCGGAGATCCCGGTCGACCAGGCGGTCATCGACGGCAACCTCGTCACGGCACCGGCGTGGCCGGCCCACCCGGCGTGGCTCTCGTTGTTCCTCCAGGTCCTCGGGACTCGCGTCGAGCACTAGGCGGCCGATCGACGAGCTTGAAGACCGCCGCGACGTTGGCAGCGTGGGCGTCGTCCCGGGTTCCCTGGGCCGGCTTGACGTCGGCCATGTAGGGGAAGTGCCGGTCGAGGGCCAGCTCCGCCTGTGCCTGCTCAAGGCTCAGGCCCCGCTCGCCGGCTGAGGTGACGCCGGCGAGCAGGTCGCGGAGATAGTCCCTCCCTCTCCGTACGTCCTGGCCGTCGAGGATGCCCCAGTGAGAGGTGACGGCACGTTCCACGTCGGCATCGAGGACGTCGTCCAGGACGGAGATCGAACGACTCAGGTCGACGAGCCGAGCGGACTCCGGCACCGCCGGCAGGTACGGGCCGCACACGCCCCCGGAGACGAGCAGCTTCTCCTCCGGGATGTAGACGACCACGTCGCTGGCGCTGTGGCCGTTGCCGAAGTAGAGGAGGCGTAGGGTCAGGTCTCCCATGTCGATCGTGAGGCGGTCCGAGAACGTGACGGTGGGCACCATGATGTCGCGGCTCACGGTCTGGTCCTCGATCGACCGCCAGACGGCGATCTGATCCCGCAGCGCTACCGCGTCCTCGGCGCCGGCATCCACACGCTCCTGAAGCTGCCGGACCTTCTCCCGGCAGAACGCAGGGCGCTGGGAGGCCACGGCATCGAGCCGGGCCGCGATCTCCGCGGGCGCGTTCTCGTGTCCGATGATCGGGACGTCGGCGAAGACCCCGTTGCCGTTGGCGTGGCCGTCGATGTGCCCGTGGGTGTTGATGACGTAGGCCCAGTCCCGGCGGCCAAACCGCCGCTCGACGTCCTCCTTGAACATCGTTGCCACCAGGGGCGAGGGCCCGGTGTCGATCAGGGCCAGGCCCCTCTTGGCCGAGACGGCCACCACCTGCCTCTGGCCGAGCATCGGCAGGTTCAGGACCAGGACTCGCTCCGACAGGCGCTGAACGTCGACCTGCTGGCCGTGGGCCGTTGCGGCCAGGGCTGCGGTCAGGACTGCGGTCAGGACCATCTCTCTCGCGTCGTGTCGGCTCGACAGGCGCATGGCGCTCGTCCTCCTGGGGGACAAGGCTACAGGGGAGGGCCGGGGCGACGTCGGCCCGCGTGACGAGACCCTGCCCGGCGTGACGAAGCCCCCGGCTGGCGGGACGAGCGTCCCGGGTGGGCGGGCGCCCGCGCCGGGCTCACGCGGCCAGCGGGATCTTCGGTCGAGCTCTCACGGCCGCGAGCGGCCACCATCTTTCGGGCGGCCGTATCCTATGGACCGTTCCAGGGGAACAGGTGCGGGGGCTTGCTCTCGGGAGCTTTGGAAGGGGAATGACCATGGAGAGAGGCCGGAGAAGGTTCTTGGTGAACACAGGTGCGGGCGTCGGGTTGGGTCTGGGGTTGGGCGGGACGACCCTGGAGGCGAGCGAGGCATCGAGCGGCGGCAGCTTCTTCGACGTCGTCCGGGGACGGCGGTCGGTGCGGCGTTTCAAGGAGACCCCCGTCCCTGACGCCCACCTCGAGCGGATCCTGGACGCGGGGCGGCTGGCGGCGACCGCCGGGAACCAGCAGCCCTGGCGCTTCCTGGTGGTCAGGGATCGCGCCCGGATCGCCGCCATCAGGAAGGAGACGCTGGCGCTGGCGGAAGAGTCGCAGAAGAAGTCCGGCAAGTCGCAGGCCGAGGTCGACGAGGCGCTGAAGCGGACCACGGCCTACGTGGACGGCCTGGTCTCGGCCCCGGTCCACGTCGTGGTCCTGACCGACAAGCAGTCCACCTGGCCGTCCTACAACGTCAAGGACGGGACGCTGGCGGCCGGACAGATCATGCTGGCGGCACGCGCCCTGGGATACGGGACGGTCTTCCTGACGGACGGGATCCCGGTCGCGGCCACCGCCAAGGCGCTGGCGATACCCGACCGCTACGAGCGCATCGCCATGCTCCCCATCGGCGTTCCGGCCGAGGACGGTCCGGGAGGGTGGCCGGAGTCCCCCGAGAAGAAGCCGCTCCAGGAGGTGGTCGCGCACGAGACGATCGCGTGACCGGCTTCCCGACACTCTCGGCCTCGGCGGTGGGAACGAGCTGCCGCCTCAGCCGCTGAACGGGCCTCTGGGGGAACAGGCGGTCGTTCTGGGGAACGGCTCCGGCCGTCTCAAGGTTGCCGGATCCTCAGGCCGGCCGGGCCGCGCTCGAAGACCAGGGTCTGGCCGGGCGTGTCCATCACCAGCACCGGGGGCAGGCCTTCCGTCACCGCCGACAGGTCCCGGAGCTCGGGAGGGGCCTGCAGGCGGAGGTGGTCCAGGAGGATCGCTGCCGGCTCGAGCTCCTCGAAGACGGTCCGGGCCGGCTTCACCCAGGCACCACTGAGGAAGGCCCAGTGCACGATGGCGACGTCGATCTTCTCTTCCGCCAATCTGGCGCGGCGGAAGGCCTCGACGTCGTCCGCCCCGGTGTCGCCCGTGTGCAGGAACTTGAGGCCTCCGACCGTGAAGACGTGGCCAACGTTGTGGGACTCGGGGGGAGCGCTCCCGTCGCCACCCATGTGCTCGAGCAGGACGGACAGGAAGGTGTGCCCCCCGACCGTGTGTCGAGCCGGGGCCGGGACCCGCGGCACCTCCCGAACCCGGTTCTTCACCTCCTCGTAGCCGGGGACGCCCCGCACCCGCTCGGCCACCTGGGCAGGCCCGATCATCACGCACCCCGGGTCGTGCAGGAGGTGCTGGACGACGACGGCCGGGTCGAGGTGGTCCGGGTCCCGATGGGTGACCAGGATGGCCGTCAGGTCGTCGAAGGGCGGCGCCGCGCTCCGCATCTTCTGCAGGTCGTCCTCGGACGGCGTTGGCAGCCGCCCGAAGCCTTCGGTGAACGCGGCGTCGATCAGGACCTTCTCGTCCGCGCCGGTGATCAGGAAGCCCTCGTTGGCGATGTAGGTCAGCGTGGCCCGAGCCGTGGGCGGGGAACCCCCCGCGTGGGCCGGCAGCGCGGCGAGCACCGTCAGCCCCAGCAACCCGGCGAGCATGTGTCGTGTCATGACTGCTCCTTGGAGAGCCCCCGAACCGCAGGAGGATACTGCGACTCCCGGCGAGTTGCATCCCCAGCGTTTGCTTCCTTCCCGGGCGATGCGCTAGGTTGCGCCTGGCACAGCGTCTTCAGCCGAGGCGATCTTGGGTGTGAGCTGGGAGCGGATCTCGCGCCGACGTCTGACCGCCACCGTGGTGTCCGCGGCGCTGGTTTGCGGCGTGATGGCGGTGCTGTCCTCGACCCGGTTCTTCCGCATCGTCGAGCTGAACGGGTTCGACCGGCTGGTCGGGGCCCAGCCGCCACCGAAGCCGGCCCCGCAGATCGTCTTCGTCGACATCACCGACGCCACCGTCAAGGAGCTCGACGACTGGCCGATCCCCAGGGACAAGGTCGCCCTCGCCATCAGCCGGATCGCCCAGGGCCGGCCGGAGCTGATCGGCCTCGACATGCTGCTGTCCGAGCCACGTCGGCCGGAGCAGGACCGCGCCCTGGCCGAAGCCCTGGCGGGGGCGGGGAACGTCATCATCTCCACCAACCGCACCGAGCGCGGCATCTGGGAGGAGCCGCTCCCCGAGCTCGAGCAGGCCGCCCTGGACGTGGGGGCCGTGAGCCTCTACAGCGACGAGGACGCGGCCTACCGCCGCGTCCCCCTCTTCCTGCGGCTGCGGGAGGGGGATGGCAAGACGATCGAGGTCCTGAGCCTCTCCGCCGCCCTGGCCACCAACTACCTCGGCGAGGGTCTGAAGCCGGGCCGGCCCGGCGTGGTGCGGCTGGGAGACCGGGAGATCGACGTCGAGGGGGGACGCGGTGAGGTTCTCACCATCTTGATGGGCGCCTGGCGAGCCCCCGGGTTGCGGCTGGACCTGCTGGACGTCCTGCAGCCGGGCTTCGACTCGAGCGTCCTCAAGGGAGACATCGTGCTCATCGGCGAGAGCAGCCAGGCCGCCAAGGACCGCTTCGAGACGCCCCTGTACGCGCGTCGGGGTTTGGTGTCGGGGGCCGAGATCCATGCCGCGGCGCTCGCCGCCCTGCTCGAAGGCGGCACTGTTCGTGTCCTGGGCGAAGCGCCCCGGACCCTGGCCAACCTGCTGGCCGCCCTGCTGGCGCTGGGCCTCGTCATGTACGGCCGGCCGGCGTGGGCGGTACCGACGGTGCTGGCGCTGGCCCTCGGCATCTTCGCCCTCGCCTTCTGGCTGCTCGCCGCCTGGCAGGTCTGGATGCCCTTCGTCTCCACCGAGAGCGCGCTTCTGCTCTCGCTCTCCGCTGCCCTCGGCTACCGCTTCCTGCGCGGGGACGAGCAGGAGCGCCGGCTTCGGGAGCTGTTCGGCCGCTACGTCTCCGACGAGGTCTTGAAGGAGGTCTTCCGCCATCCCGAGGGCGTGGTGATCGAGGGGCAGGAGCGGACCGCCTCGATCCTGTTCGCGGACATCCGCGGCTTCACCGCCCGCAGCGCGGGGCAGCCGCCGCGCGAGGTGATCGCCTGGGTCAACGACTACTTCGCCGCCATGAGCGAGGTGATCGAGCGCCACGGCGGGTTCCTGAACAAGTTCATCGGCGACGGCCTGATGGTGCTGTTCGGCGTCCCCGTCAGCCGGGGCGTCCGCGACGACGCGGAGCGGGCGGTGCGGGCCGGGCTTCAGATGCTCGCGCGCCTCGAGACGCTGAACCGAGACAACCGCGGCCGCGCCGAGCGCGGCCTGTGGCGGCCGCCGATCCGAATCGGCATCGGTATCCACACCGGCACCCTCGCCGCCGGCAGCGTTGGCTCGCCCCGGCGCATGGAGTACTCGGTGATCGGGGAGGCGGTGAATCTCGCCGCCCGGCTCGAGTCCGCCACCCGTCGCTTCCAGGACGTGGACCTGCTGATCAGCCCCGCCACGGAAGCGCTGGTCCGCGAGCGGTTCGTGACGGAGGCGCTCGGCGCGGCCGAGGCCAAGGGCTTCAGCCAGCAGGTGCAGGTGTACACTGTCCGCGCCGAGAGACCCGAAACCGCAGGAGGCATGCCCCGATGACGCAACGACGCGGACTGGTGCTGCTGCTGACGGTGATCGTGACGGCAGGGCTGGCGCTCGCCGAGGAGCCCAAGAGCGGGCCGGAGCCCGGCAAGGAAGAGGCGCCGAAGAAGCGAAAGCGGGTGGTCAGCAACCTGTCCGGGTTCGAGCTGCTGGATGCCGCCAAGCTCGACGACAAGCCGGTGGTGGCCGGCGCCACCCGCGCCCTGCCCGGGCCGGAGCCCCCCCGCATCCTCGCCCCACACCTCGCCAAGCTCCACGGCGCCAGCCCGCTCTTCGCCTGGCGGGACGAGGGCGGCCGCTTCCTGTTCGTCCTCTCGGACGAGTCGGGCCGCGACGTGCACACCGCCACCGTCGCCGGCCAGAGCTACCCGTGGCCCGCCGATGCGCCGCGCCTGACGGACGCGGCAACCTACTTCTGGAGCGTCCGTCCCGCCGGAGGATCCTCCAGCGCCCGCGCCTCGATGGCCGCCATCGTGGTGGTGAACGCCGCGGAGCGCTCCCGGATCGACGCCGCGCTGGAGGCGATCGACGCCGACGATCCCTACGCGGCGGGACTGGCCCGCGCCCAGGTGCTGGTCGAGGGACGCGTCTGGTACGACGCCCTGGGCGCCTACAGCGACCTGATCGCCCGATTCCCCGATCGATCCGAGGCGTACGCCCGGCGCGCGGAGCTCTTCGCGCAGCTCCCGGCGACGCAGCGGCAGGCCGAGGAGGACTTCGGCCAGGCCGACCGGCGGAGCTCCGAGTAGGCGGCCTATCGCCAGTCGCCGCTGAGCTGGAACGCCCCCCACAGCGCAGGGTGGGAGAAGCGCTCGAGGTGGAGCATCTCGACCTGGGCCTCACGGAGCGACCGGTCCTTGCTCTGGCCTTCCCGCAGGTGGAGGTAGAAGCGGCCCATCAGCTCGGCGGTGGCCTCGTCGTTGACCGGCCACAGCGACGCCAGCACGCTGCGGGCGCCGGCGTAGTGGAAGGCGCGGCTGAGGCCGACCATCCCCTCCCCCGAGAGCTCCCGCCCCAGGGCGGTGCTGCAGGCCGAGAGCGTCACCAGGTCGGCGTCCACCCGCATCTCCTCGAGGATCTCCCAGGCCTGGAGCAGGCCGTTGGGCTGCCCGGGCTTCCAGGCGCCGGGCAGGGAGAGGACCAGCGACGAGTCAAGGGGCGAGGCCTCGTCGGCCATCGCGTGGCAGGCGAAGTGGAGCAGCGACGGCTCGGTCCCGGCATGGCGGGCCCTGGCCTCGCTGGCGTCCGCGCCGACGTAGACGCGGGCGTCTTCCGGAAAGAGGCGGCGCAGCATCTCCACCTCGCGGCGCGAGCCGGGCAGGGGAAGAAGCTCCAGGCCGCGGTCTCGCAGTGAGCGGACTAGCGGGCCGGCCTCGGTGCCCCCGGCCCGGTAGTCGGGATCGCCGAAGGCGACCAGCCGCGCTCGCCGCCCCGGCGGCCGCTCTCGCCGGAGCTCCGCGAAGACCGTGGCCGAGGCCGCCGTGTGGACGGGCCGGAGCTCGACCAGGTAGCGGGCGGGCGAGGTCGGGTCGGCGAGGGCCGAGAACGGGAGCAGGTGAAGCGGACCGTCCGCCAGCACCAGCAGGCGGTCGGCGCGGGCGAGACGATCGGCCACCGGCGACAGCAGCTCGGCGCTCAGCCGCCGGGCCAGCGCCTGGCGCGGCCGCTCTCCGAGGGGACCGGGCTCGAGCAGGAACTGGCGGAAGCGCAAGACCTCGTCGCCGAGCTTCGCGAGCGTCGTGCCGAGCTCGACCGCCTCGAAGTCGTCGGGGCCCGGGCCGACCGCGAAGAGGAAGCTTCGCTCCTCGCCGATGGCGTACGAAAGCAGCAGCGTTCCGGAGTCGAGGGCCGCCCGTGTCCGTGGCAGGTCGAGGGGCTCGGGGTGCTGGAGGTCCGCCAGCCGCGCGGAGACCGCGCGAAGCCGGGTCGCGACCTCCTGCTGGCACCGGCGAGCGGCCGCCAGGGCCAGACGGGCCTCGTCCGCGGCAGCTCCGGTAGCGCCGGCCATCGCCGCGAAGGCCTGGTCGTACGCCGCGTCGGCGCCACGCCGCTCCCGGTCCAGCGTCTCCGGCACGTCCCTCGAGAAGACCAGGTCCCGCTCGGCCAGAAGCGCCAGGAAGGCGCGCGCCCGGTAGCGCTCCAGCACGTGGAAGGCTTCCTCCGGGCGGCCGAGCTCCATCAGCAGGTCGAGGGTCTGGTGGTAGTAGGGGGCATAGAGGGCGGCGAAACGTGCCCGGACCTCGTCGGAGCCGCCGAGCATCCGCGTCTGCCCGTCGAGCACCGCCAGCGCCTCGAGATACGCGGAGAGCGCTCGTTGGGGCCGCCGGCGGCGACGCTCGAGAACGCCGAGACGGTGGAGGGCCTCGGCCTCCGCGGCGCTGCCCGGGAGCTGTGCCCGCCGGATCCGCAGGGCGAGCTGGTAGTGGGCCTCCGCCGCGTCGAGATCGCCGTCGGCGAGGGCGATGTCCCCGAGCAGAAGCGCAGCATCGCCGCTGACGATGCCACCGGGCACCACCCGCTCCGCCATCTCGAAGCCGGCGAGGGCCAGCGGCCGGGCCTCCTCCATCCGCTCTCGCTTCAGGGCGAGACCGCCCAGGTGGACCATCCCCGAGGCCATGGCCAGGCTCTCCGGCTGGTACTGGCTCCAGAAGGCGAGGGCGCGCTGGTGGTACTCCTCCGCGGCCGCCAGGTCGCCGCGTTTCTCGGCCACGCCGCCGAGGTTGTGCAGGCTGAGCGAGACGTCGAGGCTTCCGGGGGCGAGGCGCTTGTTGAGGGCGAGGGCGCGGCGGAAGCTGTCTTCCGCCGCGTCGAGGTCGCCGCGGACGGCGGCCACCAGACCCAGGTTGTGAAGGCTGTTGGCGACAGTCGCGCTCTGCGGGGCCGCCGCCTCCCGAATCTCCGACGACCGCCGAAGGTGCTGCTCGGCCCCCACCAGGTCCCCGTGCTTGAAGGCCACGCCTCCGAGCTGGTCGAGCACGCGGGCCTCGCGCAGGCAGTCCTTGGCCTGGGCCCGGTAGATCTCGAGCGCCCGCTCGAACCTGGTCGTTGCGGCCGGCCAGTCGACGCGGTCCCGGTAGGACTCCGCCTGGAAGGCCAGGATCTGGGCGCGCGCGGAGGGATCCGTCTCGGCGGCGCCCAGCGCGTCCCGGTAGGCCTCGTCGGCGATGGGCCAGCTCCTCCGCCAGGTCGCGAAGCGGGCGAGCTTCAGGTACAGCCAGCTTGCCAGGTCGTTCCGGCCCCGCTGGTGGAACGAGGCGGACAGCTCGCTCCAGCCCAAGAACCCCTGCTCGTGCTCGGGACCGTCGATGAGCCCTCGCGCCGCGCGATACCGCTCCAGGTCGGCGCCTTCGAGCAGCGGACGGACCGAGACGACCCAGTCCTGATGCGGCATCTGGACCCGGAGCCGATCGCCGCCGCGGCGGCCCCAGAAGGTCACGTCGCCACGCGCGCCCTCTTCGACTTCCACCTCGACGAAGTCGAACTGGGAGCGAACCGGGCCCTCGGCCGGCTCCGGGTTGGCGGGCGGCGACGCCGCTCGGGCCCACCTCTCGAGGACGTCACCGGCCTTCAGCCCGGCCCGGTCGCCACCGTAGCCGGCGAACACCTCCTCCACCTGCACCCCCTCGGCGGGCCACGCCTGGGCGGCGAGCCCATGGGTGAGAAGCGCGGAGAAGGCGACGACGGCGAGCCGGCGGGAGGTTCTTGGCAAGATGGCCGATTCTACTCTGCCCTCGGAGCCTGCCTCGGCCCTTCGTGTGGATAGATCCACCTCAGGCCGTCGTAGACGAAGGGGAACGGGACGTGCCCTTCGTCGTCGTACACGCGGGTCAGAACCCGTACCTGGGGGGCCTTCCGCGCCAGGAGGTCCAGGAAGGCCGCGCCTCGTCTCGCGATGGATCCGTCCGGGTCGTAGGGATCGTGCCGGCCCTGGGCGATGAAGAGAGACGCCCTCCCCGCTTCGCTGATCCGGGTCGATCCTTCCAGCTCGCTCCGGAATCGGGAGGCGAGCTCGTCGCTCGGGAGGCCGAAGCTGCCGAGGATGTAGCCGTCGAAGAGGCCCGGCACCTTCAGGAAGGAGTAGAGGGCGAACACCGAGCTGAACGACTGCCCGATCAGGATCCGGGAGCCGTCGGCGCGGTAGTTCTTCTCGATGGTGGGGACCACCTCCGTCTCGATGAAGCGGACGAACGTCTCACCGCCCCGGTCGAGGCTCATGTCCCGTCCCCGGTCCACGTTGGGGATGGCCACCACGATGTGTGGTGCGATCTTCTGGCTCATGTCCTCCAGGTATCGGACCGCCGCCAGCGTGTGGATGAAGAAGTCCTCCTCCCCATCGAGACGGTAGATGACGGGGTAGCAGGCCGTGGACGACTCGTAGTCCACGGGGAGACGCAAGAGCAGCGGGCGATCCTCGCCCAGGAGCTGTGAGTGAAGGGTGAGGGAGAGCCCGCTGCCGGCTTCGGCGGCACGTGCCTGGACGGCCGCGGTCGCGCCGAGCAGCAGCAGCAACAGAGTACAGAAGATCCGAGCCGGGCCACGATCGCGCATGGTTTCCTCCTGAGGTGTCTCGGGCCACTACATACCAGATTCGGCCCGGCGAAGATGTGAAACCCCGTGAGGACGTCGCTGCCCAGAGAGCCTCGCCGAACGCGCCCGATGGCGCTCGGCCGGGCGGTCCACCCCTCGTCTCTCCATCTCGGATCTGGTCACGAACCGCTTGATCCCGCGATTCATCTGCGGTCTTCTGACGGGATCCGGTGCCTCGATCCGGGCGGCCGCAAGAGGAATCCGCCGCGGCACCGAAGGAGGTTTCGTGACCACTCGCAGAGTCCTTCCGGCCCTGCCCCTCCTCGTGAGCGTGGCGTGGGGCCCCGCCTCGGCAGAGACCATCGAGAAAGACCGTACCCCCGAGACCGCGACGGAACGCCGCGGCCCCTACTGCGGGGAGACACCCCCACAGGACCAGCCGGTCGTCTTCGCGCCCGGGTTCATCTCGAAGCCGGGACGCATGGAACGCGCGCTCGTGTTCTCGCCGGACGGGACCGAAGCGTTCTTCGCGGAGACTTCCGCCGACTACCGGCCCCGGCTTCTCCACACCCGGCAGGTGGACGGTCGCTGGAGCGAGCCTGAGGCCGCGAGCTTCGCCGACGTGGGCAACAACACGGAGCCCGCGTTCTCCAGCGACGGCCGGCGGGTCTACTTCGCCTCCAATCGTCCTCCCGGCGCGCCTCCCTACCAGTTCGACCTGTGGGTGACCGAGCGCGACGGCGACGGCTGGAGCCCGCCACGCCGGGTGCCCCCACCGGTGAGCTCACCGGCGACGGAGTACCACCCGACAATCAGCGCGGCTGGCACCCTGTGCTTCGCCTCGACCCGCGGCGGGAACCCGGACCTCTTCTGCGCTCGCAGAAGCTCCGATGGGGAGGGCTTCGACCCTCCCCAGCCGGTTCGGGAGCTCAACACGGAGCACCAGGAATGGGACCCGTTCATCGCGCCGGACGAGAGCTACCTGATCTTCAAGTCGGATCGACCGGGAGGATTGGGCGAGATGGATGGGTACGTTGCCTTCCGGGGACCAGACGGCCGCTGGAGCGATCCGCGCCTCATCCCGGCTCCGATCAACACCCCCTTGGGCGACGACGTCGGAGACATCTCGCCCGATGGCCGGTACCTGATCTTCTCGCGCCACCGGGGGGACGAGATGGACGTCTACTGGGTGCGAGCGGACGTGGTTCTGGGCCTTCGCTCGCCGTCGGCGAGCACTCGGCGGGACGAGCGCTAGTCAAGCCACGGCGTGGCGGCACAGGAGTCTTCGCGTATCCTCCGGACGCTTGACGGGAACCAGGCACCGGGAAGCGTCTGCCTTTCCGGCAGGGTGACCGAGGAGGGGGCCCTGTTCCGGCGCGCCCACACAAACGCCAGGCCCGGCCCGTCGCCGGCCTCTCGGACGACGGGCGGGGACTGACGTCGCCATCTACTGGTCCTGGGGTCGTAGCGGTGCCGCGGTCCGCAGGGCGGGGTCGCCGAGCAGCGTAGACGCCTCGGCACGCCGCCAGCGCCAGTCGAAGAGGCCCGCGGCCACGAACAGCCGGTCGATGGCCACCCCCTGGGTGACGTCTCCGGTGCGGCCGTCGTCGATGTAGAAGTCCAGGGCCGGCCTGAGGTCGGGCCCCCGCGGCGATGCGTGCCACGCCTGCGCCGAGGGGGCGGTGGCCGCGTAGACGGCCACGTAACGCTCTGGGTTCAGCGGGTGGGGATAGACCAGGCCGACCGCGGCCCCCGGGGCGTCGAAGGTCCGGCCGGCGATGGTCACTCGGTCCCCCTCGATCTGCAGCGGAAGCCGGTCGATCAGCCGACGGGTGACCGCGTTGGCCTCCGGCCCTCCGACCAGCACCAGCGAGTAGCGAGCCATGTCGGCGTCCGACAGCTCCGTGTCGAGGAAGTGGCGGGGCTTCACGTGCTGGGCGTTCTCCCATTCGGCGATCCGCCGGTCGGCGTCTCTCCGGCACGCCTTCCGCATCTCCGGATCGGCGGAGACCGTCCCCACCACGATGGCGTACGGCGTGGTGGTCACGTCGCTCAGGGGTCCCTCGAGCTTCGGTGTCTTGACGATTCCCTCCGGCGCATATCCGTCGGCCCGCAGCACGATTCGGCCGTCGTCCACGCCCAGCTCCCGCGCCGGTGCCCGGTTCCAGACCACGCTCACCGGCCGCGCCGGGTCGATCAGGTCGCCGGGCGTCAGCACCACCTCGAGGGCGTTGTCGGTGTCGAGGCGGATCCAGTTGGGACCACAGATGCGGGCCTCTCCCAGGACGAGCTCCATCGGGTCCTGGCGCTGGGTGACGGCCAGCCAGTGAGCGTGGGCGTACTTCAGCTCGGCGGCGCGCAGGCGCACGTGCTTTGCCTGGACGCGCCGCAGCGGCAGGAACCAGCGGCTGGTCTCGTACTCGGCCTCGAGGCCGCCGTGGCCCTTCCCCGGGTACTCGGCGTAGCGGATGTCGTAGCCCCAGCGCTGGAGCGTCTTGACGTTGTAGCGGCTGTTGATCACGGGCACCGCGGTGTCGGCGTCGCCGTGGTGGGCGTAGATGGGTGTGGTCAGCAGGTCCTCGGCCTGGGCCAGGCTGCTGCTGGCCTCCAGCAGGAAGCGCAGGAAGGGGCTGACCTGGGCCACCTGCTCCGGGCTGAACTGCACGCGGTAGTCCGACCCGCCGTAGATGGGGCCGATGGCGGCGAACAGCTCCGGATGGCGGGTGCCCACGTGCCAGGTGCCATAGCCTCCCATCGACTGGCCCACCAACAGCACCCGGTCCGGATCCACCGAGAACGCCGCCTTGGCCTCGTCGATGGCCCGCAGCACGTCCAGCCGCCCGATCCCCTGGTAGGCCACGTTGCCCCGGCCGTGGGGCTCGATCAGGATCACGCCGTGGTCGTCGGCGATCCGGGAGTGGCGCGAGTCGGCCGACCACCAGCCCACGTAGGGCGGGTTGGCACCGTAGAACCCGTGGAGGTTGACCACCATCGGCCATCGCCGGGAGGCGTCGTAGCCGGGGGGCAGGTAGGCGCGACAGTACTGGGGCGAGCCGTCGACGGGATCGATCCAGGCCAGGCGCACGAAGCCGTTGCCCCGTGCACGGGCCGAGGCGTCGGTCTCCGCCAGGTGCAGCTCCTCACTCTCCATCAGGGCCGAGTGGATGCCGGCGAAGGCCGCATCGGGGATCCGCGTCACCTCGTCCACCTTGCCGCGCAGGCGGTGCTGGACGATCTGGCCGAGCACGGGCGTGATCAGGTCATCCGGACCAGCCGCGGCGGCCCCGGCTACCAGGCGGCGGGCCGCCGCCAGCATGTCGCCCTTGTAGTAGCCGGCGTAGCTGAGCGTGCCCTGGCCGTCCAGCCTGGCGCTGGCGCAACGCACCTCGTACGGCCCCGGCTCGAGCGTGGCGATGTCGAAGAGAACCGCCGCTCCGCGAAGCGCCGTGCGCGCCGCTAGCACCTGGCCGCCGGGCGCCACCAGCTCCACTCGGGCCTGGGGCCGCCAGGTCGCCTTCTGGGCCAGCGGGTCGTCGATCTGGACGGTGAGGGAGGCCCCGTCGGGAACCTCGTGGACCCGGAGCGCGGCGGCCCGCTCGAGCAGCTTCGCGGGACCGACCCGCCGGGCGCACAGCGCCACGTTGCCCCACACGTTTTGCATCTTGACCAGGATCCGGTTGGGGCCCTTCACCAGCGTGACCTTGGCCACGTCCTCGTCGGGAACGGCCACGCGGCCTCGCAGGTTGGTGAAGACCCTCTCTCCGTTCACGTACAGGACCACGCCGCCGTCGATGCCCATCGCCAGCAGCGCCGGGCCGGCCTCGGCGGCGTCGAGGGTGGTGAAGGCATACGAGACCGAGGCGCTCTGCGGCTGGGCCCCCAGGGCCGCCGCCACGTCGACGAGGTCGGTCGCGGACTGGTGGGCGATCCACACTCGGCGCTCCCCGTCGGGTCCGGTGTGCGCCATCCCGGCCACGGGGGCGATGGCGCCCTCGCCGCCGTGCTCGAGCAGGAAGTCCGGGGCCTCGTCGTCCTCAAAGGCGACCGGCGCCGGGAACTGGCCGAGGAGCAGCCAGTCCCTGATGAACGGCTCGCCGGGGGGGTCCCACGGCAGGCGTGTCACGGTCGTGTCCGGCGTCGGTCCCGGCTGCTGTGCCGGCGCCGGGCTCGCCGCCAGGGCGACGGCCAAACCAGCGGCGACCAGCGGCGCGCCTAGTTCTCTCATTGGACTACTCTCCCTTTCTTCGGTTGCCCCGCACTGAGACCCTTTGTGGACTGAACGTTGGAGCCGGCGATCCAGTTCCAGCATCCGGGCCGTCGACACCGGGAATGCGCCTCTTTGACCTCTGACATCCTGCTGGCCGCGGTCGGCCTCTACGGTGGCCCTTTGCCAGCAGGTCACGGAGCGGAGGCGGGAGATCGGGGTCCGGGCTCGCCCGCGCTAGTCGACGTATCCCAGGACCCGCAGCCGTTCGGCCTGGTGGCTGTCCAGCTCGATCCGCCGCCGGGCCGGCACGAAGGAGGGCAGCCGGGACTCCAGGTCGCGATAGCACCCCTCCAGCTCGGTCACCCGTTCCGGGTGCGCACCCGAGAGGTCCGTCAGCTCGCGACGGTCGCAGCGATGGAAGAGCTCCCGACCACCGGGCCGTCGGCAGACCAGCAGTCGATCGCCCCGCACCACCGCGTGAAGAAGCAGGTCCTGGCCGTCCTTCTGGCCCTTCCGGTCGGTGTAGGCCAACAGCGGGCGCGGTTCGAGCCGTCTGCCGGCCAGCAGTGGAAGCAGGCTGCGCCCGGGGGGGGTCGGATCAGAGGATTCGGGTCGTCGCCTCCCTGCCGTGTTCTCTCGTCTCTTCGCTAGCGTTTGCCTTCCAGCTCCGACATGTACTTGGCGCCGCACCGGTAGCAGACGGCGAGCGGCTTGCGGCGCCGGTACTCGCGGAACCTCTCGGCCCGCTCGCCGTTCCACACCTCGGCGATCGTCGAGCGCCGGACGTTCCCGAACACGTAGTCGGGGAAGTCGAGGCAGAAGTTGGCGTCTCCGTTGGGCTGGATGTCGATCACCTTCTCCACGTTGTGGCACGTGAGCGGCCCGACCGGCTCCCACGGGCCGGCGAACCAGGTGAGGTACTCCTCTTCGGTCATGGGCATGAAGGGGAAGCTGCGGACGTCACCGAGGCTCGCGAGGTAGGCGCGGAGCTGCTCGCGAAACACCTCCGGGTCCACTCCGGAATCCTCCGCATGGAAGCCGACCCACGAGAAGGCCTCGCTGTCCAGCTCTTCACGCAGCTCCCGCTGGTAGGCGGCTCCCACCTCCTTCGGGAAGTAGTAGTAGGGGACGATGCTCACCGTGGTGAGGCCCAGCTCGCGCGCCACGTCGGGCATCTGGCCCAGGTGGCGGTAGTTGTGGCCGCTGATGGTGAAGCAGAAGCTCTTGCTGATCTCGAGGCCGCGCTCGGCCTCGAGCGCCGAGAGGCGCGCGATGGACCCCTTCGTCTTGCGGAAGCTGCCGGCCACTCGACGGACGTCGTCGTGGACCGCCTCCGGCCCGTCCACCGAGAAGGTGATGTGCGTCCGCCCGAGACCGACCAGCTCCTCGGCGTAGCGCTCCACCAGGGTGCCGTTGGTGTCGATCGACAGGAGGATCCCCTTCGACGTGATGTGCCGGAGCAGCTCCATGATGCCGGGGAGCAGGAACGGCTCGCCCCCCCGGACCAGGATGTAGGCGGCGCCGTTCTCGGCTGCCTCGTCGACGAGCCTCTTCCAGTCGTCGATGGTCATCTCCGGCCTGACCGGCCGGGCGCCGGCCGCGACGTAGCCCTGGTCGCTCCACTGACCGCACATGCGGCAGCGGAGGTTGCAGGCGTTGGTGACGGTGAAGGAGATGTGCTTGGGGAAAAGCATGCGGCGGACTCTACACGGTGAGGAGCCTCCCTGGAAGCGCGCGCTGGCAGGTGGCCGGCGGTCACGACGGCCCGAGCGCCCTCACGATCTCTTCGGCGATCACGGCGTGGGCGAGCGGGTTGGGATGCGAGTCGACCAGCACGGGCGGGGTGCCGTGCCAGTGGCCATACCGCTTCATGTAGTCGTCCGCCTCGAGCGCTCGGCCCTCGGGCAGGGAGCGGCGCAGCTCGCGCCACAACGCCGCCTCGGCATCCACCACCTGGACGCCCTCGAGCTGGTCCAGGAAGGTCCGTCGGTCCGGTCGGTCGACCGGTCCCAGGATCACCACGACCATCCGAGTCCCGGTGGCCGCGCACAGGCCGGCCAGCTCGGTGTACACGCTGTGTACGATGGCGTCGCCGTCAGGCGTCGGCGGGGGCACCGCCCCGAACGCCCGGCGCACCGCCAGGGCCGAGAAGGCCACGTCCTCGCGGAGAAAGAGCGGTACGCCCACCCTGACCAGGAACGACAGCCGGTCGAAGGGGCCTCCCCGATAGCCGGCGTACTGCCAGGCGGGCAGCGTGAACAGGTTGGTCGAGAAGACGGCCGGCTGGACCCGGATCGTGGAGTCCTCGGCCTTGAAGAAGTAGGGAGAGGGGACGGTGCCCAGACGGCTCGGGGCGTACTGGGTCTGTGAGCGGGCGACCAGCCAGTCGGCGTACTGAACCAGCAGCAGGTCGGGCCGCTGCTCGGGAAGCAGCCGCCGAGCCCGAAGCAGCATCTGGGCGAGGCCGTAGCCGCACACTGCGGCGTTCATCGCCTGTCCGTGGAGCGCTTCCGCCACCCGGTAGGGGTAGACGTCCTCGGCCCGGCACGCGTCGCCGGCCGTGGCCGAGCAGCCCAGCGCCATGATCCTGGGATGCCGCCCGGGCGTCGCGGCAGGCGCCGGCTCCGGCACCCGGAAGCCGTCGCGGTCGTGTCGGACCGGCACGTCCATCCCGGGCGCCACCCGCCAGTAGGCCAGCGAACCCGGGATCGGGGCGTAGCCCAGCTCGGGGTCGAACCGGTACATCTTCCCGATCAGGCTCCAATGCGAGCTCTTGATGTCCCGGTACATCACCTGGCTGCGCCACGCCACGGAGATCGCCTGGGGGACCACCCCCAGCAGCAGCAGGTACGCCGCCCAGAAGACCAGGCGCCTGCGTGGGGAGAGTCGGGGCCTCGGGCTCACGGTCGTTTGCTCCCGATCATCACGAACAGGCCTCCGTCCTGGCCGCCTTTCAGCAGCATCCCCAGCTCGACCAGGCGGCGCTCTGCCGCCGAGCCGGGCGAGCTGGGCTCGAGCAACGGCCTCTCCGAACGGAACGGCTCGAAGACCCGCGAGGGGGGTATGCTGCCGAGGAAGTCGAGACCACCGGCATCGAACCAGCGCAGCACCTCGGAGAAGCTGTGCCGCGACTCGTGGGGATGCCGATACTGGTCCATGAACCAGCTCCGCTTGCGGGTCTCGCCCACGGTCGCGGAACGGAGCCGCGGATCGAGTATCGCCAGGCGCTCGCCCCCGATCCGCATCAGGGCCCGGCGCCAGAGGGTCGGCAGCCGGCCCAGGGCGTTGTAGAGGCCGACCACCACGCAGCCTCCTGGCCGGACCAGCCGACACAGCACCTCGAAGCCACGCGCGGGGGCGCTGGTGTGGTGCAGCACGCCGTTGCACACGACGAAGTCGAAGGCGCCGAGCTTGAGGCCGGGGCGGAACAGGTTCATCTGGGCGAAGGTGACGTTGTCGATTCCGTTCCGGGTCTTGAAGGCCTGCGCCAGGCGGAGCGAGTTGAGGCACATGTCGGTCGCCACCACCGTCCGCTCCGGGACCAGGGCCAGGAAGTTGCCGAGCTGTCCGGTGCCGCAGCCGACCTCGAGGACCCGCGCCGTCTCGGGGATCTGGGCGTCGAGGAGGGCGGCGAAGACGCCGCGGCCGGCCTTCTCTCGAAGGCTGGCCGGCGAGTCGGCGTCCTCGTAGTCGGGGAACGGTGTCTGCTCGTAGAAGGCCTGGACCTCGTCGGTGACGTCGCCGGCGGGCGCCGACTCGGTGGGCAGGAACAGCCGGGGGATTCCCTCCCCGAGGGAGTAGCGTCGCTGGCAGCCGCCGCAACGGAGCTCGGCGTCGGTCCCATCCGAGCCGAGGTCACCTCCGCAGCCGGGACAGGCCAAGAGCCCGGCGCCGGGCTCCGTCACGGAGCCGGCCTAGAAGAGGGCATAGACGAGCGGGGCCACGCTGCTCCCCGAGGTGAGGAACAGGCCGATCACGACCAGGAGCACCACGATCGGCAGCAGCCACAGCTTCTTGTCCTCTCTCAAGAACTCCCAGAACTCCTTGAGCAGCCCGAGCACGAGATCCTCCTACCCTTAGATTATTCCTCAGAAACGCCTGGCGGTGTCGAGCGGGGGTGTCAGTACTGCTTCTGGTAGCGGCTCACGGTGGAAGGCATCTGCCGGGGCTCCCGCCAGTAGCTGGGTCGGCCGTCCCTCCATGCGGTGTCGAGCGGCCGCCGCCGGATCAGGCGGAGAAGCAGCCCGGCCGGCGTCAGCACTCCGTAGAAGATGACGCACAGCGTCAGGCGCGACGCCGCCCGCAGCAGCAGAAGCGCCAAGCCGTTCAGGACCCGCGAGGCCAGCAGCCAGGCTCGCAGCTCCAGGGCGGCGCCGACCGCCACCAGCGCCAGCAGGCCGGCCAGGATCCCGGCCTGGAGCGGCCGGCCCTTCAGGTAGGCAGTCACGGTGAGCACCAGCAGCGCCGTGCCGAAGCCGAGGGCGACCCGTCGGGCCTCGGCGGCCTGGGGGGAGCCGGCCGGTGCGGATCCCGTCTCAGCCAAGGGTTTCATTCCTCGAAGGCGCCGGCGCGGTCGGCTTCTGGATCAGGTAGGGGCCCAGGACCAGGGCGTCGAGGTTGGTCCGGCGGAAGCAGCGGTAGGCGTCCTCGGGGGTACAGACGATCGGCTCGCCGCGGACGTTGAACGACGTGTTGACGATCACCGGCACCCCCGTCCGGCGGTGGAACCGCTCGATGACCGCATGGAAAGCGGGGTTGTCTTCGCGGCTGACGGTCTGGACACGGGCTGAGTGGTCGACGTGGGTCACCGCCGGCAGCGTGGAGCGGACCAGCTTCAGCTTGTCGAGGCCCGCCACGCTCGACTCGTCGACCGGCCGCCGCTGGCGGGCGTGGACATCGCAGACCAGCAGCATGTAGGGGCTGTCGCGATCCAGCTCGTAGAAATCGGCCAGGTGCTCGCGCAGCACCGCCGGCGCGAAGGGCCGGAACGACTCCCGGAACTTGACCTTGCGGTTGAGCCGCGACTGCATCTCCGGGCTGCGCGGATCGGCGATGATCGAGCGCGCCCCAAGCGCCCGCGGGCCGAACTCCATCCGTCCCTGGAACCAGCCGATGGCCTGCTGCTGGGTGAGCAGCTCGGCGACCCGCTCGGCGAGCGACTCCAGGTCGTCGAAGCGCTCCGCGTCGACCCCCTCGCGAGCCAGAAGCTGCTGAAGCTCGCCCTCGTCGAAGCTCGGGCCCAGCAGCGACGCGCGCTGCGAGTCGCGCCGGCCGTCCACGTGTCGCTCGCCTCCCAGGAGCTGATGGTGCGCGAAGAGCGCTGCTCCCACCGCACCACCGGCATCTCCGGCGGCAGGCTGGATCCAGAGATCCTCGAACGGCCCCTCGCGGAGCAGCTTGCCGTTGCCCACGCAGTTCAGGGCCACCCCCCCGGCCAGCACCAGGCGCTTCTCGCCGGTCAGCTCGTGGGCGTGCCGGGCCATGCCCAGCATCACCTGCTCGACCACCACCTGGATGGAGGCGGCCAGGTCCAGCTCGCGCTGGGTCAGGGCGCCCTCCGGCGCCCGCGGCGAGCCCCCGAAGAGCCGGTCGAAGGCGGCGCTCGTCATCTTCAGGCCGGCGCCGTAGTCGAAGTAGCGCATGTTCAGCTTGAACGAGCCGTCGGGGCGGATGTCGATGAGCTGGTCGCGGATCCGGTCGACGTAGCGGGGCTCGCCATAGGGGGCCAGGCCCATCACCTTGTACTCCCCGGAGTTGACCTCGAAGCCGAGGAAGTAGGTGAAGGCCGTGTACAAGAGACCCAGCGAGTGCGGGAAGCGCAGCTCCTTGAGCAGCTCGACCCGGCTCCCCTCGCCCCGCCCCAGACTGGCGGTGGCCCACTCGCCGACCCCGTCGATGGTCAGGATCGCCGCCCGCTCGAACGGCGAGGGGAAGAAGGCGCTGGCGGCGTGGGCCTGGTGGTGCTCGGTGAACAGGATCGGGCCCTCGAAGGCGAGGCGCTTGCGAATCTCGTCACGGGTGCGAAGCTTGGACCTGAGCCAGACCGGCATCGACTTGAGGAAGGAGCGGATGCCGAGCGGCGCGTAGTGGATGTAGCTCTCGAGCAGCCGGTCGAACTTCAGGATCGGCTTGTCGTAGAAGGCCACGTAGTCCAGCTCCCCGGCCTCGAGCCGCCCCTCGCGGAGGCAATAGGCGACCGCCTGGCCGGGGAAGTCGGAGTCGTGCTTCTTGCGGGAGAAGCGCTCCTCCTGGGCGGCCGCCACGATCTTCCCGTCGATCACGAGGCAAGCGGCGGAGTCGTGATAGTAGGCCGAGATGCCGAGGATCCGGGCGGTCATGGGGCGTAGGCAGACAGGATAGCAGATCTACGGGGGGCCCCGGGGGGGCCGGCGCGGCGGGCCCCCAACCGGAAGTATGATAATCACCTGGGGGCTGCCTCGCCGGCCGCCCCCGAGAGGCGGTGCCAATGGGCTCTGGCCAGGTGCTGATCGTTCGGACCACCGGAGTGTTCGACCTGATCCCGCCGCTCGGGGCGCTCTACGTGGGCGCCGCGATTCGCAGCGCGGAGTCCCTGCGCGGCCTGTCGGTGCGGATCCTCGACTACTACTACGAGCGCCTCGGCGAGGACGGGTTCTCCCGGCTGGTCGGCGAGCTGTCCCCGGACTTCGTCCTGTTCAGCTCGCTCGATTCCGAGTACCCGGTCTTCAAACGGCTGTGCAGCCTGGCGCGCCAGGCCGCGCCCGACGCTACCCTGGTGTCGGGCGGGATCCTCTCCACCAACTACCATCAGGAGATCGTGAGGCGGGGGCTGGTGGATGTGGCGGTGAGAAACGAAGGGGAGATCACCGCGGTCGAGCTGCTGACCGCGCTTCGGTCCGGCCAGCCTCTGTCGGGCGTGGCCGGCATCACCTACCGGGAGGACGGGCAGGTGGTCTCGACGCCCCCCCGGCCGCCGATCCAGGACCTCGATTCGCTGCCCCCTCCCGCCTGGGACCTGATCGACCTGCGCGGCTACTCCCGCGTCCCCAACTGGAACGGGGAGCTGTTCGCCAAGCCGTACGCGCCGGTGATGACCTCACGGGGCTGCGTCTTCGATTGCATCTATTGCCACAACCTGTTCGGCCGCCGGATCCGGCCGCGCTCGGTCGGGAACGTGCTGGCGGAGATCGAGGAGCTCTACCACCGATACGGCATCCGGGAGATCCACTTCATCGACGACTTCTTCAACTACGACCTCAAGCGGGTCCAGGAGATCTGCCAGGGGCTGGTGGAGAGGCGGCTCAAGGTCCGGATCTCGTTTCCCAACGGCCTGCGCGTGGACCGGATGGACCACCAGACGTTGGACTGGCTCAAGCGGGCGGGCACCTACAAGATCAATTACGCGGTCGAGACGGCCAGCCCGCGGGTCCAGCGAGCGATCCGCAAGCGAGTCGACCTCGACAAGGCCCGCTACTGGATCGAGGAGACCTCCAGGCGCGGGATCATCACGCTGGGCCTGTTCATGTTCGGCTTCCCGGACGAGACCGTCGAGGAGATGGAGAAGACCATCGACTTCGCGGTGAGCTCCCAGCTCGACACCGCCAAGTTCTTCAAGGTCACGGTGTTCCGCAACACCGGCCTGGAGGAGCTGGCGGCGGGACCAGCCCCCTCGACCCTAGACGACCTCGAGCAGCGCTCCGGCGACGTCTTCTACGATCCCTCCCTCAACTACAGCGACATCCCGACCGAGGCCCTCAACCGGATCCTGGTCCGGGCCCACCAGCGGTTCTACTCACAGCCCGGGCGGATCCTCAGGATCCTCCTCAAGTACCGGGGGCTCCGGGCGCTCAAGCGGCTGTACGAGATCCGCCGCTTCGTCACCACCATGCAGCGGGACAGCCAGACCGCGGTCACCCACTGAGGCCCTGGCAGGCTCGGCGCACCACAACCCAGCCTCCGACTGCGATATGGTCTAAGGAGTGGCACGGCCGTTCCTGACCGAGACGGCGAAGACGGCGCTCCTGGGCGCCGTGCGTGACGTCGAATCGGCCAGCCGGGCCGAGGTGGTCATCGTGGTCCGCCCGGCCTCGGCCCGCTACCGGGATGCGGCGCTCACCGGCGCGCTCCTCGGCGTGTTCGCGACCCTCGCGTTCATGCTCTACTCGCCCTGGGCGTTCAGCCTGGCCTGGTTCCTGGTGGATCCTGCGCTGGCGGGGCTGGTGGCGGGGCTCGCCGTCCACCACTCGCCATTCCTGGTCCGCCGGCTCACGGCTGCGGCCAGCCGCCAAGAGGCCGTGCACCGAGCCGCTCTCGCCACGCTTGTCGACCGCGGCGTCACCGCCACCCGGGAGAGGACGGGCCTGCTGCTGTACGTCTCGCTGCTCGAGCGCCGGGCCGAGGTGGTCGCGGACCGGGGCATCCTCGCGGCCGTCGAGCCGACCACCTGGGCTCGTCAGGTGGCGGCCCTGGTCGCGGCCGTGGCCCAAGGCGCCGACGGCGTGGCGGTCGCCAGGCACCTCCGCGGCCTGGGCGAGTCGCTGGCCCAGGCCCTGCCCGTGGGTCAGGACGACGTCAACGAGCTTCCCGACGAGGTGGTGGCGCCGTGACCCGGCGGCGGGCCCTCCTGTTGCTGGCGACGGCCTCGGTCTGCTTGCTGCTGCTGCCGGGCCTGGCGGAGGCCCGGCCCGGGGGGGGACAGGGCTTTTCGGGGCGGAGCGGGGGAGGCGGCCACGGCGGCGGCGGCGACCTCGGCCTGGTCTTCCTGCTGATCCGTCTGTGCTTCGAGCACCCCATCATCGGGGTCCCGGTGCTGGTCGTCGTCATCATTTATATGTCCGCCCAGAAGCGGTCCGGTGGCCAGACGAGCTGGGAGGTCGGGACCGCCACCGTGGCGCTGCCGCAGCCGGCCCGGGCCGTGGACTTCGACGCCCTGCGGGCGCGCGACCCTGAGTTCTCCCGGGTGCTGTTCACGGACTTCGTCTACGCCCTCTACGCCCAGGCCCACAAGGCGCGCCACGACCCCACCGCCCTGGGGTTGCTCGCCCCCTACCTCGCGCCGGCCGTCCGCGAGCGGCTGGCCCAGCGCCCCCCGGCCGGTGTCGCGGTCCAGGCCGCCATCGTCGGCGCGCTGCGGGTGACCGACGTCCGCGTGCCGCAAGAGGCGACGGCCGCCGGGGACGAGGCCCAGGTCCGCGTCGGCCTGGAGCTGGAGGCGAACCTGGCGCTGGGGGACCGGGCCCAGTACGTGCGCGAGAGCTGGACGCTGGTCCGCTCGGTGACGGCGGTGAGCCGCCCCTTCCAGAGCGTCCGCACCTTCGGCTGTCCCTCGTGCGGCGCTCCCTTCGAGTCGAACGGCAACGTCTGCGCTTCCTGCGGTCGCGCCGTCGACGGCGGCCGCTTCGACTGGATGGTGCAGCAGGCGGTGCTGCTGGACGCGCAGGCGGTGCCGCCGCTGCTGACGGGGACCGTCGAGGAGCGGGGGACCGACCGTCCCACGGTGACCCAGGCCGGGGTCCGCGAGAGGTGGGAGGGCCTGCTGCAGGACGATCCGCAGGTCACTCTCGAGTCCTTCGCCGCGCGGCTTCAGCTCATCTTCGATGAGCTGAACGGCGCCTGGGCGGCCCAGGACCTGAAGCGGGCCCGCCCCTTCGTCTCCGACGCCCTGCACGAGTACCTGCGCTACTGGGTCGATGCCTATCGCGCCCAGGGCCTGGTCAACGCCGTCGAGGGGGCCCGGATCGAGCGTTGGGTGAGCGTCCGTGTCGAGCGCGACCGACACTACGACGCGGTCACCGTGCGGCTCTGGGGCACGGGCCGCGACGTCACCCGGGAGGCCGCCTCCGGGCGGGTGGTGGGCGGCGAAGCCCGGCGCGACCGTCGCTACAGCGAGTACTGGACGTTGATCCGTGGCGCCGCCGTGCGGGGGGCGCCCCGGGCCGACAAGGCTTGTCCGAGCTGCGGCGCGCCGCTGGCCGTGAGCATGGCCGGCAACTGCGAGTACTGCAACACCCTGGTGACCCGCGGGGACTTCGACTGGGTGCTCTCCCGGATCGAGCAGGACGACGTGTACGCGGGCTGAGCGGCTCCGGCCACGGCAAGGAACCGCAGCCGCCCGTGCCTCGTAGATTCCCCCGAGAGCCGGCGGTGTCGTTGCCCACCGACGGGCGCGAGACCCCGTGAGCCGAGCCACGTCACCTCGGTGCAGGAGGCTACATGACCGGGTTCCTCCAGGACGTCCGCTTCGCCGTCCGCCAGCTTTTCAAGCGTCCCGTGTGGTCGCTGACCGTCATCTCGGTGCTGGCGCTGGGGATCGGCGCCAACGTGGGGATGTTCTCGGGGATCGATGCCTGGCTGCTGCGCCCCCTCGACTTCGAGGAGCCCGAGCGCCTCGTCTCCATCGGCGCGACGCGCCTCTCGCAGGCAGGCTCCTGGCTGTCGGTCTCCGCCCCCGACCTGGCGGACCTGGAGCGGGAGCAGCGCTCCTGCGCCTCTCTGGGCGCGTTCTCCAGGCACACCTTCAACCTCAACGACCCGGAGCAGCCGGCGCGCCTTCCCGGGGCGCGGGTCAGCCACACCCTGTTCCCTACCCTCGGCAAGGCCCCGGTGCTGGGCCGAGGCTTCCGGGCCGAGGAGGACACGCGCGGTCGTCCGGCGCCGGTGGCACTGATCTCGCAGAAGCTCTGGGAGGAGCGCTTCGCGAAAGACCCCCGGATCGTGGGGCGCACGGTCCGTCTCGACGGGCAGGTGCACGAGATCGTCGGCGTCATGGAGCCGGGTTTCCTGTTTCGCGTGTACCGCGGGCAGTCCGGGCTGCTGGT
>CAZNNH010000007.1:0-38005 GCA_964574335.1 uncultured Acidobacteriota bacterium | reverse complement strand
TGTTCCCGGAGTGGGCCGAGGTCTGGACGCCGCTGGGTGTCGATCCCGCGACTGCCCGAGGCGACCGCTGGCTGAGCGTGATCGGTCGGCTTCGACGCGGGGCCAGCGCCGCCGGGGAGGAGCTGGCCGCCCTCGGCGTGAGGCTGGCCGAGGCCCACCCCGAGTCGAACCAGGGATTCGGCCTGGTGGAGAGGCCGTTGCGCCGCGACTTCGTGCCCGAGGTCATCGACACCGCCTTGACGGCGTCGCTGGCGGCGGGCCTGTGCGTGCTGCTGGTGATCTGCGCCAACGTGGCCAGCCTGATGCTGGCCCACGCCAACGCCCGCCAGCGGGAGATGGCCATCCGCGCGGCGCTGGGCGCCAGCCGCGGCCGCCTGGTGGGCCTGAGCCTGCTCGAGGGGCTGCTGCTGGCACTGCCAGCGGGGCTGCTGGGGGCCTGGCTCGGCCTCGGCTTCCAGCGCTACATCACGAGTTGGGTGCCGGTGGATCCGCCCTATCTGTTCGCGCTCCGCTTCAGCCCGCGGGTGGGCGCCTACACGCTCGCGGCCTCGCTCCTGGCCGGCGTGGTCTGCGGGCTGGCGCCGCTCTTGCGGGGGACCGCCGAGCGTCTGCTGGACGCGCTCAAGGCGGGCGGCGCGGTGGCCGGCGAGGGGCGCTCGGCGCGCCTCGGCCGCCAGTTCCTGGTCGCCGGCGAGCTGGCCCTCTCCACCGCCCTGGTGGCGGCGGCGCTCTTGATGGTCAAGAGCTTCCTCGCCCTCCAGCACGTCGACCGTGGCCACCGCACCCAGGGGGTGATGGTGGCCACCCTCTCGATGCCCGACGGCGAGCCCGACCAGACCCGGATCGACCAGGCCGGGCGTCTGCTGGCGGCCCTCCAGGAGACCCCCGGCTTCGAGCACGTCGGCCTCACCAGCACCCTCCCCGTCTCTGGCTGGTATCGGAGTTGGGGGCTCCTGCCGTACGGCGAGTCGCAGCAGCGGGAGGACGAGGTGATGGCCACCGTCACCGCCATCGCCGGCGACTACCGGCGCGCCCTCGACATCCCGCTCCTGAGCGGCCGGGACTTCGACGCGGCGGAGGTCCGGGAGGGCGCCGCCGTCGCTTTGGTCAGCTCCCGGCTGGCGCGGGAGCTGTGGGGAGCGTCCGACCCCATCGGTCGACAGCTCGGCACCCGAAACGCCGAGCCCGGATCTTGGCTCACCGTGGTCGGCGTGGTGGGTGACGTCGACTACGGCCGGGACATGGTGAACCAGGGGACGCTCCCCGAGGCCCAGCTCTACCTCCCGTACGGGAGGATGCCCACCACGTCCCTGTCGGTGGTCGCCTTCGGAGGCCAACCCGCCGGAACGGCGGCCGCCGCCCTGCGCACGGCCTTCCGTAGCGGGGCCCCGGGCACGCCGTTCTCCGAGGTCCTCACCCTCGACCAGGCGATCTTCCGGGAGCGCTGGGTGAGCGAGTTCTTCTCGCGCCTTCTGGCTCTCTATGCCGCGGGGGCCACGCTGATCGCTGTGCTGGGGCTGTACGGGCTCACCGTCGAGACCACCTCGAGGCGCACCCGGGAGCTGGCGGTGCGCCTGGCCCTGGGGGCTCGCCGCCGCACGCTGGTGGGCATGATCGTCCGCGAGGCGCTGCACCTGGGCCTGGCCGGCGTCGGACTGGGGCTGCTGCTGACCGCGCTGGTGTCGCGCTTCGGGGCCGCGATGCTCCCCTTCGTGGACGCCCACGACCCCGGCGTCTTCGGCGGGGTGGCGTTCCTGCTGGTGGCGATCAGCATGATCGCCGCCGCGCTCCCCGCCTGGCGCGCCAGCGGCCTGGACGCCGGCCGGGCGCTGCGGTCCGAGTAGGGGCCCGTCCAGGCATACCCAAGGGAATACCCAGGTATTCCCCAGTGTGCTACCCTGCACCCGATGAAGGTCGGAGTCTCGCTACCCGAGGACCTGATCGCCTTCGCCGACCAGGAGGCCAGCCGTCGGGGCACGACGCGCTCGGGATTGCTGGTTCAGCTCCTCAAGGCGGAGCGGGTGCGCGAGTCGACCCGCCGGTACATCGACAAGCACGGCTGGGACGTCACCGAGGACGAGTTGGCATGGCGCGACTACCAGCGGCGCCGCACGGCGCAGGAGTATGGTCGCGACGACTGGTGAGCCGCTGCCGGCCCGGTGCGAGGTGTGGTGGGTGCGGGTCGACAAGCTCCGCCCCGCCGTCGTGGTCCAGACGGACGCGGTGCGTGAGCCACGCGTCCGCTCCTTTCTTGTCGTCCCGCTGACCAGCCGGCTGCACCTGGCCGGCCTGCCCGGAAACCTGCGTCTGGAGAAGCGGGCCACCGGCCTGTCCAAGCCGTCGGTGGCCAACGTCTACGACATCCAGAAGGTGCTGCGCTCCGACTTTGTGGAGCGCGTCGGACGCCTGGAGCCGGAGCAGCGCTCCGCCCTCGACGACGCTCTCCGTCTGGTTCTCGAGCTGTAGCGGGTCTCCAAGAAGACCCACCGGCCGTGCCCGTCGGCTCAGTCGGCGGGATCGTCCTCGTCCACGTACCAGTCCATGTGGCGCGACCATGCCTGGCACCGCAGACACTGGGTTTCGGTCCACCGGTGCCCGCAGTCGGGGCACACGCCGCCGGTGTCGAACGTGTTCCAGACGAACAGGCAGGTGCACGTCCAGCGGTCGTGACGCCCCGGCTCCCAGCCACACTGAGGGCAGCGGATCCGGCGCCGCCCGCGGCGGAGGCCGTCCTCACGGTCCGTCTCGGGCAGGAGGATCCGGCTCGGATCTCCCTTGAGCAGCCGTACCGGAGGTTTCATGCCTACCCGCGCTGCCTAGGGGCGACGGCCGAGCACCAGGCCCGTCGGTCCCGGGAGCCGGATGTGCTGGGTCTCGACGAAGCCGGCCTGGCCCAGCCACGACCGGTACTCGTCGCTGGTGTAGGTGCTGCCTTCCGGCGTGCCGACCAGCATGTTCAAGGCGAAGAGGGCGGCCGACCGCGGTGAGGTCCGGTCGGGCTCGAGGATGAAGTCCTGGACCAGGACCCGCCCGCCCGAGGCGAGGGCGGCGAAGCAGCGGCGGAGCAGGTCCTGGTTGGCGGCCGGACCGAGCATGTGGCAGATCGCCGAGAGCAGGATCAGGTCGAAGCCTCGGCCGAGGTCGTCAGAGCGAAGGTCCCCGGATCGGGTGGTGATGCGGTCCGAGAGCCCGGCCTCCTGGATGTGGCCCTGGGCGATGGGCAGCACCGTCTCCAGGTCGAAGACCTCCACCTGCAGCTCCCGGCTGGCCCGCGCGAAGGCGATCGCGTAGGCGCCCGAGCCGCCGCCCACGTCGAGCAAACGCCGCACGCCGTCGAGGCCGACGGCGCGCACCACCAGCGGGGCCCGCGCCAGCGCGTTCCTGTGCATGGCGGCGATGAACGCGGTGGTCCACTCCTCGCCGCGATCGGCCATCTCGCGGTAGCTCACCGAGGTCCCCTGGCGGACGCAGTCGCTCAGCGTCGACCAGCGTGGCCACAGGTGGGCGGTGTGCAGGAGCGCCGCCCGAGCGTCGTCGTGGGCGCCGGCCATCAGGTAGCGCTCCGACAGCGGCGTGTTGGAGTAGGCGTCGTCCCGCTTGCGGAGGACCTCGAGCGCCACCAGGGCGTCCAGCAAGGTGGCGGTGGCGCGGGGGTCGGTCGCCAGCTTCTCCGCCACCTCGCCTGACCGCGCCCCGGCGCCGACGGCGGTGAAGACGTCCAGCTCGATGGCCGTCAGCAGCACCCGGCTGGGCTGGAAGCCCCGCACCGTTTGCTGGAGCTCGTCGGGCAGAGCGCCGGCGGCGTCGCTGGCGGCCAGCGCCGCCAGCCGCTTCTTCTTGTTGCCCGAGATCTCGTCCCGCAGCGCCTCCGGACCACGGTTGAGGAGCCGATCGACCGACCGCCCGCCCTTGAAGTGCTCCTGGACGATGGCGGGGACGTCCTCGACCCTGACCCCCGAGTACCAGACCCCTTCGGGGTAGACGACCATGTTGGGCCCGCGCTCGCACAGGCCGAGCGAGCCGCAGGTGGTCACCTGGACCTCGTCCGTCAGCCCGGCCGCCGCCACCTCTCGCCGCAGCGCCTCGATCACCCGCACCGAGCCCCGGGCCGAGCAGCACGGAGCCCCCTCTGGCTTCCGCTGGTCACACACGTAGACGTGAAGACGATACGGTTCCATGCGTCCTCCCTTCGGGGGTCAGGTCTAGACTTTTGACCTCGCCTCGGCTCCTGGCCGCCTCCGGCCCGGCCTGCGGAGTGCCCGCCCGGCTCACGGCGACGGCGGGTGCGGCCCTGCTGCCTGCTCGGCCGCCAGGAACGCCTCGACGCAGCGGGCGGCGCTGTCGGGGCGGGTCATCAGCATGTCCAGTCGGTTGCAGAAGCGCAGCAGGCGGCCGATCGTGACCAGCGTTCGCTGGCTGGAAGCGACGTCGAGGCCGCGCTGCCAGGCGTTCAGCAGGTCGCTGCGCTCGGACACGGCGAAGTGATGGTGCCGGAGCACCTCGGCCACGAAGCCGACCCGCTGTAGACGCTGCCAGGATGGGGCGCCACCCCCCTTCAGACGGAAGCTCAGGTGGTTGGAGTCGAGGCTGTCGCCGACCCAGGCGTCGACGATGGCGAAGTGGTAGGCCTGGCGCGAGTTGAGGTTGAGGTAGGAAGAGGTGAGGCAGACGTAGCTCGGGGCCCCGAGCTCGCGGCTGCCGGTTCCTCCGAGGGCGGTGGTCCCGACCACCGAGGCCAGCCCCTGAGATCCGCCGTCGCCGAGCGCCTCGGCGTCGAACCGGGCGTCGGTGAGCCCCGTCCACAGCGCATGGAACGGCAGCGACGTGATCTGCTCGGCGGTCACCTTCCGGACGGTCTCCAGCCCCGGCGCCACCCCGCCGCCGAGGTCGATCAGGTGGACCGGGAACGACTGCGTGGACTCGAGCGTCTTCACCCCCCCGAGCTTGGCCCGGGAGAGGTCGTCGCTGATGTCGAACATCGACTGGATGGCCATCTCGTGGGCGAAGCGCACCACGTCGTGGAGGGAGCGGCAGGTCCAGGTGGCCATCAGCATGCCGCCGGACAGGGTGGTCAGGCGCTCGGCCAGGGCCTCGGGCAGCCCGCTCGGGCCGCGGGCGCCCGGCCGGAAGGCGGTCTGTCCGCGAAGCTCGGGCCAGACGGCGCCGTCGAAGACCTTGCGCTCCGACACGTCCAGGCTCACCGTGCGCCCCGGCTCGAGCCGGGTGGTTGCCCCCTCCAGGCCGAACAGGCTGGGGACGCGGAACTCGCGCAGCACCGAGGCCATGTGGCTGGTCACGCTCCCGCGCTCGACCACCACTCCGCAGGCCCGGGGCAGGACACGGACCGCGTCCGACATCGGCCGCGGCAGCACCAGCAGCGATCCTTCCGGCACCGCGTCGAGGGCCTCGGGCGAAGAGACCGTGAAGACGCGCCCCACGGCGCGTCCCACCCACACCGGCTGCCCCCCCTCCAGCAGCACCACCGCGTCGTCGGGCGCTCGCTCGCCGGTCACCTTCACCTGCTCGGTGCGTAGCGGTCGCGCCTGCAGGATCACCAGCCTCCCCTGGGCGTCGAAGGCCCACTCCACGTCCTGGGCCCCGCCGAAGTAGCCGTCGATGGCCAGCCCCGCCTCGGCCAGGGCGGCGAGCTGCTCGTCGGCGAGCGAGGGCTTCGACCGCTCCCCCTCCTGAAGCGGGACCTCCTCGACCCCGCCCTGCGGGAGGGCCGTCAGACGGCTGCGCTTCGGTGCCACCCGTCGCTCCAGCACCGCGAAGGGGCGGTGGCGGGAGACGATCCACTGGTCGGCCTCGGCCGAGCCGCCGGAGACGTCTCGCCCCACACCCCAGGCGGACGAGATCAGGACCACCGGCTCCTTGGGGCGATCAGGCCGCCGCGTGTACATCACGCCGGAGGCCAGAGGCTCGACCATCTGCTGGACCAGCACCGCCATCGGGACGTCCACCTCGGCGATGCCGGCGGCCCTCCGATAGAAGATGGCACGGGGGAGGTAGCGGCTGGCGACCACGGCCTTCCAGGCCGCGCCCAGCCCCTCCCGTCCCACGTTGAGGAGGCTGTCGAACTGGCCCGCGAACGAGAGGGTGCTGTCCTCGCCCACCGCGCTGCTGCGCACCGCCAGGCCCACCCCCGGCTCCCAGCCCAGGGCCCGCGCCGCCTCGTCGATGGCCCGCTCGACGGACGGCGGGACCGGCGTCTCCTCGATGCAGGCGATCGCCTGCCGGCTCCGGGAGCTCAGGTCGTCCAGGTCGTCCACCCGTGCCGGGGCCAGGATGGCGCGGAGACGATCGGCCAGGCCGGTCGACTCCAGGAGCTCCCGATACGCCCGGGTGGTGACCACGAACGACGTCGGGACCGCCAGGCGCAGGTCGCACTCCAGGCGGGCCAGGTTCAGGGCCTTGCCGCCGACGTGGGCCTCGTCGGGGGTCCGGACCTGATCGAGGGGGATGGTCAGCCGGCTCTCCTCGGGCGGCGGGGTGTCGAGGAAGGCGGCCACCTCCTTGCGGATGCTGGCCACCACCGTCTCCAGGTCGAAGTATCGGTCGTCGGCCAGCCGGTTGAGCGCCACCACCATGTCCAGGGTGCCGTCCAGCAGGGCCCGGATCGCCATCCGTACCCGGGCGTGCCGGAACGAGGTCCAGGACGACTCCTCCTCGAGCTCGCTCAGCAACCCCAGCACCTCGTTGTTCAGGTTCAGCAGCGTCTCGAAGTGCCGGTACTTGGCCCGCATCTGGCGGACCTGCTGCTCGCCGAGCTGGCCGATCTGCACCCGCAAGGCACCCATCACCCGGCGGGTAGTGGCCTTGGTGATGACCACTGCCGGCGAGGGCTCTCCCTTTCCCCGCCGCAGCCCGACCAGGCCCATCAGCAGCCCAGTGAGGAGCATGGCCAGGACCGAAAGGACCCCGAAGACGAGGGGCTGCCCCACCGCGAAGCGGCTCATCATAGCGGGCATGCCCACCCGCGTCAGCGTCACCTGATGGACGTCGCGGCCGACCGCGCTGCCGTGGCGAAGCTCGAAGACCTCCACCTCCATCGTCCCCGGTGGCATGGTGGGGGGCACCCGGAGCGCGGCGTCGAAGTCCCGGCGGCCCTGACGAACGTCGCTGAGCTCCACCGCGCCCGGCTCGATCCGATACAGCCCCTCGCGCTGCTTGAGGCGGAGGAAGTCGCGGATCAAGACGTCGGCATCGGAGCGCTCGGGGCTGACGCGTATCGTCTCGCTCAGGGTCGGCAGCCCGAGCTGGTAGCGCTGCCGGGTCGCCGGATCGGCGACCGCCGGCAGGGTCCCGGAGGCCAGGAGCAGGTAGGCGCTGGGGGCGTTCTCGAAGGTGACGTGCTCGACCCCTCCCCAGATGATCCACACCCGCTCCCGGCGGTTGAAGACCTCGGGCTCGCTGGCGCCCACCAGCAGGATCAGGACGTCCGAGTCGGCGTGGACGATGCCGTGCAGACGCACCGACGCGCCCGAGTAGAACGCGCCGGCCTCGATGGTCTCGGGGCTGACCGACGAGAACGTGGCGCCCTCGCCAGTCGCGGCGGCCACCAGGACCCCCAGGACCAGCGCCGCCGCCGCCCGCCAGCCGCCGCCCGCTCCGGTCCCGCGCATCAGTGGGTCACCACGTGGGAGATGAGCAGGTCCGGCGTCCGCAGGATGTCCCACAGGCACTTGCCGCCCACCGCCAGCACGATGAGGGCCAGCAGGGCCTTGAGCTCGTCCGAGCGCAGCTTGCGACCGATCAGGGTGCCGATCAGCGCGCCGGTGCTCGAGCCGAGGGCGATGAGGATGGCCAGCACCGGATCCACGCACACGTTCTCGGCCGCCTGCAGGGCGGTGACCAGCGAGCAGGTGCACAGGATCTGGAACAGGCTGGTGCCCGCCACCATGTGCATACGCATGCCGAGCACGTACAGCATCAACGGCACCAGCATGAACCCGCCGCCAACCCCCATCATCGCCGCCAGGATGCCCACCAGGAACCCGATGGCCAGGGGGAGCAGGATCGAGACGTCGATCTCCGACTTGCGGAACTTGGTGTGGAACGGCAGCCGCTCGATCCAGGTCCGTTGAAGCGGCGGCTCGAAGCGGCGCTCCGCCATGTAGGCGCGCTGGCGCCAGGTCTGTATCGACTCGAGGAGCATGAAGCCGCCCACCGCCCCCAGCATCACCACGTAGAGGACGCGGATCACGGTGTTGACCGGTCCGAGCTGGTTGAGCCAGTGGAGCAGGCCCACGCCGACCGCGCTGCCCCCCGCGCCTCCCAGGAACAGGACGAAGCCCAGCTTGAAGTCCACCGTCCCGCCTCGGGAGTGGGCCAGGGTGCCGGCGGTGGAGGCGGCCACGTAGCTGGCGCTGCCGGAGGCCGCCGCCACCAGCGGGCGGACCCCCATGAACATCAGCAGGGGGGTCAGCAGGAACCCTCCGCCGACGCCGAACAACCCGGTGAGCAGACCGATCATGACACCGGCGCCGACCACCCAGAAGACGTTCATGCTCAACTGCGCGATGGGAAGGAAGAGATTCATGGTGCCCCGTGGGGAGTGGGGGGCGGCAGGGGTGCGACCAGGTCACCCTGCGCCGATCCGCCGTCCCGGCGGCGTCCCGGGAGGGAACCGGCGCAAGCGGCGGCGCGGCTGGCGATCACTGGCCTCCGGATTCGGGTGGGTTGCCGACCCCGGGTGGATGCAGCGGACGGGACGAATGATACGCCATTCGCGACCGGGCCAGGGGCCGGCGAGCCGCGCGCCGAGCACGGCGTTTAGCAGCGAGCGTCATCGCGCTACCCGAGGTCCGCCTTCTGCGGCGGAGGGTGTCCGTGGATCCGCTTCAGGTCCCGGTCGCGGCCGGGCCGTCGACGACGCGCGCCACCATCGCCACCGTCCGATAGGGGAACTCGACCGCGCCCCCCCGAGCGTGGGTCTCGAAGAGCGCGCGGAGCGCCGCGTCGAAGCCGGCGCGATCCTTCACACCGCGGCGCACGTACGAGCTGGACCAGGCCCGGCCCATGAGCCCCGGCAGGTCGAAGCGCTGGGCGTTCGCCGCCTGGTGCTGGCGCGGCGCCTGGATGCGGGGGTGGGCCCGGAGGCGGGCCAGGGTGGTCTCCCACTTGTCGAGGTCCGCGTACTCGTCGCTGTAGCGGCGCAGCAGCGCGTCGTACTCGCCCATGAAGGGGCTTTCCGCTCGCAGGTTCCAGAGGACCGCCAGGAGGCCACCGCTTCGCAGCACGCGGCGCAGCTCGGCCAGGGCGGCGTCCAGGTCGAACCAGTGGAAGGCCTGGGCGGCCGTGGCCAGCGCCACGCTGGCCGCCCCGAGCCCGGTGGCGGCAGCTTCGGCTCGAACGTAGCTGGCCCCGCCACCGGTGTCTCGAGCCTGGGCCAGCATGTCTTGATTGGGGTCGAGACCCACCACGCGGAGGCCGCGCTCGGCCAGCAGCCGGGTCAGGATCCCGGTCCCGCAGCCGATGTCGACCACCCGGTCTCCCGGCGCCACGCCGGACTCGGCCACGATCCAGTCGACCGTAGCCGCCGGATACGAGGGGCGATACCGCGCATAGATGGAGGCAGCGCCGGTGAAGCGCTGGCGGGGATCGTCGGCCAGCGTAGGTTGCGGGGGCACGAGACCATTGTCTCCGGAACCGGCCCGAAGCGGGCATCTGGGATCGCACACGGTCGCGAGCACCAGGTCATTCCTTTCGCCGCGGAAAGCGCGGGCGCTTCTCACTCGCCAGGCGGGCGAGGCGGTTTGCGCCTGACCTCCGCCAAGAAGAGAATCCGAGGCCCAAGGGGGCAGGTATGGGTGGTCCGCCATGACGTTCAGGCCTTCCGCACTGCTTCTCCTTTTCCTCGCCGGTCTTCCGCTTCGGGCATCCGACGAGCTCGTCCCGGGTGTGGATGGCCCCTACCTGGGGCAGGCCCCGCCGGGCACCAGGGCCGAGCGATTCTCACCTCCGGTGTTCATCGAAGGGGAGGGACTCGGCTGCTCCGGGTTCCTGCGCGGGGGTACGGTCTTTGTCTTCGCCAGCATGCAGCCTGGCTCGGACTGGAGGCTACGTCCCGTCTACATCACCACGATGACCAGCCACGGCTGGACCCGGCCGAGGATCGTGCCGTTCAGCAGCTTCGGCCCTTACAACTTCACCGTCGGCCCGGACGACCGAACCGTGTACTTCACGAGCCTGAAGTCCCCCGACAGGTCGACCAGCCGTCTGCTCGAGGAGGCCAACATCTGGGCCGTGCAGCTCCAGGGCGATGGTTGGACCGAGCCCGTGATGTTCGGGCAGTCCCTCAACACCGAGCACCACTACGAGAACTACCCATCTGTGACGTCCGACGGCACCGTCTACTACATGAGCCGCCGAAGCGACAGTGTGGGCCGGACAGACGTCTACCGGTCGAGGAACCTCGACGGCGTCTACGGTACGGCCGACAACATCGGGCCGCCGGTCAACACCGAATCGAGCGACATCGATCCCTTCGTGGCGCCCGACGAGAGCTACCTGATCGTCTGCCAGGACCGGCCCGACGGCCACGGCGGGTGGGACCTCCACGTCGCGCATCGAAAACAGGACGGGTCCTGGACAGACCCGGTCAACCTGGGCGACCAGGTCAACTCCGCCAGCTCCGAGGCCCGACCTTTCGTGACACCCGACGGCCGGTTCTTGTTCTTCACCAGCAACCGACCGGGGAACCAGCGTCTCAGCTCGATCTACTGGGTCGACGCCAGCGTCATCGAGGCGAACCGCGCCAAGGAGTGAGCCCGCTCGGCGGCCGACCAGGGCCCGGCAGCGACCTGCTGGCGACTGCAGGCTCCGGAGGGCCGCTACCCGGCCGCCCGCCCGCAGCACGCGGTGGAGCTCGGCCTAGGCGGCGTCAAGGTCGAGCCAGCAGGCCCACCTTCATGAGGTCGCGCGACAAACACCGGAGTGAAGCCTAGTGCGCCTCGATGGCGAGGACGGTCACGGCGTGCGGGGCCAGATCGAGCGTCAGGTCGCGCGCATAGGCGACCGACCGCTCCACGAGCGCGATCGCGTCCGGGCGCTCGAGCGACGCCGCGTCCTCGAGACCGGCGCGGAGCTCGTAGAGGCGGGCCTCGGCCGTCTCCGGCGCGCCCGAGCCCTGCAGGCGGACCAGCAGGGTGTTCCGGTGCCCGGCGTAGTTGACGGCCTTGACCACGATCTGCTCCCCATCGGCGCTCGAGGTGGCGATGGCGTCGACCGTCCCGGGCGTCCAATCCTCCGGCTTCATCGTCGAGACCTCGGTGAAGAACGAGCTCCGGTCGGACAGGTCCCGGAACGTTCCGCTGGTGGAGGCCAGGTAACGCTCGGCGTAGTGCTCGCGGAACAGCTTCTCGACGACGTAGGCCGCGCCCGGGAACCAGGCGACGTGGTCGTGGTAGATGAGGGCGGTCCAGGTCCGGTCGTCGCTGGTGTTCCTGAGCAGCAGCGCGGGGCAGCTCATGGTCACGTCGGGGCTCAGGGTCTCGTAGAGGATCAGGCTCCCGGCGGCGTGGAGCCCTGCCCGCCAGTCGTAGCTGCGGCACAGCCCCCACTCCAGGACCCCCACCTCGATCTGCGGATGGGCCGAGCTGCGCAGGTATCGGCTCAGCTTCACCAGGTACTCGCGGATGCGCCTCAGTCCCGTCTCGTAGTTCTCGGGCTCGTACTCGTAGTTGTGGACGCCGAGGATGTCGAAGCTCTTGCCGGCGATGTCGATCAGCTTCTGGCTCCAGGCCATGTCGTTGGAGCGCTTCTGGCCGCAGGCCACGATCCGGGCCCCGGGTGCGATGGCGCGAAGCCGGGCGCCGTAGGCGTTCACGATCTCCGCGTACCGGTCCGCCGTGAGGGTGTGGTTCATCGGCTCGTTGTCGATCTGGAAGTACCGGACGGCGTAGGGCTCCCGGTGGCCGTTGGCGGCTCGTCGCCCACCCCACTCCGTGGTGGGCGGGTCGTTCAGGTACCGGACCCAGTCCATCGCGTTCTGGATCTCGCCGGGATCGGTGCTGGTCGCCTTGAGGACGACCAGCGGCTCGGTGTCGAGCTGCCGCGCCAGCTCCATGAGCTCGTCGGTGCCGAAGCCGTAGTAGTCCGAGTAGCCGCCCCAGATCGTGTTGGGGTGATAGCGGCGGGACGCCTGGGGGCCGATGCCGTCCTTCCAGGCGTAGATCGAGGCGAAGGATCCGCCGGGCCAGCGAAGGAAGGGCGGTGCCAGGGCGCGCAGCGCCTCCAGGAGATCGGGGCGCAGCTTGCCGCTCGCCCTAACGTCCGCACGCATCAGCGACACGTGGTCGACCAGCAGCGTTCCGCTGCCCGCGGCCACCACCTCCAACTCGGCCTGGGTGTCTCGGACCGGACTGGCGAACGAGTAGCCCACCTCCTGCCATCCGGAGCCGGTGTAGTCCAACGGCACGGACGCGACCACCCGACCACCCGACTGCGCCACCCGAAGGGTCAGCCGCGGCGCTCCCCGCTCCGGCTGGACCCACAGCGAGCCGTCGTACTCGCGCCCGCTCTCGAGGAACACGCGCCGCTGCCGGATGCCGGCGGTGCCGCCGCCCGGGACGAGCCGCGCGCTCCGCTGTCCTTGCCCGAACCCGACCTCGGCGATCTCGACGGCGCCGCCTCCATCGCCGAAGGCTTCCCAGTACTCGGCGAAGTCCTCGCCCTCGAACCCCCGGCCTCTCACCTGCTCGGCGTAGAGACCGTCCACCACGGAGTGATTGATGTGCTCCAGGAACTGGCCGTAGATGCGCTCGTCGATACGGCCCATCACCCGGTCCGTGTCCACGAGCAGCACGGCGACACCGGGTTGGCTCCCGCCCGGGGAGGTCTGGGCCGGGAGCGAGACCGGCGAGATCGCGATGAGCAACACGGCAGCGATACCTCTCATCCAGCGGCCCTCCTCGCCTCTCCGAGGCGCGCCCTCTTCCGGCCAGCGGCCCATCGCCGACCAGCCAGAATCGACCGTTGTCGAAGGGTAACGCAATCCGGGCCGCCCGATTGACTCGGACTCACGGCGGGTGCTAGACGTAGCGCCAAATGGCGACTCCAGCCCACCTCTCCGACTCGGCCGATCCCGCAAACGCTGCCGCTCCTCCTCGGCCTGGCGCTGGCCCTCGTCCTCACCAGGCGGATGCGCAAGCTGGTCGGCATCCTGCTGGTCGCCTTGACCGAGAACGGGCAACGTCTCGGCGACCTCGCGGCGCGCACGCTGGTCGTCTCCGACGCCAAGCCACCGCGCGAGCCGACGCCCGCGTGAACGCGGCGACGCTGGAGGCCGCGGCGTCGGCCATGCTGACGCCCGACCACGATCGGATAGGAGGGACCATGACTCTGGGGCGAGCGTTCCGGGGACTCGTTGGCTTGGCGGCGGCGACCTGGCTCTGGCCGGCCTGGGCAGCGGGGCAGGAGCCCGCGCTCATGGACCAGGACGCGGCGGCCAAGCTGCTCCGGGAGCATGCGGCCCTCACGATGTCGCTTCCCGAAGGCGGCTACCTGGTCGACGAGGAGGCGTTCCAGGGGGACGCGGCCCAGGGCTCGCTGTGGCTCGATCATCAGAAGATGACGTACTACATGGTGCATTGGGGTCCGATCGAGTCCAAGGCCATCACCCCCGAGTACGTCACCGCGCGGATCCCGAAGGTGTGGCCCACCGAGGGCCTGGTGGTGCAGAGGACGGAGCCGGCCACCGTGGCCGGACACCCCGCGGTCTACGCCGAGGTGCTGCCCAAGCGCGCCTTCTATCGGGCCTACTTCCTGATCTGGAACTGCCCCGAGTCGGGGCGCGAGTTCATCGCCGACATGAACTACAACGTCAGCCTGCGCACGCCGAAGAGCGACCTGCAGGCCCAGATCGACGCCACCTCGAAGACCCTCTCCTGCCACGACGGCGCGCCGGTGTCCGAAGTCCCCGGCCTGGATGCCCGCTTCGAGAGCCCGCGTTTCCGGCTCGGCTTCTCGCACCCGCTACGTTGGTACGTGCTCGAGAACCCGTTCGGGGTGCCGCATCCCGCGTATCGCGGGGTCCGGAGCGCCGAGGTGGGATCGCTCCTGTGCTGGCCGAAGGACCGCTCGGTTCGCGTCGGCGTCTTCTGGCGGCCACTCCCGAAGGCGGGGTCGAAGGAGCGGGCGCAGATGCTGGCGGGCGGGTCGGGGACCGACAAGGGCGCCCTGGCCTTCGTGAAGGAGATCGGGGAGCTCGGGTCGTTCGACCCGCAGGCGACGGAGATCGTGTCCGTCCAGGGGATCGAGGCGTTCAAGGTGCTCGGCGATGTCGTCCGCAAGGAGCCCCCGGCGCCCGACTCCGGGGACGAGGCCGAGGGCCGCGCCCTGGTGATCGCCCTGGACCAGGAGAAGAGCCGGCGGCGGCTGTTCCTGGTGGTGTGGATCGACCGCTACCGCCTGGAAGGGATCGCGTACCCGCCAGATCGGGACATCTTCGACCGCTGGGGTCTCGCGCTCCTGTCCGGGCTCGCTGGGTAGCGCCCCTGGTCACCCAGACGTGGACGCCGTCGCATGCCATCCCCGGCCGGGACTTCGTCACCCGCGAGAGGAGCATGGAGGGGGCCGCCGACGCGTCCCCCACCCGGGACGGCGGGCTATAGTAGGTGTATACGACAGTCTGATGGACGAGGCCGCGCTCGGTCGCCGCGCGCGGGCCGGGCGAGTGTCTCGAGGAGGAGACGATGGAGTCCGCCCAGCCCGCCGCCCTGGACCTGTTGGTGCAGGCCGGGATCTTTCCCGATCGCGACCAGGTTCCGAAGTGCCTGCGGCTGTTCCGCGAGCAGGCCGATCGCGTCATCGAGAAGGTGGCGGGCCTGGTCGACCGGGGCGAGATGTCGCCGGAGAGGGCGCAGGCCTTCGAGCGGCTGATCGTGGAGGCCTGCGCCAAGGTGATGTGCCACCCGGTCATCGCCGACAACCGATACCTGGAGCGGCTCGCAGAGGGCGTCACGCTGGCGCAGGCGCGCCACGAGCTGCAGCAGCTCTCGGTCTTCGGCCTGCAGTTCGATGTCGCCCAGGCCCGGCTCGTGGCCAACGCGCTCACCGAGGAGGCGTACCACGAGCGGCTCAAGGTGCTGTTGAACGAGAAGGGAATCCCCTATGAGGACGGTTTCGAGGGGGAGCTGACCGGCCAGTGGAGCCCCGCCACCGTCCACTTCCGTTGGATGCAGACCACGGCCGAAGGCCTGGGGCTGCGCTTCGAGGACTTGGGGAAGATCGGGATCGGCCTGCCCGAAACGCGGCGCTTCGTGGAGGCGACCTTCGGCTACTACGCGAGCACCGACCAGAACACGGCCCTCGGGGCGTCCTTCGCGATCGAGAACTGGGCCGCCAACAGCCTCTGGCCCCCCTGGATCGCGGGGATGAAGAAGCTCAACAAGGAGCTCGAGACCCCCGTCAACCTGGGGTACCTGACCTACCACGAGCAGCAGGAAGAGCACCACTCGCAGGCCACCCTCGACGAGCTGCTCGAGAGCTTCGGCAACCCGTCGTTCGACCCCGGCACCTTCCTGGCCGGCGCCCAGGCGATCCTCGACGAGGGCGTCCTCCAGTACTACCGTTCACAGCTCGAGAGCCTGCCCGACAAGGACGCCACCTGGCCCACGGCTGTGGTCGGAAGCTGATCGGGCGCCTCGCGGCTCCCGCGGGGCGCGGCGTCGACTCCGCAGGCCGACCCGCGTCTCGGCCGCACAAATCGGCGGTTCGGCACCCAGAACCGGCGGTTCGGCAGCAAGAATCGGCAGCACCTAGTCGGTAGCAAGAGGCTCCGTCCGGCCGCGTGGCTGCTATCGTCGGCGGTCGGGCTGGGCGAGAACCCTGGGGGAGGGGCCGCGGTCAGCCTCGCGTTGTGACGTCGACCTGCCCGGGGGGCCTCACCTTACATCCTTGCCGGAGCAGCTGTACTCATTCGTCGGGCCCTCCGCGGGGAGGATGCAGACGACATGAACATCCCTCTCCAGCTCGTTGTTGTCTTCGATGCTCTCGGCGACCTTCCCGTGGTAGTTGACCCGAGCCCTCACCACCTTGTTCCCGCACGTCGGCCAATCGAACCTCTGGTTCCAGTCGAAGGCCCGAAGCGGGGCCAGCGCGGGAACGTCGATGTAGTGGCGGCCGTTCTGCTTGACGTAGACCCGGAGCGTGCTGGCGGGAGCGCGACCCTCGCCGCGGTTCTTCACCAGCACATGGATCCTCTTCTTCTGATAGATCAAAGGGGCGCTCGAGTCCCACTTCAAACAGACGATGAGGTCGGGCATCCCCGACCCGGAGTCCTCACTCGCCCCCTTCTCCATCTTCGTGAGAAGGGAGACGATCCCGGATGTCATCTGCTGCAGACCCGGGTCCGCCGAGGGATCGCCGGTGTTCAGCTTCAAGAACAGCGCCATGAGGTCCTCCAGGGTCAACCGAGTCTGGTGGATCAGGACGTCGATCCGGGCGTTGGCCGGTACGTTGCTCCAGGGTGCGGGGGGCACAGACAGGCCCACCTTCAGCGCCACTCTCCGTAGCTCGAGCGTCCTGGCCTGCAGCTCGCGGAGGTCCTTGGATAGCTGGTGTCGCGCCAGGGCTTCGCCCTCCGGTCCGAGCTCGGTCCGCATCCGGTCCAGATGCGCGTGCATCTTCTTCTGCAGCAAGCGCAGCTCGTCGGTGGATTGACGAGCTTGCCGCTTCTGCGCCTCGGCGCCCAGCAGCACCGAGCACGCCAGGAAGGGCAGCACGCAGGCAAGAATTCTCTTCACGTCCCTCTCCTTCCGGCCCTCCGGACGCCTGCTGCGCTGCGGCTCTCGCGTGCGTGGCCACTCGTCGGCCTGGGGTCTCTGACTGGCGTGAAGGCAAGGGCTGCGCGGGATTCTACACCCGCCGACGGCGTTCTCGGCGGGAACGACCAGCGGCCTGGCGGTGTCCAAGCTGGCGACGCAACCGGCGAAGGGGGTGTCGGCATGGTGCACAGACTTGCCTGGGCCTACGGCGGAACGGCCGTCGGACTCCTGTTGTTGGTGCCCGTCGCGGCCGTCGACCCGGAGGCCGCCTACTACGCCCCGCCGATCATCTTGCCCGCGCTGGGCCTCCTCGCGGGTCTGGCCTGGAGCGATACCAGAAGGGCCCTTGCGCCCCGCGACATCCTCGTGAGAGCCTCCGCGGCCCTCGCCGGCTACTTCGCCTCGATCGTTCCGGTCATCGTCGCGTACGAGCTTCACGATCTGGTGCCGAGATGGTACCGCCTGTGGCTGGAGTCGGCGTTCGGTTTGCCAATGGCAATGACAGACTGGCTGCCGTTCGCCATCCTGGCGGTCACCGGTCCTCCCACCGCCGTGTGGGCCAGCGCAGCCGTGTCGTGGCGCGCGTCGCGGTGGTCCTCATGGGTCGTCGAGATCGTCACCTGTCTCCTCGGCGCCTACGTGGCCCTCCTGCTAACCCGACAGCTTCTGTGGGCTTTCTCCGTGGTGGCGCTGGGCCCGCTTTCGACGGCAGAAGCGTTCGTGTGGCATGTCGTCTCACGCCTGGAATTCCTGGGACACATGTCGCACCAGGAGCTCAGCGTGCTGGCGTTCGCAGCGCCTCTTGGCGGCGCGTTCCTCGCGCTCCGGATCCGCCGGCAGTTCGGCAATCGTGGTGCCGCTCTCCTGGTGGAAGCCGCGGCCGGACTCGCCTTGCTCGCCGTCTCCTATCGGCTGGCAAGCCTGCTGGGTTTGGCCGCCATCGTTGCCGTCCCGATGGTTGTCCGCTCCAATACAACCGCATCCCGGTTCCGTGCCGTGGCTTGGCCTTTCGTGTTGCTGCTGTGTCTCGCGCCCGTCGACGTCAGCCTTCAGGCCTACCCGAGCAGGGCTCACTGGGCACCCACCATCTCCGGCCTGCTGGCTGGATCGGCCTTCGAGAAGGCGGAGCAGGGAGAGCTCGTCGTGGTCGGGGGATGCAGTGGAGCTCCCCACTACCCACCGCGGTGGGTGTGGGTCTGGTAGGCGGGGAGCCCTGGAAGGCGAGTCGCGCTATAGTCATCGATCACGCAACAAGGAGGATCGGATGATGACTCGACTCGTGCTTGCAGGGCTGTTCGTCGTCGCGCTGGCGCAGCCGGCCCGTCCGGAGGCGCAGACCGTCCCTTCCGCCGACGGCGTCCCGATTCGGTTCGAGACCTTCGGCAAGGGCGAGCCGGCCCTGGTGCTCGTCCACTGCTGGTCCTGCGACCGGCACCTCTGGGACGACGTCGTCCCCCGCTTCGCCAAGGACCGCCAGGTCGTGACCCTGGACCTGGCCGGGCATGGGGAGTCGGGCCGCGATCGCAAGGAGTGGACCATGCCGGCCTTCGGCGAGGATGTCCGCGCGGTGGTCGACGCCCTTCACCTCGAGAAGGTCATCCTGGTTGGGCACTCGATGGGCGGACCGGTGATCCTCGAGGCGGCGCGCCTCCTGCCCGGTCGAGTCGTCGGCCTCATCCCCGTGGACACCGGCCTCGACGTCGAGCAGACCGCCTCGCCCGAAGAGATCGCCGGCATGGTCGCCGCGCTCGAGAAGGACTACCGCGCCACGGCCGAGCAGTTCACCCGGCAGTACATGTTCACGCCCAAGACCGACCCCGCCCTCATCGAGCGCATCGTGGCCAAGAACGTCGCCGCGCCCCCGGAGGTCGCGATCCCCTGCCTGCGTGCCGCCTGGGCCTATGACGCCCGCCCTACCCTACGCGAGGTCCGCGTCCCGGCCCATGCCGTGAACTCCGACCACTTCCCGACCAACGTCGAAGCCAACCGCCGGCATTTCGCCTCCTATGACGTGACGTTGATGCCCGGAGTGGGCCACTACGTCATGCTCGAAGACCCCACGCGCTTCACGGAGCTGCTGGCCGGCGCCGTGGACGCGCTGCTGGCGAAGGCGTCGCAGTAGTGACGCAGGGGACCGGCCGGGAGCGGGCGCCCGTCGCGATGTCGATCTAGCGCGGCCGGGCTGGTGTCGAGAACGGCGGTGGCCCGATCTTCGGGGGCGGCTGCTCCGCCAGCAGGCGCAGCACCTCCGCGACCCCGCGCTCGAGCTGGGGGTCGCGCCCCTCCGCCACCGTCCGGGCGTCCTGCAGCACCTCGATGTCCGGGGCCACCCCTTCGCTCTCGGCGATCCACTTCCCGGCGGTCGGATCGAAGACCGCGTTGTCCGGCGCGGTGAGGGCCCCGCCGTCGACCAGGGGGTAGTGGACCGAGGACTTGACCAGCCCGCCCCAGGTCCGGGTGCCGACCAGCGGACCGGCCCGCTGCTGCCGGAAGACCCAGGGGAAGAAGTCGCCTCCCGACCCGGAGGCCTGGTTGATCAGCAGCACCTTGGGGCCGAGGATCCCCGCCGGCAGCACGAAGGGTCGGCCGCCCGGGACCTCGTTGGTGATCGCCGCGCGCAGCCGTCGGGTCATCAGGTCGACCATATAGTCGTCCAACAACCCGCCGCCGTTGAAGCGCTCGTCGATCACCGCGCCCAGCTTGTCCTGCTGGGCGAAGAAGTAGCGGTTGAACGAGATCACGCCCGGTTGGCCGGTGTTGGGGACCCACACGTAGCCCAGCTTGCCTTCGGAGAGCTCGTCGACCCGGCGCCGGTTGTCCTCGACCCAGGCCCGTTGCCGCAGCGCGCCCTCGCTGTCGACCGGCTCCACCGTCACCGTCCACGCCCCGTCCATGCTCGGCTTGTCGTTGACGTGCAGCACGGTCTGTCGTCCGGCGGTGCCGTCCAGAAGGCGGTAGGGGTCGTCGTCCGCGGTGAGCTCGGTGCCGTTGACGGCCACGATGTAGTGACCCTCCTCGATCTTCAGGCCGGGCCGGTCGAGGGGCGCCTGCAGCTTCGGGTTCCAGCTCTCGAACGTGTAGATCCTCTGGATCCGGAAGCGACCCTGGTCCGCCACCAGGTCGGCGCCCAAGAGACCGACGCTGGGCTTGTCGACCTTGGGGAAGTCGCCGCCGAAGACGAAGCTGTGCCCGACCGACAGCTCGCCGCCGATCTGGTCGAGCAGGTAGGTGAGGTCGGCGCGGTGGCGGACGTACGGTAGCAGCGGCGTGTACCGCTCGTGCACCGCCTCCCAGTCGGCGCCGTGAAGGTTCGGGTCGTAGAAGAAGTCGCGCTCGTAGCGCCAGGCCTCCTCGAAGATCTGGCGCCACTCGGCTTGCCGGTCGAGGTGCATTCGGAGGGCCACATCGATGACGCCCTTGCCGGCTTCGGGTGGCGCGTCGGTCCCCACCACGCTCCACTTGTCCTGGGACCGGAAGAGCATCTTCTTGCCGTCCGCCGAGACCGTGACGTCGCCTATCCCCTCCAGGAACTTCTGGGCCTCGCGCTTCTCGAGCGTGAACTTGTGCAGGATGGCGCCGGGGCCGTCCGGGACCTGCTCCCCCACGAACAGGGAGCCGGCCGGGCCCGCCACGGCGAACCGGTACCGGCTGACCGGCATCGGGAGGGGGACGGTCCGCCGCTGGATGCCGTCGAAGTCGACGCGCACCTCGACCGGCTCCTGCTCACCTTCCTTCCTCTCTTCATCCTGCTTGCCTTTGGCGCTCTCCTCCTTCTTCCCCTTGCCCGCCTTCGGGTCGGTGCCGTCGACCTTCTTCGCGGGCTCCTCTTCGTCGCTCTCTGGGGCCAGGGGGGTGGGCTCGTCGGCCGGCAGCACCGCCACGTAGACGCCGTAGGTGGGGTCCACCGCTATCTGGCTGGTGTTGGCCCAGCCGGAGCCGAGGGCGAGGTCGGTGCTGGCCAGGAAGTAGAGGTGCTTGCCGTCCCGGTCCCAGGCCGGCGAGGTGGCATCGGCCAGCGGATCGGTGACCGGTCGGGCCTGGCCGTCGGCCGTGGACCAGACCACGACCCGACGAAGCTGGTTCGGGAAGGTCTTGGTGTACGCCAGCCACCGGGAGTCGGGGGACCAGGTGAGGCCCATCCCGCCGCGCTCGAGGTTGTTGCCGCCCACGTCGGCGGTGACGATGGCCCCCGACGCGACCTCGAGCACCTGGACCCTCACATCGTCGTCGACGAAGGCGATGCGTTTGGCGTCGGGTGACCAGGTGACCTCCCACGCCATCTTGGAGACGCCCAGCCCCAGCCGGCGGGGGGCGGTGAGGCCGTCCTGGGAGGCGATCAGCAGCTCGTAGCCGGACCCCGAATCGGAGACCCACGCGATCTGGTCGCCCTTGGGCGACCAGACAGGGGCGCGGTCGGCCGCGCCCGAGCTGCGGGTGAGGTTGCGGGTGTCGCCCTTCTCCGCGGGGACGGTGAAGACCTCCCCGCGGGCCTCGAACAGGGCCCGCCTGCCGGTGGGCGACAGCGAGGACGATTGGATCTGCTCGCCGACGTCTTCCCAGGAGGGCTCGGCCCAGGGGAAGTCGCCGGGGACCGAGATCTCGAGCCGGCGGGCCTCGCCGCCCGCCGGGTCCAGCGTGAAGAGGTCGCCGTCACGCTCGAGGACCAGCCGCCCGTGGCTCCCGGCCAGCCACTTGACGTCCTTCTCGTCGAACCGCGTGATCTGGGCCAGGGCGCCGGAGTCGGGGGAGTAGGACCAGACATTCATCACCCCGTCGCGGTCCGAGAGGAAGTAGATCGCGTCTCCCATCCACACCGGGTGGACGTCGGTGGTCCGCGGGCTGGGGATGCGGACTTCCCCCAGATTCTCGAGGTCGAGGAGGGTGAGGGGCGTGTTCTGACCGCCCCGATAGCGCCGCCACTCGGTGTCCCAGCGGGAGACCCGATCCACCACGATCCGCCGGCCGTCGGGTGAGTAGCACCCGTCGTGGCCGAACGGAGCCGGAAGGCGCTCGGAGGGCCCCCCGCGGGCCGACACCGTGAAGAGGCGTCGGAAGCCGACCGGTGCGCTCTCGCGCGAGGACGCATAGAGCACGCGCTGGCCGTCGGGCGTCCAGCCCCTGGCGTAGGACGGAGCCGGGTGCCAGGTGAGCCGGACCGGGTCGCCGCCGGCAACGGGGACCACGTACACCGTCTCCACGCCGGCGCGGTTCGAGGTGAAGGCGATCGACTGCCCGTCGGGCGAGAAGTGGGGGTCGCCCTCCACGGCCGCGGTGCTGGTGAGGCGTCGGGCAGCGCCCCCGGAGATGTCGGCGATCCACAGGTCGCCGCCGTAGGCGAAGGCCACCTGCTGGCGGCTCAGGGTCGGCTGGCGCAGCAGCCGCGTGCCTGCCGGCGCCTCCGCCGGCAGGAGCAGGAGACCGACCGAGGTCGCCAGGCAGCAACGGATCAAGGTCTTGGAGAATGGTGTCATGGGCACCTCGGCTCGTGGAGTGAAAAGGCCCCCGTCGTTGGCGAATTGTACGTCGTGGGCCGGCCCCGGACACGGCCAATCCTCCCACCGGGCGGAGCAAGCTGTAGTAGAGTCCAACCAGGACACCGCGCCATGGCGGAACGGTCACCGGGCCCCTCACAAGACGAAGCCGAAACGCCGCCGGAGGCGCCGAGGTCCGTGTCCACGGCGGCGGCGAGCCCGCCCGGGCCTCGGCTGTTGATCGCCGTGACCGGGGACCCGGGGGACGGCAAGACGCGCCTGCTCGCCGAGCTGGCCGCCTGGCACGCCACGAGCCACGAGCGGATCGACGGCTTCGTGTCGATCGCCGGCCTTCGGCCGGCGGCGAACAAGGGCGCCGACGAGTACCGCCTGCAGCTTCTCGCCACCGGCGAGGAGATGGCCTGGCAGCGCCGCGACGAGACGCTGGCGCCACCTTATCGCTTCGACGAGGAGGCGTTCTCTCGCCTGGAGGCCTGGGCCCGCGCCCTCCCCGCGGGCAGCCCGCTGGTGGTGCTCGACGAGTTCTCCCGGCTCGAGGCCGAGGGGGCGGGCCTGATGCGGCTCTGGCCCGCCATCCTCGAGGCGCGCCCGCGGATCGTGGTGATGGCCGTGCGGAGCGGCCTCGAGGCGGCCATCGAGGCACGGCTCCAGCGCCGCTTCGACGTCCGGATCTCCTCCACCGCTCGGGACGCGCTGGTGCGGCTGCAGGGCGCCTGCGCCGACTTCGGCGAGTGGACGCGCATCGGCCTCTTCGGCGGGGCCTCGGGCGCCATCGAGACCACCGTGGGGACCGCGCTGCACGTCGCCCAGGTCCCCCTGCGGGGCCTGATCCTGGCCAGCCTGCAGGGAATGATGATGACCTTCGCCGGTCTCGGCCTGGCGCAGCCGGTGCGCGTGGTCTGGGTGCCCCTCATCTCGGCGGGTCTCAAGGCCCTCTCACCGGGCGGCAGCCGACTGCGGCCGATGCTGGCGATCACCGTCCAGGGGGCCCTCTACGGGGCGGCGGTCCAGACCCTGGGCTTCAACCTCCTCGGCGTGGCCCTGGGGGGTGCGCTGGTGGGGGCCTGGGCCGCGCTGCAGGGCTTCGTCCTGCAGTACCTGGCGCTCGGCCAGGAGCTGGTGAGGGCCTACGACAGCGTGGTCGTGTGGCTGGCCCAGCACGGGCACGTCAGCGCGCCCGGACTGCCTTGGCTGGTGGGAGCCTGGGCGGCGCTGCACGGGCTGGCGTCCGGAGTCGCGGCCCTGGTGGCCTGGCGACTGGGGGCCCCGCCCCGACGGCTGCGCGAGCTGATCGAGCGCGAGTCGGGGCGCCCGACCACGGTCCCGGAGGTCGGCTCGACTCCGCCGGCGCGGGGGCGGCGCCTCGTCCGGGACCTGACCCGCTGGCAGCTCTGGCTGCCGGCGGCCCTGGTCGCCGCGATCATGCTGACCGCCGGACGACCGCTGGAGGCCGTCGCCTGGCTGGCGCTTCGGTTCGTCGCCGTGAGCCTGGTCCTGCTTTCGCTCGTCTCGCTGGTGCGGCCGGCCCGCTGGGCGGAGGTGCTGCGCCGGCACGGCTTCTGGGGCCCGGCGGTGGCGATGGGGGACGCGATCGACCGCCAGGGCGGCTCGCCGTCGGGCGCGCCGGCGAAGCGCCCCTGATCTGCCGCGGGTGGTCCGGGGCGGTTGACGGTTGTCGGCTATCGCCGTAGTGTGTGGCACGTCAGGTGACGTCCAGTCAGCAGAGACCCGGCCGGAGCGGGCTGGAAGGTCGCATCGGAGTGGGCGACCGAGGGAGCGAACCGTGAAGCTTGCCGAGTGGCTCGAGACCACACATCCCGTCGGTGAGCGGGTGCAGGTGATGCTGGCCTTGGTGCGAGCCGTTGCCGCCGCGCACCAGGCGGGGCGATTCTATGGGGACGCCGTCTCTCCCGGGAAGATCGATCTGCAGCCGGATGGCCAGGCCCGGCTCTCCGGCGCCGTGAAGGAGCTCGGCGAGTCCCCCTATCGGCCGCCCGAGCGCGACAAGGGCGTCGACCCGTCACAGCGCTCGGACGTGTTCTCGGCCGGGACCATCCTCTACCAGATCCTGGCCGGCCAGCACCCCTACGCCGGCGAGAGCCTGACCGGGCTGCTGGTGGTGGACTTCAAGGTCCGGCCCGCCCACCTTCGGCAGCGCGCGACCGGTGTCTCGCCGGAGCTGGCCGACGCGATCATGGCCTGCATCGAGAGCGACCAGGACCGGCGACCCCACGACCTGGGTCCGGTGGTGCGGCTGCTCCAGCAGGAGCAGGGAGGTCACGCGGCCCCCGTTCGCGCCGCGGCTCCGGCGCCCGCCCGTCCCTCGCCGTCCGCGCCCGCCGCGCGGGCGCGGCGGGCCGTGCCGAGCCCACGAGCCGCGCAGGCCGGCGGCTCGCGAGCTCTGAGCGTGATCATCGGCGTCCTGGCCGTGGTGGTGATCGGTGGTGCCGCGGCCTGGTACTTCCTGGGCGGGCCGTCGCCGACCCGGTCGGCCGCGGCTCCGGTGGCGACCGTCACCACGACGACGCTCGCCGCCGCACCCACCGACGAGGCCACACCCGCGGCCACACCCGAGGCCCCGCCGATCGCGACCCCGGAGCCACACGGCATGCCCACGCCCACCCCCACGCCTCTCGGGACGCCCGAGCCGACGCCCGAGCCGACCCCCGCGCCGACGCCGCTGGTGGCACCCGCTGCCGTCCCGGCGGCCGCCACCCCCACGCCTGCGCTGACGCCCAGGACCACGCCCACGCCCACGCCCGCGCCGACGCCGGTGGCGACTCCGGAGCCCACGCCGCCGCCCCCGGCGGGGATCAGCCATCTCACCCCGCCGGCCTTGGCGCGACGGCCCAACGTGCTGGTCGACGTCCACGGCGCCGGGTTCCGGCCCGATCATCGGCCGCTGATCCTCAGGAAGGGACACCCCGCCAGCTCGCCGCGGGTGCTGCGCCAGAAGCTGGCCAGCCCGGAGGTGATCCAGCTCCTGCTGGCGATGGACGACGAGACCGAGACCGGCGAGTACTCGCTGCTGCTGGTCGGCCAGGACGGCGTCCGCACCAACGCCGTCATCTTCCAGGTGACCAAGTAGGCCTTGGCGACGGCGATCCGGATCCTCATCACCGGCGGGACCTTCGACAAGGCCTACGACGAGATCTCGGGACGCCTGCTGTTCAAGGACACCCACATCCGGGAGATGCTGGAGCTGGGCCGCTGCCGGCTCGCCGTCGAGGTGCGCACCTTGATGATGGTGGACAGCCTGGAGATGACCGACTCCGACCGCCGGCTGATCCTGGAGAGCTGCCGGAGCGCGGCCGAGGAGCAGATCCTGGTCACCCACGGGACCGACACCATGACCGACACCGCTCGGGTGCTGGGCGAGGCGGCGCTGCCGAAGACCATCGTGCTCACCGGCGCCATGGTCCCTTACGCCTTCGGCAGCTCGGACGGCCTGTTCAACCTGGGCAGCGCCCTCTCCTTCGCCCAGGCGCTGCCTCACGGGGTGTACGTCGCCATGAACGGCCGCTGCTTCGCCTGGGACGACGTCCTGAAGAACCGCGCGCTCGGGATCTTCGAGAGCCGTCGCTGACGCTAGTCCTCGCCCAGGAGCGCCTGGCGGGCCGCGGCCAGCTCCGCCCGCTGGCTCTCCGCGACCTCGGGGTAGCGGAGATCGAGAGAAGAAAGCGCGTCGACCACCGCGCTCGCCACCACCACCCGGGTGAACCACTTGTGGTCCGCCGGGACCACGTACCACGGGGCGGCCTTGGTGGCGGTCTTCCGGATCATCCCCTCGTAGGCGCGCATGTACTCCTTCCAGTGCCGGCGCTCGGCGACGTCGCCCGCCGAGAACTTCCAGTTCTTGTTCGCCTCGTCGAGCCGCTCGAGGAAACGCTGCTTCTGCTCCTCGGGCGAGAGGTGGAGGAAGAACTTGCGGATCACGGTTCCGTTCCTGACCAGGTAGCGCTCGAAGGCCCGGATGTCCCGGTAGCGCTTCTCGAAGACGTCCTCCTTCACCAGCGACGGCGGGATCTTCTGCTTCTGGAGCAGCTCAGGGTGCACCTTCACCACCAGCACCTCCTCGTAGTAGGAGCGGTTGAAGATGCCGATCCGGCCCCGTTCGGGTAGGTGCCGCTGACAGCGCCAGAGGAAGTCGTGGTCCAGCTCCTCCGCCGAAGGGGCCTTGAACGAGGCCACCTGGCAGCCCTGGGGATTCACCCCCGACATCACGTGCTTGATGGCCCCGTCCTTGCCCGCCGCGTCCATGGCCTGGAAGACCAGCAGCAGCGACCAGCGGTCCTGGGCGTAGAGCCGGTCCTGCAGCTCGCTGAGGGCCAGGACGCCCGCCTCCAGCGCCTGCCGCGCCCGCTTCTTGCCCTCGTCCTGCAGACGCCCGGTATCGTCGGGATCGACGTCCGAGAGGCGGAACTGCTCCCCGTCGGTCACCCGGTAGGGCCGAGAGAGCTTCCGGGCGTGCTTGACCACCTTCTCCAGGTTCACGAGGCCACCTCCAGGTTTCGAGGTCACGGCTCGACCGGCCGGCGCGGCTTCCGTCACGCTCGGACCTTGGCCCGAAACGCCAGGATCGTCTTGTCGTCGGGCGGCGCCACCGAGTTGGGTCTAGCGCTGCGGAGGGTCGCCATCAGTCGCGAGCAGACCTGGTTCGGAGGCTGGTCCAGCAGCGGCCGGGTCAGGTCCATCAGGCTCTGGATGGGGTCCTGCCCGTCCTCCAGCGCCTCGCTGACGCCGTCGGTGAAGAGCACCCCCAGCATGTCGTCGCGCCACTCCACCTCGGCCGCCTCGACGGTCGCGTCCTCGAGGAGACCCAGCGGGGCGGAGGTGGACGAAAGCCGCTGCTCCCCCGAGGGCCCGAGCACGATCCCGGCCGGGTGTCCGGCGTTGACGTATCGGATCCGCCCTCGCGCCCGGTCGGCCCTCAGCAGGATGGCGGTGACGTAGCTCGAGCCTCGGAACTCCGAGCGCATCCAGCGTGACCACCGCTCCGCGATCTCGGCCGGGTCGTCGAAGGTCGGGACGATCATGCGAAAGGCGGACCGCGCCGAGGCCAGACCCAGCGCCGCCGGCACCCCTTTGCCCGCCACGTCCGCGATCAGCAGAAGCGCCCGTTCCGGGTCGAGGTCGACTACGTCGTAGAAGTCGCCGCCGACGCGGCCCGCCGGATGGTTCGCCGCGCACCAAAGCACGGCCTCCGAGGAGGTCTCGACGTTGTCGAGGAGCTTTCGCTGGACCCGGGCGGCCAGCCGCAGCTCGCTGTCGACGGCCACCTGGGCCCGCTCGGCCTCGGTCAGCGCGCCGCGCAGGCTCCTCACGTGGAGCCATAGGTAGGTGGCCGTCATCACCAAGAGGGACAGGGCCACCTCGCTGCTCCAGGCCAGCTCCCAGACGTTTCCGCCGCTGAGACGGAGCAGGCCCGCCTCCAGACCGTTGGTGGCGAAGAAGGCCGCCACAGCGACGGCGAACGCGATGGCCAGCTCCCGTGAGCGCCTCATCGGATCTGACTCGTTCCCCCGAGGCTACCAGAAACCAGTCCGTCGTTGAACGAGCCGACGAAACGGGCGGCGATCCCGATCGGGATCGCCGCCCTCGTCGTGGCCGCTCGGGCCAAGCGGATCAGGCGTGGGGGGCGAGGGCCAGGAAGAGGTTGTGGCCCCCCCGAGCCACCAGCACCAGCGCGGGCCGTTCCCCCGACCGCTCCAGGGCCTTCAGAAGCTGGTCCGGGCTGTCTACCTTCTGGTGGTTCACCTCCTCGATCACGTCGCCGGTGCGTAGGCCCGCCTCGGCGGCGGTCCCGGCTGGGTCGAGGTCGGTCACCACCACGCCGTGCTGGGCGTCGACGCCGAGCTGGCGCGCCATCGACTCGTTCATGGGCGCCACGGTCATTCCGTACCGCCCCTCCGCCGAGGTGGGCTGGTCGCTGTGGTCCGCCGTCTGGGTGGCGTCGAGCTTGCCGAGCCGGGCGTGCACCGTGAGCGGCCGGCCGCTACGCTGGATGCCCAGCTCGACCTCGGTCCCTGGCCGCGTGCTGGCGATCCGGTTGCGCAGGTCGTTGCTGTCCTCCAGCCTCTCGCCGTTGAGGGTGGTGATCACGTCGCCCTGCTCGATCCCTGCCTGGGCCGCCGGGCTGGCCTTCTCCACCGAGCTCACCAGCGCCCCCCGCACCGCGTCGAGCCCCAGGCTCTTGGCCAGGTCGTCGGAGACGCCCTGGACCAGGACGCCGAGCCGCCCGCGCTCCACGCTGCCGTGCTGGATGAGCTGGTGCATCACGTTGTCCGCCATGCTGGCCGGGATCGCGAAGCCGATGCCGATGTTGCCGCCGGATCCGGAGATGATCTGGGAGTTGATGCCGATCAGCTCGCCCCGGGTGTTGACCAGGGCCCCCCCGGAGTTGCCCCGGTTGATCGGGGCATCGGTCTGCAGGAAGTTCTCGTAGGTGCCGTCACCCAGCCCGGTGGCGCGCCCCTTGGCGCTGATGATCCCCATGGTGACGGTCTGGCCGACGCCGAGCGGGTTGCCGAACGCCAGCACCACGTCACCGACCCGCACCGCGTCCGAGTTGCCGAGCGGGAGGCTGGGGAGCCCGGCGGTGTCGATCTTGAGGACGGCCAGGTCGCTGGGGGGGTCCGAGCCCACCACCTTGGCCTCGAAGCTGCGCCGGTCCGGCAGGTCGACGGTGATGCGCTGCGCCTTGTCGATCACGTGGTGATTGGTGAGCACGTACCCGTCCGGGCTGACGATCACGCCCGAGCCCAGCCCGCCCTCCCGCTCCACCGGCGGCTGGAAGCCCCGGAACTGCTCCCCGAAGAAGCGGCGCAGGAACGGATCGTTGCCAAACGGGCTGTCGGCGGCCGAGGTCTTGATGACCCGCTCGGTCCGGATGGTGACCACGGAGGGGGCCACCCGCGATACCAGGTCGGCGTACGAGTCCCGGACCGGTGTCGGCGAGACGGGCGCCGGGGCGGCGACCATCGGCGCCGCGTGCACGGGCGCCAGCATTCCGTGGAGCCCCCAGCCGGTGGTGGCGAGCAGCGCCGATCCGACCACCGCCGCCAGGATCGTGCCAGCGCGCCTCCATTGGCGCCTCCTGTTCTTGTGGGCTTCGCCCTCCAGCTCCTTCCGGCTCATCTCGTATTCCATCTGCCGCCTCCTCTCTTCCGGGCGAGGTCCCTTTCGGTCCCGATCGGCCCTCGCCCGGCCTCGGAACCCTCGGGCTGCCGACCTCTGGTAGCCCGCCTATAGTCAATAGATAAGGACCCAACCTGACAGGACCCTCTCCCGAACGTGACATCTGTGTCATGCAGGCCGGCGGAGCCGGGCGCTGGGTCAGCCGCCGATCCCGTGGGAGGTGGGGCTGGCGCGCTGGTTCGACCATCAGCTCGAGCCGCTCGAGAGGGCGACGCAGCTCTGTCCGGCCCCGCCGCCTCGGCGGAGCGGAGGGAGCTTGCGGGGCACCAAATGGTGATGCATAGTGGTTCGAGGGATGCATCACAGGGGGCGCCGATGAACGCGATCACGGTCAGGAACCTGCCACCGGCCGTCGCCAAGGCGGTCAAGGAGCGGGCCAAGAGGGAGAAGCTCAGCCTGAACAAGGCGATCGTGAGGCTGCTCGAAGAGGCCACGGGCACGGGAAAGGCAACGAAGCGGGTGGTCCACCACGACCTCGACCGGTTCTTCGGGACCTGGACCAAGGAAGAGGCCGACGCGTTCGACGAAGCCCTCAGCGAGCAGCGGCAGATCGATCCCGAGATGTGGAAATGAGACGCTTGCTGCTCGACACGTCAGCGTACTCGGCCATGCGACGGGGCGACGAACGGCTCCTCGGGCCCGTGCGAGAGGCGTCGAGCATCGTCCTCACGCCGGTAGTGATCGGCGAGCTGCTCTACGGCTTCGTGGGGGGCGGGCTCGAGCGGCACAACCACGACCTGCTGCGTGAGTTCCTGGGCTCAGAGCGGGTCGACGTCCTTGCGGTCGACGAAGAGACGGCCGAACGCTACGCGGTCATTCGTGACTACCTGCGTCGCCAGGGGACCCCGATCCCCGCGAACGACATCTGGATCGCTGCCTCAGCCGCGCAGCACGGCCTCGTCCTGATGACTCTCGACAGCCATTTCAAGAACCTTCCGCAAGTTCTAGTGGACTATCTCGAGCCGGCGTCCTGAGCTGGCCGAGGACGGGCCGGTAGGCTCTACGAGCAGCTCTGTGCGGAGGGCGTGCCCGGTGGTGATCGCCGGCGATTTCAACGACCGGAGGGCGGGGAGGCAGGTGGAGCGACACGGCTATACATGGGTCACCCGGGACATCGGCGCCACCACCCGCTTCCTCTTCTTCGGGATGCACTTCGACCACATCCTCACGCGGGGGATGGTGGTTGCTTCGGATCAGCCTTCCTGCGGTGTGGTGGAGAACAACCGGGCCGCCAGCGACCACCGGCCGATCTGGGCGGTCCTGCTGCCGGCACGGGTCCCGGCAGGGCGGACCGGGGCGCTTCCCTGACCGTCGACGGCTGGATTACCTGGGCTGCGACGCGCCGCCCTCGGCGACACCTCCGATGTAGACCAGGAACTGGCTCAGGGCCTTGAGCCGCATGATGTCGGCCTTCAAGGCGGGGTCGGCGAGCACGAGCTCCCGCGCCTCCTCGAGGGACTGGGCGTCGATGACCAGCAGCGCGCCGGCGAGCTCCATGCGCTCCAGGCTTCCGACCAGCGGCCCGCCGAGAGGCAGGCGGCCCCGACGATGCAGCTCGTCCATGTACTCGCCGTGCTCCCGGATCCCGGGCTGTGCCAGCGGCGGCTGGCCCTGGAGCCAGGCGGGGCCGGGTTCGTAGAGGGCCACATAGTAGGTGGCACGAGGGGGCGGCATTCCGTGGGGTGGTGACGGCGGGGCGTCGGCGGGATCGGAGGCGAGAAGCGCCGCCGAGAGGGTCAGCAGGACCAGGGGCATCGTTCCATCCTTTCTGTAGTGTCAGTCGCAACAGAAGATACGGAAGGATGGGCCGCCTGTCAACCCCGTCCCAGGTCGCCGGCCTCCCGGGCAGAGGCGCAGGGGAGGAAGGCGAGCTTGGGATCGATTTGCCTGAGCGCGCCCGCCAATATATGTATACTCGGAGTCGGCGGGGAGTTGACCGCGAGGTAGACGATGTCCCAGAAGACCATCCTTCTCGTCGACGACTCGAAGACCCTGCTGCTGATGGAGCAGATGATCCTGCGGCAGGGTCGCTATCGGCTGATCACGGCATCGGACGGCGACGAGGCGTTCGAGCGGGCGCGCCAGGATCAGCCGCAGCTCATCCTGCTGGATCTGATGATGCCCAAGCTCGACGGCATCGCCACCTGTCGGAAGCTGAAGTCCGACGAGAGGACGCGGAGCATCCCGGTGATCGTGGTGACCACCCGCGGCGAGTCCGAGAAGAGAGACGAGGCGTTCAAGAGCGGGTGTGACGACTTCCTGACCAAGCCGATCGCGGCCATCGAGTTGCTGGAGAAGGTCAGGCACCACCTCGGCGAGTGAGGGGCGGCTAGCCGCCAGAGGCGGGACGCTCAGGCCGCCGAGGTTCGTGCCGGGCGGCCCTTGGCGACGACGAAGGAGCGGAGCCGGTCTGCGACCCGCCGTAGCTGGGCGACGGCCTGGTCGAGCTGTCGGGCGGTGTCGGCCGCGCTGGCCCCCCCTTCCGAGACGTTCCGCATCGCCTCCGTGATCTGGCGGATGCCGCTGGCCTGCTGATCCGCGGCATCGCAGATCTGGCGCGCCCGCTGGGAGGCGTCCTGCAGCACCATGGCGAGCTCCTCGATTGCCACGTTGACCGTCTCGATGGCGTGCCGACCCTCCTGGCTGCGGCTGACGGCCTCGCGGATCTGGCCGGTGGCCTGGCGGCTCTGCTCGGCCAGGCTACGGACCTCCGACGCCACCACCGAGAAGCCGCGTCCGTAGTCTCCGGCCTTGGCGGCCTCGATGCTGGCGTTGATAGCGAGGAGGTTGGACTGGGCGGCCAGGTCGGCCACCGTGTCGATCACATGCTCGACCTCACCCACCGTCTCGATCACCCGCCGGGCCTCCCTGGTGGCCTCGATCCCCCGTTGGCCGCGGTCCACGGCCTGGGTGCCGATGGTCAGGACCCCCTGCGCCGCCTCGGCGGTCGAGGCGCTGATCCGCATCAGCTCCTCCACGGTGGCGGTGACCTCGGTGACCGTGGCCGCCTGCTGGGCGGCGGTGGCCGCCGCCTGCTGGGAGGCTGCCGAGAGCTGGGAAAGGCTCCCGACCAGCTCCTCGATCTGCGACCTGAGATCGCGGACCACCATCTTGTAGAGCAGCAGCACCACGGTGATCGATACCGTCGCCCCGACCAGCGAGGCGATGCCGCGGGCCAGCGGGGAATCTCCCAGCGTCCCGTGGGTGAACCCGATCAGGCCGGTCAGGCCGAAGGCCGGGAGCACCAGGAAGTACAGGCGCGTCGCCAGGCTCCAACCGAGCCTGAGGAAGACGATGCCGTTGACCACCACGACGATCACCAGGATCGTCAGGCCCAACGAGAGGATCTCATGCAGGCCGTGAGCCAGGCTCGGCTCCATCTTCACCTCCTCGAGTCACCACGCCCCGGCCCGGGGGGGTGACTCGTCCCCGCCCTCGCGTCCTAGACATGGCTGGCGACGGCCCTGAGCAGCTGCTCCTGGTCGTAGCTCCCCTTGACCACGTAGGCGTTGGCGCCCGCCCGAACGCCGCGCTCCTGGTCTTCCGCCGAGCCGAGCGTGGTCACCAGGATCACCGGCAGGTTGGCCATCCGCGGGTGCTGGCGGACCCGGCGGGTCAGCTCCCAGCCGTCGACGTCGGGCATCAGCACGTCCGTCACCACCAGGTTGAAGCGTCTCTGGCCCAGCAGGTCCCAGGCCTCGGCGCCGTTCGACGCCACCACCACCTCGTAGCCGGCGCCGGCCAGCAGGTCGCGGTGCAGCGTGCGGGTGGTCAGGGAGTCGTCCACTACCAGGATCAACGGCGCCAGCCGGGGCCGGGGGCGTAGAGAGGGACCGGCGCCCTGCGAGCGGGCCCGCGCCAGGACCTGGGCCACGTCGACGGCCACCGCCAGCGAGCCGTCCGCCAGGACCACCGCGCCGCTGACGCAGGGGACCCGCTTGAGGTTCCAGGGGAGTCGCTGGATCACGAACTCGCCCTGCTGCAGCACGTCGTCCACGACGATGCCGGCCCGCTGGCGGCCGCTGCGGACGACGAGCACGGACAGGTGGCGGGGAGCGCCCACCACCTCCTCGCCCATCGCCCGGGAGAGCCACACGATTCGAAGCGGGTCGGACCCCTCCAGGCGGGCGGCCGGCACCCCCTCGAGCTGCTCGATGCTCCCCTGGTCCAGGCGCAGGGCGCGCTCGATCGACTCGATGGGCACCGCACAGGTCAAACGCCCCGCCTTGACCAGCAGCTCTCTCGTGGAGAGCACGCTCAGCGGCACGGTCACCGCCACGGTGGCGCCGCCGAGCCGACCCCGAGGCATCAGGTCCACGTGGCCGCCCAGCTCCTCGGCGGCCCTTCGCACCTCCCCCAGGCCGATCCCGCGCCCGCTGATCTCGGTGACCTTCGAGGCGGTCGAGAGCTCGTCGTTGAAGAGCAGGGCGGTCGCCTCGGCGGGCGAAGTCTCGCCCATCGCGGCATCCGGCGTCAGGTGCCGCTCCCGGGCCACCTGGACCACCCGATCGATGTCCACGCCACGGCCGTCATCGCTGATCTCTATGCGGACCATGGTCCCTTCGACCTCGGCCGAGACCGCCACCACCCCCATCGGCGCCTTGCCGCTGCGCTCGCGCTCGTCCGGTGGCTCGAGGCCGTGGTCGACGGCGTTCCTGAGGACGTGCAGCAGCGGATCGTGAAGGCGGTCCAGCACCTGCTTGTCGATCTCGATCTCGCCGACGCTGACCTTCAGCGTCGCCGACCGGCCCACGGTGTCAGCCGTCTCGCGGACGGTCCGCCGCCACGCCGCCGCCACCATGCCCAGCCGCACCATGCGCAGGGCCTTGACCGCGTCCTTCAGCTCCGCCGTCAGGTTGCCGGAGCGCATCAGCTCCCGCCGATCGGCCTGCTGGAGCTCGTCGAGCTGGCGCGGAAGGTCCGCCCAGTCGACGGCCTCGCCCGAACCGGCCGCCAGCACCCGGGCCACCAGGTCGGCGCCGAAGCGCTCCAGGCGCTCGGCCCGGGCCGCCTGGGTGGCCTGGGCGACCAGCAGCTCGCCCGTGAAGCCCATCAGACGGTCGATGCGCTCCGCCTCGACCCGGACCGAGGAGCCGGAGGAGGCCTTCCGCGAGGGGGACGGGTCGGGCAACTGCAGCTCGGCGGATCGCCGTCGGAGCGCCTCCTCCACGTCCGCGCCCTCCGTGACCTGCTGGATCCGACTGACGTCACGCAGCATCGCCCGGATGGCGTTCTCGTCGACGGCGGGTTGGTCCCTGACGGCTCCCAGCGAATCCTCCAGAGCGTGGGCGAGCCGTGCCGCCTGCTCCAGGCCCACCGACTGGCTGGCCCCCTTGAGGTTGTGGGCCAGCCGGAGCCCGGTCTTGACCAGCTCGCCCCGCGCCGCCGGAGACGTGCCTCGGAGCGCCTCCACCGTCTGGGCCAACGCGTCCAGGGTCTCGGCGGCCTCCGCCCGGAAGACCGCGAGCAGCGTTTCTAGCTCTTCGCTCTCCATGTGACGTTCCGACGGCACCTACCCGGTGATGGCCCTGCGGATGTCGGCGGCGACCTGGTTGAGCTGCAGGGCCGCCGCCTCGATCTGCCGGGCAGAGGCCTCGGTGTTGCGTCCCCCCTCGGCGACGTTGGTCATGGCGGTGGCGATCTGCGAGATCCCCTCGGCCTGTTGGGTGGCGGTGGCCGCGATCTGTCGGGCCCGCCCCGAGGCGACCTCGAGGACGTTGGCGAGCTCGCCGATGACCTTGTGGACCGACTCGACCGCCCGCCGCCCCTCCTCGGCCCGCTGCACGGCGCTGCGGATCTGCTGGGTGGCCCGCTTGCTCTGCTCCGCCAGGCTCCGCACCTCGGCCGCCACCACGGTGAAGCCCCGACCCTGGTCGCCGGCCTTGGCGGCCTCGATCCCGGCGTTGACCGCCAGCAGGTGGGACTGGTCGGCCAGCTCGGTGACCACCTCCACCACCCGGGTCACCTCGCTGATGGTCCGCATGATCTTGGCGGCGTCGGCGATCGCCTCCACCCCCCGGTTGCCGGTCTCTACGGCCTGGGAGGTGGTCTCCACCACCTCCTGGGCGAAGGAGGCTGCGGCATGGCTGGTCTGGGTGATCTCCTCGACGGTGGTGCTCACCTCGGCCACCGTCGAGGCCTGCTCGGCGGAGGTGGCGGTGGCCTGCTTGGCGGTGGAGGCGAGCTGCGAGGACGCGGCCAGCAGGTCGGCGGTGCGGGCGTCGAGGCGGGCGGTCAGCGAGTCCACCACCCGAGCCGCCTGGTAGAGGCCGATCGCGGCCCCCGGGACCGCGACGGGCATGATCCAGAGCACGCGCGTCCAGAACGTCTCCACGCCGGCGTCCCCGATCAGGTAGGAGGCCAGCGAGCACGCCGCAAAGCCGGGGTTGAGGACCGAGCAGAGCCGGTAGCCGACGCCCCGTCCGAACCTCCAGCGGGCCAGGAGCTGGATCACCAACACGAGGCAGGCCACGATCCCGACAAAGACGACAGTCTGAGAAAGACGCGGGCTCATCTTCGGGGTCTCCTGTAGACGCTCGTTTCTTTACGCGGCGCCGAAGTGAATTCGGTCGCCGCTATCAAGCGGGGGGCTTTTCGCCCCCCGATCCCCCGGACGCGGCGCCGAAGTGAATTCGGTCGCCGCTATCAAGCGGGGGGCTTTTCGCCCCCCGATCCCCCGGACGCGGCGCCGAAGTGAATTCGGTCGCCGCTATCAAGCGGGGGGCTTTCGCCCCCCGATCCCCCGGACGCGGCGCGGCGACTCCCGACGTCGCGTCTAGATGGAACCAAGGCATCACCGCGCACCGGGCTCGAGGCGAGCGGCCTCTTCGTGGACGATGAGGTCGTCGCGGCCGAGCAGGACTCCGAGGTCGAGGATGCTGACCATGTCGCGGGTGGTGGCCCGGACCAGGGTGTCTCTGGCGCCGGTGGGGTCTTCGGCGTCCGCGAGATCGTCGGCGTAGATCTCGCGCAGGCCCAGCACGCCGTCCACCAGCAGCCCGGCGGCGCCCTGCGGGCCGTCGACGACCGCCAGGAAGTCCGGCCTGCCGGCCTGGTGGATCCCCAGCCAGGTGGCCAGGTCGACCGCGCAGAGGATCTCGCCGCGCACCGCCACGATCCCCACGATCCAGGGGGGCAGGCCGGGGAGGGGCACGATGGCCGGCGCGTGGGTGATCTCACGAAGGGCCAGCGCGGGCAGGCCGTACCTCTCCTGGGCCAGCGTCACCACCGCCACCACCATCTGGGCCTGGCGGTGCCGGGTTTCGTCGGCGGGTCGGGCCAAGGTGTCGGCCCGGCGCCGGAGCACCGCCGCCTTGTGCTCGTTTGACTGGCGGCTCACTTGAGGGCCCCCTTGAGGTGCCGAGCCGCGCGAAGCAGATCGCCGGCCGTGGTCTGGCCGTCCTCCAGGAGCTGGTCGGGGGGCCGGCTCGAGAGGTTCTGGTCGAGCTCCCGGAGCTGGGCTCGTAGCTCCTGCCGCTCGCCCGATTGGCGGAGAGCGAGGACATACCAGTAGCGGGCGAGGAGATCCTCCGGGGCCAGGAAGACGGCGCGCCGGAAGTCGGCGAGGGCGGCTTCGAGGTTCAACGCCGAGAGGTGGATCTGGCCGCGGACGACGTAGCCGCCCTTCTCGGTGGGAGAACGGCGCGTGAAGCTGTCGGCGAGGGCGAGCGCCTCCTCGAGCCGCCCCGAGTCGGCCAGGGCACGAGTCTCGGCGATCGAGGAGGCTGGGGCCGTCTCGAGGGTCAGCCGCGGGGACGGCCCCCGGCGGAAGGACGCCGGCTTGTGCCTCTGCGCCGCGGCGGGCCGCTCCTCCGTCGCCGGCGGCCGTCTGGCGTATAGGGAGGTCGTCTGGTGCGGGATGGGCTCGAAGAGCTTCCCCTCGGGCCTGGGGTCGGCGGGACCCACCGCCAGGACGCCCGCCGGCTTGAGGACCCGTCCGAACCCGGTATAGAGCTGGGCCGACGCCTGCGAATCCAGGTAGATGGCGACGTTACGAAACAGCACCGCGTCCAGGCTGTGGCTGGGTAAGGTGGCGAGCTGCTCCTGCACGGAGAGATGGCCGAAGTGGACCCGGCTGCGGGTGGGGGGCCGGACCTGGTACTGCCCCCCATCCCGCTCGAAGAACCGTTCCAGCCAGGGCTCGGGCACGTTCCGGAACGACCAGTCGCCGTAGCGGGCGGTTCGGGCCACGGCGATCGCCGTGGCGCTGATGTCGGTGGCCAGGATGCTCACGGCGGGGCTCGCGCCTGGCGGCAGCCGCTCGTCGAGGAGCATGGCGAGCGTGTACGCCTCTTCCCCGGTGGAGCATCCGGCCGACCAGGCGACGATGCGCTCTTGTGGGCCCAGCCGGGAGGCGAGCCAGGCCAGGTGATCCGCCACGAACCTGAGGGCGGGAGGATCACGCAGGAAGTGCGTCTCTTCGACGACCAGGGCCCCGGCCAGTTGGCGCAGCAGAAAGGTGTCGGCCTCGGCCTTCACCGCGACCTCGTCCGGACTGAGGCCGTGCTCGTCGGCGGCGGCGATCAGCGCCGCCATGATCTTTTCCGG